>JAATGL010000021.1 GCA_015654705.1 Alphaproteobacteria bacterium | reverse complement strand
GCGGGCGGCCGGTGAAGGTCGACAGATAGATAGGCTGACTGCGCATGGTGAGCGCGGTCGCAGTGAAGACCGGGAACGGCTCGACCGAATTGTAATAGCCGGTGTGGTCGCCGTAAGGCCCCTCATCGCGATAATCGGTGAGCGAGACTTCGCCCTCGATCACGATCTCGGCTTCGGCCGGAACTTTCAATGGCTGCGTCAGGCAATCGACAAGCTCGACGCGCTGTCCGCGCAGCAGCCCGGCGAACTGGTATTCCGACAGCGTGTCGGGTACCGGCGTCACCGCCGCGAGGATGGTTCCCGGATCGGCGCCCAGCACGATGGCGGCGGGCAGCGGCGCCGTCTTCTCCCTGGCCCAGCGCGCGTGATGCTGCGCCCCGCCGCGGTGGCGCAGCCAGCGCATGATGGTCTGGTTCCTGTTCAGCACCTGCATGCGATAGATGCCGAGATTGAAATTGTCCTCCCGCCTGTCCGATGGCCCTTTCGTCACGACCAGGGGCCAGGTGATCAGCGGTGCCGGCTCGCCCGGCCAGCAGGTCTGGACGGGAAGCGCGTTCAGATCGATATCGGCGCCCTTGAACACAACCTCCTGACAGGGCGCGCGACCGACGGTCTTGGGCTTCATCGTCATGGCCGTGCGCGCAAGCGGCAGCAGGTCGAACGCCTCCCCCAAAGATCGCGGCGGCTCGGGCTGGCGCAGCATGGCCAGCAGCTCGCCGACCTCGCGCAGGGACGCGGCGGTGGTGCGCTCGACGCCGCCCATGGTCACGCCCATCGCCACCCGCTTCACCGTGCCGAACAGGTTGACGAGGACGGGAATGTCGGAAGGGGCTCCGTCGGCCTTGAGCGGCCTTTCGAAGATGACAGCGGGCCCGCCCCGGGCCAGCAGCCGCGTCTGGATTTCCGTCATCTCCAGCACCGTCGACACCGGCTCGCGCACGCGCACCAGTTCGCCCGTGGCCTCGAGCCTGGCGATGAAATCCCGCAGCGAGCGATAGGTCATGAAGAAATCATACCGTCATCCTGAGGTGCCCGCGCATGCTTCGAGGCTCCGCTCACACCCCGGCACGACGCGCGAGCCTCAAAGGGTCAGCTTTCGTTGGCGACCTTCCACTTCGACGGCGCCGCATGCCAGACGCCATAGAGGTAATAGATGACGAGGCCGATGGCGGTCCACACCACGAGGCGTACCCAGGTTCCGTCCGCCAGGCTGAACATCATCAATCCGCAGGTCACGATGCCGGCCGGCGCCACGAACCACACCCAGGGCGTTTTGAAGGGACGTTTGGCGTTGGGCGTGGTGCGGCGAAGAATCATGATTCCGGCGCAGACCGCCACGAACGCCAGAAGCGTGCCGATCGAAACGAGGTCGGCCAGGATATCGAGCGGGAAGATCGCCGCCAGCAGTGCCGCGAACGCGCCGGTGATGATGGTGCCGCGATGCGGCGTCTTGAAGCGCTTGTGCACGGCGGAGAAGGCCGGCGGCAGGAAGCCGTCGCGCGCCATGCAGTAGAAGATGCGCGACTGGCCGTAGAGGCCCATGAAGACGACCGACGCCAGCCCGACCATCGCGCCGATATTGATCGGCAGCACCATCCATTGCAGCGAGGCGATCCGCCCCAGCGCGAAGGAGACCGGATTGGGCACGTCGAGCGTGCGCCAGTCGGTGATGCCGGTCAGCACCAAAGCCATGCCCATGTAGAGCACGGTGCATACCGCGAGCGATCCCAGGATGCCGATGGGCAGATCGCGCCTGGGGTTCTTGGATTCCTGCGCGGCCACCGAAACCGCCTCGAAGCCGATATAGGCGAAGAAGATCAAGCCGGAGGCGGCGAGGATTCCGGTGACGCCGAATTTTCCGAACGAACCCGCATTGGGCGGGATGAAGGGATGCAGATTGGCGGCATGCACATGCGGCAGGCCGAAGGCGATGACCAGGATCACGATGCCCGTCTTGATCATCACCATCAGCGCATTGAAGCGCGCCGATTCGCTGACGCCGACGACCAGGAACACGGTCAGGAAGACGATCAGCAGAACGGCGGGGAGATTGATGATCGCGCCGGTCAGGTGCAACTCGTGGAAGCCGGTGCCGGTGACCGGCGCGTTGGCCAGGGCGGCGGGAAACGTGTAGCCCAGATTTTCGAGGAAACTCACCAGATAGCCCGACCAGCCGACCGACACCGTCGACGACGAGACCAGATATTCCAGCACCATGTTCCAGCCGATGAACCATGCCATGAAGCGGCCCATCGTGGCGTAGGCATAGGTGTAGGCGCTGCCCGATTCCGGAATCATCGAGGCGAATTCGGCATAGCAGAGACCGGCGAACAGGCAGCCCAGGCCCGCGATCACGAAGGAGATGATGACCGCCGGGCCGGCATGCTCCGCCGCCGCGGTGCCGGCGATCACTAAGATGCCGGCGCCGATGATGGCGCCGATCCCCATCATGATCAGGCTGACCGGCCCCAGCGAGCGGTTGAGCTCGTTGTTTTCCGCGATCACCAGGTTGGGCTGCTCGAATGCGACGTCGTTCATCGGACCGGCCTCACGCGTCTTCCAGCTTCCAGCGCGGCGGCTTGGCATGGCGCACGCTGTAGGCGACATAGATGATCAGGCCGATCACCGTCCAGACGCCCAGCCGGATCCAGGTGTCGAGCGGCAGGAACGCCATCATGAACAGGCACATCGCGATGCCCAGCGGGCCGACGATCCAGACCAGCGGCGTGCGGAACGGCCGCTTCACATTGGGCCGGCGCACGCGCAGCACCATGATGCCGGCGCAGACGATCACGAACGCCGCCAGCGTTCCGATCGAAACCAGTTCGCCCAGGATATCGAGCGGCAGGACGCCGGCCAGCACCGCGCAGAAGAAGCCGGTGATCAGCGAGCCGCGCCACGGGGTCCGAAAGCGCGGATGGATCTCGGCGAACAGGGGCGGGATCATCCCGTCCTTCGCCATGGCGTAGAAGATGCGCGACTGGCCCAGCAGCAGCACCAGCACGACCGAGGCGAGGCCGACGATCGCACCGACATTGACGAAGGGCGCCAGCCACGCGGTCTGCGGAATGGCTTCCACCGCCTGCGAAACCGGATGCGCCACGTTCAGCGTCGGATAGGCGGCGATGCCGGTCACCACCCACGACATCAGCATGTAGAGCACGGTGCAGAGCAGCAACGATCCCAGGATGCCGATGGGAACGTCGCGCTGGGGATTGCGCGCCTCCTGCGCCGCCACGCTGACCGCGTCGAAGCCGATATAGGCGAAGAAGATCACGCCGGTGGCGCGGAACACGCCGGTCCAGCCGAACTGGCCGAAGGTCCCGGTATTGGGTGGAATGAGGGGCACGTGATTGGTCGGCACGATGTGCGAGAAGCCGACGAAGATCACCACTAGCACGATGCAGAGCTTGGTCGCCACCATCAGGTTGTTGAAATTGGCGCTCATATTGACGCCGACGATCAGCACGAAAGTGACCAGCGCCACCAGCGCCACGGCGGGAAGATTGAAAAAGGCGCCCGTGCCGACGAGATGGTGAAAGCCTTCCAGCTTGAACGGCGCGCCGGCGAAGGCCAGCGGGATGGGCATGTGCAACTGCTTGGTCATGAAATCGGTGAAATAGCCGGACCAGCCCACCGCCACCGTCGATCCGGCGGCCAGATATTCGAGCACCAGGTTCCAGCCGATGATCCAGGCCAGCAGACGGCCCATCGTGGCGTAGGTGTAGGTATAGGCGCTGCCGGCCACCGGGATCATCGCGGCATATTCGGCATAGCACAGGCCCGCGAACAGGCAGCCGACGCCGGCGATGGCGAAGGAGACCACCACGCCCGAACCGGCATAGCTCGCCGCTGCGTGGCCGGTCAGCACGAAGATGCCCGCGCCGATGATGGCGCCGATGCCCAGCGCGATCAGATGGACCGGTCCCAGCGCCCGCTTCAGGTCGTCGTCGATTGCGGGATTGGGATTTTCCGGGATACCGGCCATGCATTTGCCCCCATGAGAACGCGCCGGCCCGCGAAGCAGGCCGTCGTTGGGTGGCACTCTGACATGCGTCTCGAAAACCGCAAACCGCAGGCATGGCGGGCTCAGCTTTTCGTCCACACCGCGATTTCATTGCCATTGGGATCGCGAAAGTGGAATCGCCGCCCGCCCGAAAAGTCTTCACGCGAGAGGATTTCGGCGCCCGCCGCGCGGACCTTCGCCTCCATCCCGTCCAGGTCGGCGGCGTAAAGCACGACCAGCGGCCCGCCCTCCGGCACCACCTTGCGCGCCGCGTTGAAGCCGCCCTCGCGCCCGCCGCTCTCGAAGGCCACATAGTCCGGCCCGTAATCGGTGAAGCGCCAGCCGAACACGGCGCCGTAGAATGTCTTGGTCGCCGGAATGTCCGTCGCGGGCAGTTCGATGTAGTCCAGATATCCGTCCATCGCCATCTTAATGTTCCCTGTTTGTTCCAGTAATACCCATCCGGCCGTGCCAGTCAAGAGGGGGGAAACAGTCGATAGACTCCAGTCTCGCGGATCTCGCGGTCTTCGAGATCGCGCGAGGTCTGCACCCGGTAGGTCGCGAGTTTTTCGACACCCGCTTCGGGAAAATAGGAACGGCCGGGATCGCCGAGCAGGACGAGGGCGCCGGCGTCGGCGCGTTCGCGCAGCCAGGCCAGCAGCCGTTCCGCCAGCGGCCGCTCGTAGCACATGTCGCCGACCAGGATGGCCTGCCAGCCGCCCGTCGTGCCGATCACATCCTCGGTGGTCACGGCGATATCCACATCATTGGCTTTTGCGTTTAACGCGATCGCCGCCGCCGCGAAGGCATCGATGTCGGCTGCCAGCACGGCAGGCGCGCCGCTCCGTGCGGCCGCGATCCCCACAAGGCCCGAGCCGGAACCGAAATCGAGCACGGATTTCCCCGCGACCAGTTCGGGATTGTCGAGAACGTAACGCGCCAGGGCCTGCCCGCCCGCCCAGGCAAATGCCCAGTAGGGCGGCGGCACGCCTTTCTGCGCCAGTTCTTCCTCCGTCTTGCGCCACAGCGGCACGACTTCGGTCGCCAAGTGCAGCCGCACCTCCGGCACAAGCGGCGGCGCGATCAGGGCGGTGTTGGCGAGGATGAAGTCCCTGGGAGCGCTCACGCGGACGGCGCGAACTTCGCCACGGACATGAAGCCATCTGCTCGGTCGAGGCGCGCCATCGCGTCATCATAGGACGCCGCCGCGAGGAACGCGATGCCCGTGGCGCAATGCGTCCGCTACGAGAACCAGCCGGCAAGCAGGAAAGAGGCCGCGATCAGGGCGCCGGCGTCGCGATTGGCGCGGAACAGCGTCAGGCAGCGGTCGGGATCGGCGATGTCCAGCCGGCGGACCTGCCACAGCAAATGCGCGCCGGCGGCCAGCATCAGAAAGCCGAACGGCCAGCCGGCATGTTCGCTGAATCCCGCGGCCAGGATGAGCGTGAAGGCAACGGCGTAGAAACCCAGTATCCAGGTCGCCGAACGCTCGCCCAGCAGCAGCGCGGTCGATTTCACGCCGATCAGCGCGTCGTCCTCCTTGTCCTGGTGGGCATAGATCGTGTCGTAGCCCAGCGTCCAGAAGAACAGGCCTGCATAGAGCATCGCATCGGCCAGATCGACGGTGCCGGTCTGCGCGGCGAAGCCCAGCAGCGCCCCCCAGTTGAATGTCAGCCCCAGCCAGGCCTGCGGCCACCAGGTGATGCGCTTCATGAACGGGTAGCCCGCGACCAGGACCAGCGATGCCGCGCCCAGCGCGATGGAAAAGCCATTGAGCTGAAGCAGGATCAACAGGCCGACGAGGCAGAGCGCCGCGAGGAACAGCCAGGCCTCCCTGACGCCGACGGCGCCGGAGGGGATCGGCCGGCCGCGCGTGCGCGCCACCCGCGCGTCGATGTCGCGGTCGACGATGTCGTTGTAGGTGCAGCCGGCGCCGCGCATCACGACGGCGCCCACGCCGAACAGCACCGCCAGCCACACATCGTGCCAGCGCGAAAACGGCCGGTCGGCCGCGGTCGCCCCCAGCAGCAAGCCGAACACGCAGGGCCAATAGAGCAGCCAGGTGCCGATCGGCCGGTCCAGCCGCATCAGCCTGAGATAGGGCTGGAGCCGGGGCGGCACGCGATCGACCCAGTCGCCGGCAATGGCGTCGGCGGGTTTGAGGACTTGCGGTTCGGCGCTCATGCGGATCAATAGTGTCATGAGCGCGGAGCTAACGGAACCCGGCGGCGGCGTGCGCCTTCATGTCGAGGCGACGCTGGGCGAGGGCGCTCGCGTGGTGCCGAGCGACGGGCAGGCGCATTATCTCCTGCATGTGATGCGCGCGAAGGCGGGAGACCGTCTTCGCCTCTTCAACGGACGCGACGGGGAATGGCGTGCGCGCCTCGTCGAGGCCGGCAAGCGCGCCTGCGTGCTGGAATGCGAAATCCAAACGGCGCCGCAGCGCGAGGTCCCCGATCTCTGGCTGGTCTTCGCACCGATCAAGAAGACGCCGGCCGACTTCCTGGCGCAGAAGGCGACCGAACTCGGCGTGCGCCTCCTGCAGCCGGTCCTGACCCACAGAACGATCGTGCGCCGTGTCAATGTCGAGCGCCTGCGCGCCAATGCCATCGAGGCGGCGGAGCAGGCGGGCCGGGTCAGCGTGCCGGAAGTGCGCGAGCCGGTCGATCTTCCGCGGCTGCTCGCGGACTGGCCGAACGGGCGGCGGCTTCTTTTCTGTGACGAAGCCGGCGCGGCGCCCGCCATCGCCGATGCGCTTGACGAAGCGCCGGCCGGTCCCTGGGCGATTCTTACCGGTCCCGAAGGCGGATTCGATCCCGCCGAGCGCGCCGCGCTGCGCGCCAAGCCCTTCGTCGTGCCGGCGTCGCTGGGCCAGCGCATCCTGCGCGCCGACACGGCAGCCCTGGCCGCCCTGGCCGTCTGGCAATCCGTCAAGGGCGACTGGCGCTAATGCTGGATCGGCGTCGGGCTGCCGGTGGCGGCGTCGGTAGCAGCAGGCAATGCCTGAGCCGCCTGCGGCAGTTCGAAATGGATTTTCACCTGCGCCCAATCCGTTGCCGTATCGCCATCCTTTATCGCCGGAAGGTAGTGCCAGCCCGCGACGGCCGCCGCGGCGGCATCGTCAAGATCGACGAACCCGCTGGACTGGTTGACGCGAATCTTGAGCGGCCGTCCATGCGTGTTGACAAGGACGCCAAGCACCACGTCGCCCTGTTCGCCGCCCGTCTGCGCGGTGGCCGGATAATCGGGCTGGGGCGTCGGCTTGGAATGGTCGACCTTCGGCGGCGAATCGGCGTTTGCCGTGCCCGCGGCGCCGAGCAGGAGCAGCAGCGAAAATCCCGCGCCGACCGTGAAATCCCGGGCGCAACATGTCAAAGGAAATTGCTTCATGGCATCCTCCGCAAGAAGCCGAAATATATCAGATTCCTATACCGCGGCCACGTCATCCATAAAGCCTCAACCGTTTGTGATGGTTCGGCGTGGCGTTTGACCGCGGCGGATCGGCGGCAGCGGAGCGCGCTTGCCGCAGGCGCACCGGCCCATTACATACCAAGCACTAAACGGGCGGTTCAGGATTTACACGGCGCCGGCTGGGCAAGACCCGCAAGCGCGGGAGGAGAGGCGTCTGCATGTCGATTCCGCAATCCGCCAGCGGCCCGATCGGGTCCCGTGACGACCTCGTGCACCATCTGGCCGACGGCTCCAAGCCGAAAGCGGAGTGGCGCATCGGCACCGAGCACGAGAAGTTCGTCTACGACCTGAAGACCCACAAGCCGCTCGCCTATGAGACGCTGCCCGGCATCCGCAGCCTGCTCGAAGGCATGCGCCGCTTCGGCTGGGAAGACGTCAAGGAAGGTGAGAACATCATCGGCCTGCTGCAGGACGGCGCCTCGCTGAGCCTGGAACCGGGCGGCCAGTTCGAGCTCTCCGGTGCGCCGCTCCGCACGGTTCATGAGACCTGCACCGAGGTGAACACCCATCTCGAACAGGTGCGCGAAGTCGCCGGCGAGATCGGCGCCGGCGTGCTCGGGCTCGGCTTCGCGCCGACCTGGCGGATGGACGAGACCCACCAGATGCCCAAGGGCCGCTACGCCATCATGCGCAGCTACATGTCCAAGGTCGGCGGCTATGGGCTGGAGATGATGTTCCGCACCTGCACGGTGCAGGTGAACCTCGATTTCTCCTCCGAGGCCGACATGGTGAAGAAATTCCGCGTCGGCCTGGCGCTGCAACCCGTGGCCGGGGCGCTGCTGGCCAATTCGCCCTTCCGCGAAGGCCGGCCCAACGGCTTCCTCTCCTATCGCAGCCAGGTCTGGACCGATGTGGACAATGCCCGGTCCGGGATGCTGCCCTGGGTGTTCGAGGATGGCATGAGCTTTGAGCGCTATGTCGATTACG
>JAATGL010000246.1 GCA_015654705.1 Alphaproteobacteria bacterium | reverse complement strand
TCGGGCATCAGCAGCGCCGGGCCGATTTCGCCGGGCGGGTGATATTTCTTGCCGTTGCCGTAGAACTCCACCTTGCAGCAGGGCGGACCGTTCAGCGGCTCCGGCGTGGCGCCCAGCGACTGCCAGGTCCCCGTGGAAGGCTTGTAGAGTTCGGTGTTCGGGCCGTCCTTCACGTCCTCCGCCAGCACCGTGCCGTCGGGCAGCAGCGTCCAGGTTTCTTCCGAGTTGAAATCGGCCTTGCCGTCCGAACCGAGCTTCGTCCACTGGAGGGTCCTGGGATCGAGCGCCGCCATATGGGTGTTAATTTTCTGTCCCACCAGGTACCGGCCGTCCGGCAGGATCAGGGACGACGAATCGCCGACGTAATTCCAGCCTTTCGGCTGCTCCAGCTTGGTCCAGGTGTTGGCCTTGGGATCGTAGATCGCGGCGAGGTTGGTCAGGCTGAAAACGCTGCCGGGATTGTATTCGCCGCCGTCGATGATCAGCCGTCCGTCGATCTGCACCGCGCCGGCGAAGGCGTAGGGCGAATAACCGGACGGCAGGCTGGCCACCTTGGTCCAGTTTCCGTTGACATAGCTGCCGTTGATGTCCGGGGTCAGCTTGTACCAGCTGGACTGATCGTTCTCGCTCTGCCCGAGCACGGTTCCGTCGGTGAGCAGATAGGTTATGTCGGCACCCTCGGGGGCCGGATGGTTCAGCGATACCAGAGTCTGGGCCTGCGCGAGCCCCGATACCGTGCAGAGACCGAGCGCCAGCGCGGCGGCAAATTTACCGAACATGCAATTCCCCCTTTTGAGTGTCGAATTCCGGAAGTTCTGATGACGACGCTAACAGCTTCTGCAGTGATGCGGCAGGGATAGGTGGGCGCAATTTTCGCCGCACCCGACCTTGGCGCATTACGGTTTCGTAACCAGACGCGGATCTGCGACAGCGTCGCAATGCCGTAACTCACGAGGGGAAAGATTTCGAGGAACGCCGGCTGGCCGATCAGGAAAGCCCGCAGCGAGGGCTGGGGGGCTTAAATCGCCACAAGCTGCCCATCAACTCGACCAGCCGACGTTCAAAACATGGGAGCCGAAAAAGGCCGCGCCATGGTCCAATCGTGACCATTTCGTGGCTGCGGTAGGGGCAATCTGCGCAGCGTGTCGCGGTCTTCGGCGGGACGATCGGTCCTCCATTTGACGCGGGTTGTCGCGCGCGCCATCATCGCGGCGATGGTCGAGGAACCCATAGCGTTCCTCCGCGCGGAGCCAGGCTCGCAGCCCGCGCGGCAGGCATATTCCGGCGGGCAGGCGGTGGCGCAGGTGCGCTTCGACCGCGCCGAACTCAACCGCGTTCTGACGATCTATGGCCGCATGGTCGCCGCCGGCGAATGGCGTGACTACGCCATCGATTTCCTCTCCGACGTGGCCGTGTTCTCGATTTTCCGCCGCACCAGCGAAGTCCCGCTGTTCGCCATCGAGAAGCGGCCGAAGCTGCGTGCGCGCCAGGGCCAGTATGCGGTGATCGCGGCCGGCGGTCTTGTCCTCAAGCGCGGCCACGACTTGGCGCAGGTGCTGCGCGTCTTCGACAAGAAGCTGCTTAAGGCGCTAGCCGCACAGGGCGGCTGAAACGAAAAGGCCCCGATGTCGCCATCGGGGCCTTCGCAGGATGCCGTATCGGACTAGCGGCGGTTGCCCAACAGCCGCAGCAGCATGAGGAACAGGTTCACGAAGTCCAGGTACAGGCGCAGCGCGCCCATGATCGCCTTCTTGCTGGCCGTCGAGCCATCATCGTTGGCGACATACATTTCCTTGATGCTCTGCGTGTCGTAGGCGGTGAGGCCGGTGAAGATCAGCACGCCGGCGACCGAGATCACGAACGCCATCATGCTGGACTGCAGGAACATGTTGACCAGCGAGGCGATGACGATGCCGATCAGTCCCATGAAGAGGAACGAGCCGAAGCCCGCCAGATCGGCCTTCGTCGTGTAGCCCCACAGGCTCATCGCGCCGAACGTCGCCGCGGTGATGAAGAACACCTGCGCCACGCTGACGCCGGTATAGATCTGCAGCACCGGGGCGAGCGAGATGCCCATGATGCCGGCATAAACCAGGAACGTGGCATGGGCCGCGCCGGCGCTCATGCTGTTGATGCGCATCGACAGGTAGAAGACCAGGGCGAGCGGCGCAAACAGCGCCACGAAGCCCAGGATCGTCAGGCCGACCATCGGATGGTCGTTGACGGTCGTCACCTCCAGGAACAGCGCCCGGAACGGCGTGTCCGCCGCCGTCAGCCAGGCGGTAGCGCCGGTGAGCGCAAGTCCCACCAGCATGTAATTGTAGACGCGCAGCATATAGGCGCGCAGCCCCGCGTCGATAACGCCGGCGGCGGCGGTTTGGCCGCGCAGCACGGGATTGTTGTAGTCAGCCATGGAAATCCTTCCTTGCCGGCCAAGGGGCCGGTGCCCGCATTATATCGTGTCCGGGGGGGTAAGTATCAAGAGTCATCGCAAGTGCGGGGCAACATGACAGCTCCGCAATCCGCCGCTTTCGCCCGGTCCGGACAAGCCGGATACGGCCGGGCCGGCTTCCCAAAGGCCGGCTTGTGAGGGACGCTGCCACGGCGACTCGACGCCGACCTGCGTCGGAGGCGCGGCGCCGAGGCTTTTCATGTTCAGACGTCTTCTATCGGTCGGCGGATACACGCTGCTCTCGCGAATCGCGGGCTTCCTGCGCGACGTGCTGATGGCGGCGGTGCTGGGCGACGGGCTTCTGTCGGACGCGTTCTTCGTCGCCTGGCGCCTGCCCAATTCGTTCCGCGGCATCTTCGCCGAGGGCGCCTTCAACGTCGCCTTCATCCCCCGCTATGCCGCCGCGCGCGAAAAGCAGGGCGAGGAGGCGGCGGCGCGCTTCGCCGACACTGTCTATTCCTGGCAGGTGGCGGCGCAGGTCGTGCTGCTGGCCGTGGCGATGGCCTGCATGTACTGGGTCGTGCGCGTCATGGC
Source organism: Alphaproteobacteria bacterium (assembly GCA_015654705.1). Taxonomy (GTDB): domain Bacteria; phylum Pseudomonadota; class Alphaproteobacteria; order Micropepsales; family Micropepsaceae; genus Rhizomicrobium. Next base: position 5,049 of record JAATGL010000246.1, on the reverse strand, counting down.
GCCGGGCTTTGCCGCGCATCCGGGCGAAACCCGGCTTGCCGTCGACCTTTCGCGCATCACCTTTCCCTATCTGATCCTGACCGTCATCGCTGTGCAGCTTTCGGCCATGATGAACGCGCACGGCAAATTCGCCGCTGCCGCCGCCTGGTCGGTTTTCCTCAATCTGGCGATGATCGCGACGCTGCTCTGCGCGCGCTGGTTCCCCAATGCGGCCTATGCGGCGGCGAGCGGTGTCCTGCTGGCCGGGTTCCTGCAGATCGCCTTCATCGTCTGGGCGGCCGGGCGCCACCATCTGCGGCTGCGCCTGGTCAGGCCGCGCTGGACCGTCGAGGTGCGGAATTTCATGGGCGCGCTAGGTGCCGCCACTTTCGGCTCGGCCAGCGTGCAGATCGCGCTGCTCTTCGACACGCTGATCGCTAGCTACTTTCCCGGCGTGCTGACGGCGGTCAACTATGCCGACCGGATCAATCAGTTGCCGCTGGGCACGTTGGGTATCGCCCTGGCGACCGTGCTGCTGCCGGAAATGTCGACCCTGATCGCCAAGGGCGACGAGAAAGGCGCGCAGGCGGCGCAGAACCGCAGCGCCGCGCTGGGGCTGTTCCTCACCCTGCCGTTCGCGGCGGCGTTCCTGCTGGTGCCGCAGACCATCATGCGCGGGGTCTTCGCCCACGGTGCCTTCCATGTCGAAGCGGCCGACATCTCGGCCGGCGCGCTGGCGGCCTATGGCGCCGGGCTGCCCGCCTTCGTCTTCGTGCGCGTGATCGCCGCCACCTTCTATGCGCGCCACGACACCGCGACGCCGGTGCGCGCCACCATGCTGGCCGTCGCGGTCAACATCGCCTTCAAGTTCATTCTGGTGTGGGGCTTTCATCTGAGCGCCGTCGGCGTGGCGCTGGGCACCTCGCTCGGCTCCTGGGCCAATGTGATTCTGCTGGTCTGGCTGGCGCGGCGGCGCGGCTTGCTCGCGATCGACGACACGTTCCTGCGTGCGCTGGGACCCAGCCTGCTCGGCGCGGCCGCAACGGGCATCGGCGCGTTGGGCGGGGCGATGCTGGGGCTCGCCCTGGTGCCTGTGTCCGGTCTGCTTCAGCGGGAGACCGCCTTGGCGCTTGCGATCCTTTTCGGCGCGCTGGGTTATGGCCTTGTCGTGATCCTGTTCCGGCGGCGGCTGCCGCTCGGCCGGCTGGCAGGTGCCTGATGCGGTTGTTCGTGGCCCTGGCGCTGCCCGACGCGGTGGCGATGTCGCTGAGCCTGATTCAGGCCGGCGTGCCGGGCGCGCGCTGGTCGACGCGCGACCAGCTCCACCTGACGCTGCGCTTCATCGGCGAGGCGGACGGGCGCGACGCGGGCGCGATCGACGATGCGCTGGCCGCGATCGCCGCACCCGCTTTTCGCCTGGAGCTGAAGGGCGTCGGCGAATTCGGCGGCAAGACTCCGCGCGCGCTGTGGGCCGGCGTGGCGCCGAGCGAGACGCTGCTGCATCTCCAGCGCAAGATCGAAACCGCTTTGCAGCGCATAGGGCTGGAGGCGGAGCCGCGCAAATTCACGCCGCATGTGACGCTGGCGCGGCTGAAAGGTGCGCCGCGCGGCCGGGTGATGGACTACCTGGTCGATCACGCGCTCTATGCGAGCGCGCCCTTCGAGGTCGGCGCCTTCATCCTTTTTTCCAGCCATCTGGCGCCCGGCGGCAGCCTCTACCGCGCCGAGCGCGGCTATGCGCTGAAGGCCTAATCCGCACGGTCCTCGATGGCGTGCATGGCGTCGTCGGAGAGGCCGAAATGGTGGCCGATCTCGTGGATCAGCACATGACGCACGATGTCGCCCAGCTTCTCGCCATGCTCGGCCCAATAATCCAGGATCGGCCGGCGATAGAGGAAGATCATGGTCAGGTCGGTCACCGCATAGCCGCTTTCGCGCGCCGCCAGGCCCGGACCGTGGAACAGGCCGAGGATGTCGAATTCGCTTTCGAGCGCCATCTCCGTGACCACCTCCTGATCCGGAAAATCCGCGACCCGGAAGCCGATGTCGCCGGCAAGGGCACGGAATTCCTGCGGCAGGCCGGCATAGGCCTCGCGCGCCATCGCCTCGAAATCGTCGAGCGAAGGCGATTCGATTTGGGACCAGTCCATCGCACGATAGGATAGACTGAAAAAAGGAGACCGCCATGAAAAAACTCGATCCCACCGCCCGCACGGCCGCGCTGAAGGATTTGCCCCGCTGGCAGGCGGTTGCGGGCCGCGACGCCATCGCGCGCAAATTCGAATTCCGGGATTTCAACCAGGCCTTCGGTTTCATAAGCCGCGTGGCGCTGCTGGCCGAGAAGATGGATCACCATCCGGAATGGTTCAACGTCTACAACAAGGTAGACGTCACGCTCTCCACCCATGACGCCGGCGGCGTGACCGGGAAGGACATCGAAATGGCCGTGGCGATGGAGGAATATTCCGCGGCGCCGTGACAGCGTCCGCCGCGCGGAAACTACGCGACAAAGCGATAGCCCGTCCCGTCGCTCCTTATATGCCCCGCCGTCGGTGCCGCGAAATGGGTGCCGATGATGAGGATGGGCTTGTCGGCGAAATCCTTCAGAACCGCGCGGCGCGTCGCGGCCGACGCCTTCTTGTCGCTGTCCTGCTCGACCGACCAATCCGGGCGCGCGATCTGGCAGGGATGGTGCATCATGTCGCCGGTGATCAGCGCCGTCTCGCCCTGCGACTCGATCATCACGCTGACATGGCCCGGCGTGTGGCCGATGGTCGGGATCAGCCGCAGCTCCGGCGAGATGCGATGGTCGAGCTCCACCAGCTCGGCCAGCCCGGCCTCGAAAACCGGCGTGACCGAATCCGCCATGATGGCGGGCGCCTGGTGCTCGTCCGATGCGATCCAGTGTTCATGGTCCTTGCGGCTCATCAGATAGCGCGCGTTGGGAAATGTCGGCACCCATTTGCCGTCCCGCAGCATCGTGTTCCAGCCGACATGATCGACGTGAAGGTGGGTGCAGACGACGGCGTCCACGCGTTCGCGCGGAAAGCCGGCGGCGGCGATATCGGCGAGAAACGATGTCTGCAATGCGTTGCCGCCGAGTTCGTGACGCGGCTTGTCGTTGCCCATGCAGGTGTCGACCACCAGCTTCAGCCCCGGCGCGTCGACCAGCAGCGCGTGGAACGACAGCTTCAACTCGTCGGCATCGGTCACGAAATGCGGATAGAGCCATGGCATTTCCCGCAGGGCGGCGGGCGTTGCATCGAGCATGAACGGGACGGGGCCGTCGATGGCGGCATCTACCGCGATTTCCACCACGCGCGTGACCTTCACGTCGCCGATCTGCCAGCTGAGCATCCAAGCCTCCCATTGTCGTTCTGTGCCGAGTCTAGCAGAACCGGGCCGCCGCGCTTCCCGGCGTTTTCGCGTTGCGTCTCTCGACCATTGGTTGTACGGTTCATCCTGGCTTCGCTCGGTCGGGGGGCGAGATGAGCTACGCGCTGCTGGCGGTCCTGATTTCGATCCTGCTGCTGATCGTCCTGGTCAGCCTTCCGCTGATTCCGGCGGTGGTGATCTATCGGCTGTTTCCGAACACGACGGTCGCGGCGAACGGTCCGCTTTCCGGACTCACGCTGAAGAGCAGCGGCGCGTTCTCGGTCTATGTCGTGGTGTTTCTGGTGATGGCTCCGTTCGCCTACAAGACCTATGGCCAGCTCGCGATCCTGACCCATCCGAGTTGGACGGTCAGCGGAAACATCGTTCTGCAGGGCGCCGACGGCCGCGAGATCGACGATTTGCAGACGATCAAGAGCGTGAGCGTCTCGCTCGATCCCCAACTGATCCAGCTGGACGGCGAGAACTTCCAGGTGAAGGTGCTGCAGAACGACGACGGGGTTCCGCGCCTCACCTTCAACGTCGGCGACATCGGATCGAGCACCGTCGATGTCGACAATCCCGGCGCGCTCAAGGTCAGCCGCGACGCCCAGACCATGACGATCCGGATATTGACCCCGGTCACGGTACGATTGGGCAGGACCGGGGGAAACTACAACGCTGCGGCCGCGCCGTTGCTGGCGAGCGGACCTGCGCCCTGACCGGAGCCGAGCCATGCGCATCACGATCGCCCGTCTGAGCTTCGCCGCCGCGCTGTGCGGCCTCGCCACCCATGCGGATGCGACCGACCTGCGCGGGATGGTGGGCGTGGCGGTGACCAACGGCCTCGCCCGCACGCCGGTCGGCCGGCAGGGCATCTCCGTAACCTTGGCGCCCGCAAAGCCGGGCGCTCCGGCCCGCGCCACGACCAACGCGGCCGGGCTCTATTTTTTCCTCGGCGTGGCGCCGGGACGCTACAGGCTGCTGGTCGCCGGCCGCCAATATCCGATTGCGGTCACGCCGGCGTCCGCGCAGGACATCGCGCCGATCCTGCTTCGCTGATCCGGCTCAACCCGGGCGCCGGCTGGTCTTCACAAGCTCGTCCACCACGGCCGGATCGGCGAGGGTGGAGGTGTCGCCGAGATTGGAGATGTCGCCTTCCGCGATCTTGCGCAGGATGCGGCGCATGATCTTGCCGGAGCGCGTCTTGGGCAGGCCGGGCGCGAACTGGACCGCGTCCGGCCGGGCGATGGCGCTCAGATGCTTCGATACGAATTTCTTCAGGTCCTCCGCCAGCGCGTCCGACGGCGCCTGGCCCAGCTTCAGCGTCACGAAGGCATAGATGCCCTGGCCCTTGATGTCGTGCGGAAAGCCGACCACCGCGGCCTCGGCGACGCGATGGTCTTCCACCAGCGCGGATTCGATCTCCGCCGTGCCCAGCCGGTGGCCCGAGACATTGATCACATCGTCGACGCGGCCGGTGATCCAGTAATAGCCGTCCGCGTCGCGGCGGCAGCCGTCGCCGGTGAAATACTTGCCGTGATAGGTCTTGAAATAGGTGTCGATGAAACGCTGATGGTCGCCATAGACGGTGCGCATCTGGCCCGGCCAGCTGTCGGCGATCACCAGGTTGCCCGTGGCCTCGCCCTCCAGCACCTTGCCGTCGGCATCGACGATTTCCGGGATCACGCCGGGCAG
>JAATGL010000279.1 GCA_015654705.1 Alphaproteobacteria bacterium | reverse complement strand
TCGTCAGCCTGTCGTGGTTGACGCCGTAGACCACCGTCAGGTCGGCGCCGTCCGCCGGTGCCGAGACCAGCACGCGCTTCGCACCCGCCGCGAAATGCGCCGACGCCTTCTCCTTCGCGGTGAAGATGCCGGTGCATTCCAGCGCGATGTCGACGTCCAGCTCCTTGTGCGGCAGCTCGGCCGGGTTGCGGATCGCGGTGACGCGGATCTTGTGGCCGGCCGCGATCATGTGGTCGCCGTCGACCGTCACCGTCGCGGGAAAGCGGCCATGCACGGAATCGTAGCGCAGCAGATGCGCATTGGTCTCCACCGGGCCCAGATCGTTGACCGCCACGACCTCGATGTCGCGCCGCCCGCTTTCCACGATCGCGCGCAGCACCAGCCGCCCGATGCGGCCGAACCCGTTGATCGCGGCGCGAAGTGCCATGTCAGTTCCCCTTCAATGCCGCCCTCGCGGCGTCGGCCACCGCTTCGGGCGTGATCCCGAAATGCCTGTAAACGTCCTTGTACGGACCGCTTTCGCCGAAGCCGTGCATGCCGACGAATTTGCCGCCCGGGCCGACATAGCGGTCCCAGCCGAGGCCGACGCCGGCCTCGACGGCGACTTTTAGCGTGCCCGGCCCCAGAACGGCGTCACGATATGTTGCGGGTTGTTCCTCGAACAGCGCCCAGCACGGCATGGAGACGATGCGCGCGGCGATGCCGTCGGCCGCCAGCAGGTCGCGCGCCTTCAGCGCGATCTCGATCTCCGAGCCGGTGGCCAAAAGGGTGATCTTGGCATCGGCCGCGCCGGCCAGTTCATAGGCACCCCTGGCGCTCAGATTCTCGTCGGTGTGCTCGGTGCGCGCGGTGACGAGATTCTGCCGCGACAGCGCCAGCAGGCTGGGGCGGCTCTTTTCGCCGAGCGCGATCTGCCAGCACTCCGCCGTCTCCACCGCATCGGCGGGGCGCAGCACCAGCAGGTGCGGAATGGCGCGCAAGGCCGCCAGATGCTCGACCGGCTGATGCGTCGGCCCGTCCTCGCCCAGCCCGATGGAATCGTGCGTCATCACATAGACGACGCGCAGCCCCATCAGCGCGGCCAGCCGGATCGACGGGCGGCAGTAATCGGAGAAGCACATGAAGGTGCCGCCGTAAGGCACGATGCCGCCATGCAGTGCCATGCCGCTCATCGCCGCCGCCATGCCGTGCTCGCGGATGCCGAAATGGATGTAGCGGCCGGAATAATCGTCCGGCGTGATCTCGTGCATGCCCTTGGTGCGCGTGTTGTTGGACGGCGTCAGGTCGGCCGAGCCGCCGACGGTCCACGGCACCGTCGCATTGATCGCGTCGAGCGCCAGTTCGGACGCCTTGCGGGTGGCAATGGCGGGCTTCTCGCTGCTCGCCGTCTTCTTCACCGCCAGCAGCGCTGGCGCCAGCGCCGCCGGCATGTCGCCGCTCTGCGCCTGGTCGAAATCGGCGGCGCGCTCGGATGCGGCCTTGCGCTTGGCCCAGGCCTCGCGCGCCGGCCGGCCCTTGGCGCCGATGGCGCGCCAGTCGGCGAGGATGTCCTCGGGGATCACGAAGGGCGGCGACGGCCAGTCGAGTTCCAGGCGCGCGCCCGCGACCTCCTCTGCGCCGGGCGCGTCGCTGTGCGCCTTCTGCGTGCCCTGGCGCGTCGGCAGGCCGAGCCCGATGATCGTCTTGCAGGCGATCAGCACCGGCTTGTCGCTGTTCTGCGCCCAGGCGAGCGCGCGCGCCACGTCGGCGGCGTCGTGGCCGTTGACATGCACGGTGTTCCAGCCGGCGGCCTGGAAGCGCTCGATCGTGTCGGTCGAATCCGACAGCGCGGTGGCGCCGTCGATGGTGATGGAATTGTCGTCATAGAGCACGATCAGGCGCGAGAGCTTCAGGTGCCCGGCCAGCGAGATCGCCTCGTGGCTGATGCCCTCCATCAGGTCGCCGTCGCTGGCGATCACATAGGTCTTGTGGTCGACCAGCGCGTCGCCGAAGCGCGCGTTCAGATGGCGCTCGGCCAGCGCCATGCCGACCGCGTTGGCGATGCCCTGGCCCAGCGGCCCGGTGGTGGTCTCGATGCCCGGCGCATGGCTGTATTCGGGATGGCCGGCGCAGGGGCTGCCGACCTTGCGGAAGGTCTTGATGTCGTCGAGCGTCATGCCCGGATAGCCGGTCAGGTAGAGCAGGGCATAGAGCAGCATCGAGCCGTGCCCGGCCGACAGCACGAAGCGGTCGCGGTCGTGCCAGTGCGGCTCGGCCGGATCGAATTTGAGGAATTTCGAGAACAGCACGGTTGCGGCGTCCGCCATGCCCATCGGCAGGCCGGGATGGCCGGACTTGGCGTTTTCCACCGCGTCCATCGCCAGCGCGCGGATCGCGTTGGCGAGGCGGCGCGTGGCGGCCTGTTCCTGGGTCTGCGGCACGGGGGGGATTTCGATGGTCATGGGTCTGTTCTCGTTGCCGCTTGGGCGTGGCCTTAGCGAGCGTCGGCCTTGCCCGTCAAGGGATTGTGACACGTCCGGCCGAATGTCGCGCGTTGACCATATTTCCTTCACGGGCCTAAGGTCCTGCGCGATGTCAACAAAAGGTGCGCGATGGGCAAGCTCGAAATCGCGGCAGAACGCCTCACCACGGCTCTCAACGCGCTCGACGCGCGGCTTGTTCCCCTCGCCGCGGCGCCCGGCGAGGCCGCCGACACGGCCGAGCGGCTGAGCGCGATGAGCGCCGAGCGCGACCGGCTGCTGGCGCGCATTGCCGAACTGGAAGAGGATGCGCGCGCCTTGAGCGAAATCTCCGAGGAGGTCGAAGACCGCCTCGACGGCGCCATCGCCGAAATCCGCACCGCGCTGGGGCGATAAGGCAGGATGCAGGTAAATCGGTCCGGCCAAACTTGTCATCCCGGACGCCGCGCGATAGCGAGGCGATCCGGGACCCACGTGCAGGCACACCGATGGGTCCCGGCGCTCGCTGCGCTCGGCTGGGATGACAGGGTATAACGACCAAATGGAGCATTGCTCCCAGAGGAACAGATCATGCCGCTCGTCAATGTCATGGTGAACAGCCGCGCCTACACGATCGCCTGCGATGACGGCGAGGAGGAGCATCTCAAAGAACTGGCGGGCCACGTCGATACGAAGGTGCGCGAATTGCTGGGTTCGGTCGGCCAGGTCGGCGATCAGAAGCTGCTGCTGATGGCGGCGGTGCTGATCACCGACGAATTGTTCGAGGCGAGGGCCCGCCTGGCGGCCCGCGACCGCGAACTGGGCGATCTCAGCGGCGCGCGCGGCGAACTCACCGAAAAGCTCGGCAAATCGGAGGGTCTGGCGATCGCCGCGCTCGAATCCGCGGCGGCGCGGGTCGAGGCCATTGCCGCGCGCCTGAACGGCGCCTAGATTGAGGGCGGACGGGTTCTGCCCCACGCGTCAGGATAGCGATGCCCAGGGGCCTTAATGTTCTCACAGGGAGCTGTCCCTGGCCAGGATCGTGGTCTTGGCTACATGGCGCCCACCTACAACTGTAGGCCCGTGAGGATCCAGTTCCAACGGTGGATGCGGTCCCGTCCGCTTGTTTCCCTCCAAGGCGATTGGCGGGCGGTGGCCAAGGCTGGTCGCGGATGACCGCTGCAAAAGCCGCTTTGCGCGACCGGTACCGCGCCCGCCGCGCGGCGCTGGCACGCTCCTGTCCGGATTTCGCGGAGGCGATCGCGCGCTTTGCGGACGCGCTGCCGATCGCGAAAGAGGCGGTCGTTGCCTTCTACTGGCCGATGGGCGACGAGGCCGACCCGCGCATGCTGGCGCAGGCGCTGGCGGCGCGCGGACACGGATTGGCGCTGCCGGTCGTCGTTGCGCGCGATAGGCCGCTGCTGTTCCGGCGCTGGCGTCCGGGCGACACGCTGACGGCGCACCGCTTCGGCATGAACGAACCGCACAGCGCGGCGCCTGACGTGAAGCCGGATGTCCTGCTGGTGCCGCTGCTGGCCTTCGACGCGCACGGCCATCGCCTGGGCTATGGCGGCGGCTTCTACGACCGCACGCTGGCGGCGCTGACCAAAGCGCGCTCCGTGGGCGTTGCCTATGCCGGCCAGGAGACGGACGACCTGCCCCGCCAGGCGCACGATCACCCGCTGGACATGATGGTGACGGAGAACGGCTTGCGGCGGTTCGCCAACAAACCCTTGTCATCCCGGCCAAGCGATGCGTAAGCATCGCGCCGAGCCGGGACCCATTCCCAAGCATCCCGCTGGGTCCCGGACAGCCGCGTGCCGCGGCTTCCGGGATGACAACGGGTAACGCATCACATGCGCATTCTCTTTCTCGGCGACATCGTGGGACGGCCGGGCCGCGAGGTGGTGACGGCGGAGCTGCCGCGCCTGCGCGATCTGCTGTCGCTCGATTTCGTCATCGCCAATGGCGAGAACGCGGCGGGCGGCTTCGGGCTGACGCGCGCCACCGCGACCGAACTGTTCGGCGCCGGCGTCGATTGCATCACCACCGGCAATCACTGGGCCGACCAGAAGGAGATCCTCTCCTATATCGGCGACGAGGAGCGCATCCTTCGGCCGCGCAACTTCCCGCCCGGCACGCCGGGCAAGGGCGCCAATCTCTACCAGACGCGCGACGGCAATCGCGTGCTGGTCGTCAATGTGATGGGCCGCGTGTTCATGGACCCGCTCGACGATCCCTTCGCCGGGGTCGAGGAGGAGCTTGCCGCCTGTCCGCTGGGCGACGCGGCGGACGCGATCGTGATCGAAATCCAAGCCGAAGCGACCTACGAGAAGATGGAGATGGGCCATTTCTGCGACGGGCGCGCCAGCCTGGTCGTCGGCACCCATTCGCACATCC
>JAATGL010000171.1 GCA_015654705.1 Alphaproteobacteria bacterium | reverse complement strand
GGCCGGCGCCGGCACGGTCAGCGAATTGATGGCGATCGGCCGGCCCGCGATCCTGGTCCCGCTGCCGCATGCGCTGGACGACAACCAGACGCCCAATGGCGAGATCCTGGCGCGCGCCGATGCCGGCTGGTGCGTGGCGCAGGCGGCGCTGACGCCGCAGAAACTGGCCGGCATGCTGGAGGCCGCCTTCGCCGCGCCCGACGATCTGGCGCGCCGCGCCGCCGCCGCCCACGCGCTGGCCCGGATCGACGCCGTGTCGCGCCTGGCCGATGTCGCCGAACGCCTGGCCCGATCTTCTCATAGGAAGGCGGCCGCCTGATGCCGGTCCAGACCCGCGTTCCCCTCGACATCGGCGCCATCCACTTCATCGGCATCGGCGGCATCGGCATGAGCGGCATCGCCGAGATCATGCGCAATCTGGGCTATGAGGTGCGCGGCTCCGACTCGGTCGAAAGCACCAATGTGCGGCGGCTGCGCGCCATGGGCATTCCCGTATCCATCGGCCACGACGCGACGAACCTCAAGGACGTGCACGCCGTCGTCTATTCCTCGGCGGTCAGGGCGGGAAATGTCGAGTTCGATGAGGCGCGCCGTCTCGGCCTGCCGCTGGTGCGCCGCGCCGAGATGCTGGCCGAGATCATGCGGCTCAAATCCTGCGTCGCCATCGCCGGCACCAACGGCAAGACCACGACGACGACGATGGTGGCGGCGCTGCTCGATGCCGGCGGGCTCGATCCGACCGTGGTCAATGGCGGCATCATCAACGCCTACGGCACCAACGCGCGGCTGGGCGCCGGCGACTGGGTGGTGGTGGAGGCCGACGAGAGCGACGGCACCTTCCTGCGCCTGCCCGCCACCATCGCGGTCGTCACCAATGCCGATCCCGATCACCTGGATTATTACGGCACCTTCGAGCGGATGCGCGACGCCTTCCAGCGCTTCGTCGAGAACGTGCCGTTCTACGGCTTCGCGGTGCTCTGCATCGACCATCCCGAGGTGCAGGCGATGGTCGGGCGCATCGAGGACCGCCGCATCGTCACCTACGGGCTGTCGCCGCAGGCCGATGTGCGGGCGGTGAATGTCAGCTATTCGCAGGGCGCCTCGCATTACGACGTGGTGCTGACCGACCGCCGCCGCAGCACCGAGGCGCGGATGGACCAGGTCTGCCTGCCGATGCCGGGCGAGCACAACATCCAGAACTCGCTGGCCGCGATCACGGTGGCGCGCCAGCTGGGCGTTTCCGACACCGTCATCCGCGAGGCGCTGCGCAAATTCGCCGGCGTCAAGCGGCGCTTCACCAAGGTCGGCGAGTGGAACGGCGCCGCTATCATCGACGATTACGGCCACAACCCGTTCAAGATCGCAGCCGCCTTGAAGGCCGCGCGCCAGGCCTATAGCGGGCCGGTGGTCGCGGTGGTCCAGCCGCACCGCTTCACGCGGCTGCGCGACACCTGGGAGCAGTTCTGCGCCTGCCTCAACGACGCCGATGTGGCGATCATCGCGCCGGTCTATCCGGCCGGCGAGCAGCCGATCGCCGGCTTCGACCGCGACACGTATGCGGAGGCGCTGCGCGCCCATGGCCACCGCAACGTCCTGACGATCGACGGCGGGATGGACTTGGCCGGCGTCGTGGCGCCGTTCGCCAAGCCGGGTGGCGCCATCGTGATGCTGGGCGCCGGTTCGATCTCGCATTGGGCGGCGGCGCTGCAGAAGGCGCTGGAGGATCGCGCGTGATGGCGACCCGTCTCAGCGATGCCTTGCCCCCCGTGCGCGGCACCTACAGCCAAGGCGCGCCGCTGAAGGACCTCGTCTGGTTCCGTGCCGGCGGCGCGGCGGAGATCCTGTTCCGCCCCGCCGATGCCGACGATCTGGCCACATTCCTTCGGGAGAAGTCGCCCGACCTGCGGGTTAGCGTGATCGGCGTGGGTTCCAACCTGCTGGTGCGCGACGGCGGCATCCCCGGCGTGGTGATCCGCCTGCCCGCCTCCTTCGGCAAGATCGCGGTCGAAGGCGTGCGTGTGCAGGCCGGCGCCGCCGCACTCGATGCCGCCGTGGCGCGCGCCGGCGCCGATGCCGGCGTCGGCGGTCTCGAATTTCTGCGCGGCATCCCCGGCACGATCGGCGGCGCGTTGAAGATGAACGCCGGCTGCTACGGGCGCGAGATCAAGGACATCTTCGTCGCCGCGACCGCCATCGACCGCCAAGGCAACACGCTGACGCTTTCCGCGCAGGACATGGGCTTCGTCTATCGCAAATCCCAGGCGGCGGACGAGCTGATCTTCGTCAATGCGCTGTTCGAGGGAACGCGCGACGATCCGGCTTTGGTGCGCGCGCGGATGGACGCCCTGGTCGAGCAACGCGAAGCCACCCAGCCGGTCAGATCGCGCACCGGCGGCTCGACCTTCAAGAATCCGCCCGGCTACAAGGCCTGGCAGCTCATCGACGAAGCGGGCTGCCGCGGCCTGGTGCGCGGCGCGGCGCAGGTTTCCGGGAAGCATTGCAATTTCCTGGTCAATACCGGCGACGCCACCGCCGCCGACATCGAGGCGCTGGGCGAGGAAGTGCGCGCGCGCGTCAAGGCCAGATCCGGCATCGAACTGGAGTGGGAGATCAAGCGGGTGGGGCTGCCATGACGGCATTCCGGCGCGTTGCGGTGCTGCTCGGCGGGCGCTCGGCGGAGCGCGAGGTCAGCCTGTCCTCCGGCGCAGGCTGCGCGCACGCCCTGCGCGCGGAAGGCTTCGAGGTGGTCGAGATCGATCCCGGCGAGAACCCGGCGGCGCAACTGATCGAAGTGCGGCCCGATTGCGTGTTCAACGCGCTGCATGGCCGCTTCGGCGAGGATGGCTGCATCCAGGGCCTGCTGGAATTGCTGCGCATTCCCTACACCCATTCCGGCGTGCTGGCCTCGGCGCTGGCGATGCACAAGCAGCGCACCAAGGACGTTTATCGCGCCGCCGGCATCCCGGTCGTCACATCCATCGTCGCCGACCGCCGCGAGGCCGGCGCCCGGCACCTGATGGAGCCGCCCTATGTGATCAAGCCGGTCAACGAAGGCTCCTCGGTCGGCGTCTACATCATCCGCAAAGGCGACAACCGGCCGCCGTCGGAACTGACCCGGGCCGAATGGCATCTGAGCGACGAGATGATGGTCGAGGAATATGTCCCCGGCCGCGAGCTGACCGTCGCGGTGATGGGCGGCAGGGCACTGGGCGTCACTGAAATCACCACCGATCTGGCCTTCTACGATTACGAGGCCAAATACGCGGCCGGCGGCTCGCGTCACACGCTGCCGGCGGAGGTGCCGCGCGCCGTCGCCGAGGAGGCCGGCCGCCTGGCCGTGCTGGCGCACGCGGTGCTGGGCTGCCGCGGCGTGACGCGCACCGATTTCCGCTACGACGACAGCGGCGGCAGGCAGCGCCTGATCGCGCTGGAGACCAACACCCAGCCTGGCATGACGCCGACCTCGCTGGTGCCGGAACAGGCCGCCCATGTCGGCATGAGCTATGCCGAACTCTGC
>JAATGL010000276.1 GCA_015654705.1 Alphaproteobacteria bacterium | reverse complement strand
GAGCACTGCCCAGGACGACGTGCGCTGTTCGGGCCATGCGATCGAAGTCCGCATCAACGCCGAGGACCCGGCACACGATTTCCGTCCGAGTCCCGGCACGGTGATGAAGGCGGTGTTCCCGGCCGGCGACGGCATCCGCGTCGACACCCACATCGAGGCGGGCTCGACCGTGCCGCCTTTCTACGATTCCCTGCTGGCCAAGATCGTCGTGCATGCTGAAGACCGCACCGCTGCTTTGGCCGCCGCGCGCAACGCCTTGGCCAATTGCACGATCGAAGGCGTGGAAACGAACCTGACCGTGCATCGCACGCTGCTCGACGATGCGCAGTTCATGGCCGGCGGCGTCGACACCACCTGGTTCGAACGATTCAATGCCGCGCGGGAGCAAAGCCATGGCTGACATCAGGCTGGTCGACGTGTCGATCCGCGACGGCAACCAGAGCCTGTGGGGCGCCACCGGGCTCAACACCGCGAAAATATTGGAAATCGCGCCGGTCATCGACCGCGTCGGCTTCCAGGCGATCGATTTCACCTCCAGCACCCATATGGCGGTGGCGGCGCGCTATGCGAAGAACGATCCCTGGGAGCGCAACCGGCTGATGCATCGGGCCTGCCCGAACACGCCGCTGCAATACATCACCACGGGCATGCGCTTCATCGCCTGGGAGACCGCCGATCCGGATTTCATGCGGCTGGCCTATCGCCGGCTGGTCGCCAATGGAATCGAGCGCTACATCGTGCTCGATCCGATGCACGACCTGGACGGGCTCCTATCGGCCGCGCGCGTGATCAAGGAGGAAGGCGGCCGGGACGTGATGGCGGCGCTGACCTACACGATCAGCGCGGTGCATGACGACGCCTTCTATGCCGGCCTGGCGCGCGAAATCGTCAAATCGCCGCACATCGACCGCATCTATCTGAAGGACCCCGCCGGCATGCTGATGCCGGACCGGGCCCGCACGCTGATCCCCGCGATCAAGCGCGAAATCGGCGACCTGCCCTTCGAGCTGCATTCGCACTGCACCATCGGATTGTCGGCGCTGACCTACATGATGGCGCCGGAACTGGGCATCTCGATCCTGCATGTCGCGGTCGGGCCGCTCGCCAACGGCACCTCGCTGCCGCAGGCCGCGCGCGTCGTGGCCAATCTGCGCGAACTCGGCCATCGCGTCGACATCGACGACAGGGCGCTGGCGCAGATGGAGGACTACTTCACCCGTCTGGCCCAGGCCGAGGGATTGCCTTTCGGCCGGCCGGAAGAGTTCGACGCGGCCTTCCTGCGCCACCAGATGCCGGGCGGCGCCGTCACCACCTTCAAACGCCAGCTCAAGGAAATGAAGCAGGAGCATCGCTGGCCGGCCATGGTCGAGGAGGTGCCGCGCGTCCGCGCCGAGCTAGGCTATCCGATCATGGTCACGCCGTTCCCGCAGATGGTCTGCACCCAGGCCCTGTTCAACGTCACGGGCAAGGAACGCTACGGGATCATTCCCGATGAGATCATCCGCTATGTGCTCGGCCGTTTCGGGCGACCCACCGCGCCGGTCGATCCCGATGTGCGCGACCGCATCCTCTCCTCGCCGCGTGCGAGAGAAATACAGGCCGAGCCGCCGCCCATGAGCCTGAAGGACATGCGCCGGCAGTTTCCCGCCTCGATCTCCGACGACGAGTTCCTGCTGCGCGCGGTGATGCCGGCCCAGCAGGTGGACGCCATGATCGCGGCGGGACCGTCCGGGCGGCACTACAATCCCGATGCGAGTCCGCTGCTCGCTTTGCTGCGCGAGATGAAGGCAAAGCCTGACGTTTCTCAGGTCGTGATCGAGAAGCCCGACTTTCGCGTATCCCTCAAGGGACGCGGCGAAAGCGCGCCCGCGCATGGTTGAGAACAAGGTGCTGCGCGCCCGGCTGCGGCGCGTCAAAGGCTTCGTGATCGACATGGACGGCACGCTGGTGCTGGGCGACAGCCGCAATCTCGGCCTGCGCCCCCTGCCCGGCGCGGTGCGGTTCATCGCCCATCTGAAGAAGCAGAACCTGCCCTTCGTGGCCTTCACCAACGGCACGGTGCGCCCACCCGGCGCCTATGTGCACAAGCTGGCGGAGGCGGGGTTGCCGCTCGACGAAAGCCAGATCATGACGCCGGCCAGCGTGGCGGCGGATTTCCTCTCGCGCAAAGGCCTCAGGCGCGTTCTCGTCCTCGGCGGCGACGGCGTCGGCGGGCCGCTGGCGCAGGCCGGCCTGGAGGTCGTCCGCCCGCCGGAGCGCAAGAACATCGACGCGATCTTCGTCGGCTGGTTCCGCGAATTCTCGATGGACGACATCGAAGCGGCCTGCGATGCCGTGTGGGACGGCGCCAGGCTCTACGCCGCGTCGCTGGCGCCGTTCTTCGCGACGGCGAACGGCCGCGCGCTCGGCACCTCTTGCGCCATCGCCGGCGCGATCACCAAGATCACCGGCTGCCGCGCCGAGATCCTGGGCAAGCCGTCGCACACCGCGTTGCGCTGCGCCGGCCGCCGGCTCGGCGTCGCGATGTCCGACCTGGCGGTCATCGGCGACGATCCCGCGCTCGAAGTGGCGATGGCGCATCGCGGAAAGGCGCTGGCGGTCGGCGTGACATCGGGTGTCGCCAAGGACCCGGACTATGCCGCGCTGCCCAGGGCCAAGCGTCCGCATATCGTGGTGCGCAATGTCGGCGAATTCCTCAGGCTCCACCGCGCGGCGCTGCGCGCCTGACGCCGGCGCTCAGATTCCAGCGCGGGCCGCGGCGGCAAGGATCTCGTCGCGGACCAGCTCCAGCCGTTCCATCGGCAGGAAATGTGAGGCGCCCGGCACGCGCACCAGCCGCGCATCGGCGTGACCGGCGACGAGCCGCTGCAGGATCGGCTCGGGCGCGGAGGAATGCTCCGTGCCGTAGAGGATCGTCATCGGCGCCCGCACCGTCCGGCCCAGCGCGGCGACGCGGAACGGAAACACCGAGAAATTGGCGGCTTCCCAGCGCGGTGCGCAGGCCAGCCGGAACGCGCCGGCGCCGTCTTCGACCAGCCCGCCCGCGACATAGTCGGCGACGAACGCTTCCGGCCAGCTGCGAAAGGCGCCGCGTCCGCGAAACGAGGCGAGCGCCGCCTCGCGGCTGACAAATTGCGCGCGCCGGCGCTTGGCGGGCGCCACGCGCGGGATCAGCCGATCTTCCAGGCCGAACAGGCGCGCGAACGCAGCGACGGCGGCGATGCGGTCAGACGGCAGCACCGGCTCGACCAGCACCAGCGCGCGCGCCGCATCGGGCTGCGCCGCCGCGGCCATCAGGCTGGTCGTCGCGCCGAGCGAATGGCCCGCGAGGATTTTGGGTCCGCCGCCCAGCCGCTCTACAAAGCGCAACAGATCGTCGCGATAGACCTTCCAGCCCCGGATCAGCGCCGGATCGGTCGCAAGCGTCGTGAGGCCGTGACCGCGCATGTCGGGCGCGACGATGCGAAACCTCTCCGACAGCGGACCCAGAAGGGATCGGTAGGTGAAGGCGTTGAAGCCGTTCGCGTGGCTGAAGACCAGAAGCGGCACGTCGGCCGCCCCATCCCATTCGAGATAGGATACCGCCCCGTCGGCAAACGCCATCGTCCGGCGCTGAGGCCCGGTCATCTGAGCGGTCACGGCGCCCAATAAAGGCGCATCGGATTGTCGACCAGGAGCTTCTGCTGCAGGGCCGCGGTCCGCGCGATCTTCGGGATCACGTCCACCAGCGCGCCGTCGTCCGGCATATGCGTCTTGAGGTTGGGATGCGGCCAGTCGGTGCCCCACAGCACGCGGTCGGGGAACCGCTCGACAGCCATGCGGGCGAAGGGGACGAAATCCTCATAGGCCGGCGGGCCGGAGATCGACAGCCGCTCGGCGCCGCTGACCTTGGTCCAGATGTTGTCGTGCTGATCGAGCAGCGCGAGAAAGCGCTGGAAATCGGGATGGTCCGTGCCCTTGGTCACGTCGGGCCGGCCCATATGGTCGACGATCACCCTGGTCGGCAGCGCCGTGAAGAACGGGGCGAGTTCCTCAAGATCGGGCGCCTCGAAATAGACCACGACATGCCAGCCCAGCGGCGCGATCTTCTGCGCCACCCGCAGCAGCACCTCGCGCGGGGTGAAATCGACCAGCCGCTTGACGAAGTTGAAGCGCACGCCGCGCACGCCCGCCGCGTTCAGCGCCTCCAGCTCCGGCTCGCCGATGTCGGGATGCACCGACGCCACGCCGCGCGCCCTGCCGCCGGAGGATTGCATCGCATCCACCATGGCGCGGTTGTCGGTGCCGTGGCAGGTCGCCTGCACGATCACATTGCGCGAAAAGCCCAGGAAATCGCGCAGGGCGAACAGCGTCTCCTTCGGCGCGTCGCAGGGCGTGTATTTGCGCTCGGGCGCATAGGGAAACCTGTCCGCCGGCCCGAAGACATGGCAATGCGCGTCCACCGCGCCCGGCGGCGGGATGTAATGCGGCTTCGAGGGATTGGGATGAAAGGGCAGATAGTCCTTATCCATGATGCTCTCCATTGCTTGATGCCGTCAGGCGGCCGCCGTCCTACCGAGCCGCGCCAGAAGCGTGTCGCGGTCGACCGCGCCTTCCCAGCGCGAGACGACCAGCGTCGCCACGCAATTGCCGACCAGGTTGACGAAGGTGAGGCCCTCCGCCAGCAGCCGGTGTACTCCCAGGATCAGCGCGATGCCGGCGACCGGAACGGCGTTGGACGAACCAAGCGTCGCGGCCAGCACCACGAAGGCCGCACCGGCGACGCCCGCCGCGCCTTTCGAGGTCAGCAGCATGATCGCGAGCAGGCCCAGTTGCTGGCCCGGCGACAGCGGCGTGTTGGTCGCCTGGGCGAGGAACATCGTCGCGGTCGCCAAATAGAGACAGGTGCCGTCCAGATTGAAGGAATAGCCGGCCGGAACGACCAGCCCGACCACCGATTCGTCGCAGCCGAAATCGCGCAGCTTCTCGATGATGCGCGGCAGCACGGTTTCGGTCGAGGTGGTGGCAGCGACGATGACGATCTCGTCGCGGATGGCGAACAGCAGCCGGAACAGGCTGAGGCCCATCGCCCGCATGACGGCGCCGAAGACGATCAGCACGAACAGCACACAGACCACCGCGAACTCGGCCAGGAGCCCGCCCAGCGAAGCCAGCGCCGCGGCGCCGAATTTGCCGATCGTGAAGGCGATGGCGCCGAACGCGCCGATCGGCGCCACGCGCATCACCAGCGCGACGATGCGGAAGAATACCTGGGAAATATCGCCGATCAGGCCGACCAGCGGCCGGCCGCGCTCGCCCATCATGCTGAGCGCCGCCGCGAACAGGACCGAAACCAGCAGCACCTGAAGGACGTTGGGCTGCACGAAGGCGCCGGTGAAAGTGTTCGGAATGATGCCGAGCAGGTAGTCGACGATGGTCTGCTGTTTGGCCTGCGTCGCGTAACCGGCGACGGTGTGGGCGTCGAGCGCCGCCACGTTCACATTCATCCCGGCGCCCGGCCGCCAGAGATCGACCAGGGCGAGGCCGGCCAGAAGCGCCAGCGTCGTCACCGCCTCGAAATAGACGATGGCCTTCAGCGCCACCCGCCCGGCGCGCCGCAGATCGTGCATCCCGGCGACCCCGTGCACCACCGTGCAGAAGATGATCGGGCCGATCAGCATGCGCACCAGGGCGATGAAAGCGTCGCCCAGCGGCTTCATCTGCACGCCGAGCGCGGGATCGAGAAGCGCCAGCGCGACGCCGCCCGCCGTGCCCGCCGCGACCTGAAACCACAATTGCCCGATCAGGCGGGGGCGCGCTTGCGAGGGCTCGGGCATCGCCGCGTCTAGCGCGAGCCGGCGTCGAGCTTGGCGGCCAGCCGCGGATAGGCGCGCCGCGCATTGCCCTCGAAGATGCGCGCCCGGTCGATCACGCTGATGTCGGCCGCCTCGATGTAGCGCTTGGTGTCGTCGTAATAATGGCCGGTCTCCGGATCGATGCCGCGCACCGCGCCCACCATCTCCGAGCCGAACAGGATGTTCTGGATCGGGATCACCTTCAGCAGCAGGTCGATGCCGGGCTGGTGGTAGACGCAGGTGTCGAAGTAGACGTTCTTCATCAGGTGCTCGGTCAGCAGCGGCTTTTTCATGTCCTGCGCCAGCCCGCGATAGCGCCCCCAGTGGAACGGCACCGCGCCGCCGCCATGGGGGATGATGAGGCGCAGGGTTGGAAAATCCTTGAACAGGTCGCCCGAGATCAGCTGCATGAAGGCCGTGGTGTCGGCCGCGATGTAATAGCCGCCGG
>JAATGL010000210.1 GCA_015654705.1 Alphaproteobacteria bacterium | reverse complement strand
GATCCGGGTGGGCGGCCAGGCTTCGAAATCCTCCTATCAATACACATTGCAGGACACCAATCAGGACGAACTTGACACCAGCGCCCTCAAGCTGCTGAACGCGTTGTCCCATGCCCGCGGCTTCGCCGATGTCACCACCGACATGGATCTCAATGCCCCGGCGGTCAATGTGAATGTCGATCGCGACCAGGCGGCGGCGCAGGGGGTTTCCGTCCAGTCGATTGAAACGGCGCTGGGCGCATCGTTCGGGGGTCAGCAGGTTTCCACCATCTATGCCAGCGATGCGGAATATTGGGTGATGCTGGAATTGCTGCCGCAATACCAGAACGATCCGTCGGACCTGAACCGGCTCTACATCACGCCGGGCGGCGCCGGGCCGTCGACGATCACGCCGTCGAGCAGCACGACGGCGCAGACCTCGGGCACCACGCCGCTGGTGCCGCTCAGCGCGGTGACCCATCTGGTCGCCGGCACCATGCCGCTCAGCATCAACCATCTGGGGCAGCTGCCAGCGGTGACGATCTCCTTCAACCTGGCGCCCGGCGTGGCGCTCAGCGACGCGGTGACCGCCATCAACAAGGTGCAGCGCCAGTTGGGCCTGCCGGCCGGCATCCAGGGATCGTTCCAGGGCACGGCGCAGGCGTTCCAGAGTTCGCTCAGCAATATCGGCGTGCTGCTCGCGATCGCGATTTTGACGGTCTACATCATCCTGGGGATTCTCTACGAGAGCTTCATCCATCCGCTGACGATTCTCTCGGGCCTGCCGTCGGCGGCGGTCGGCGCGCTGATCACGCTGATGATTTTCGGCGTGCCTTTGAGCCTCTATGCCTTCGTCGGCATGATCATGCTGATCGGCATCGTGAAGAAGAACGCCATCATGATGATCGACTTCGCGCTGCACCGTGAGCGCGAGGAAGGCGCCGACGCCGAGACCGCGATCATGGAGGCGGCGCTGATCCGTTTCCGTCCCATCATGATGACGACGATGGCGGCGCTGATGGGAACGCTTCCGATCGCCATCGGCCTCGGCGCGGGCTCCGAGGCGCGCCGGCCGCTGGGCCTGGCCGTCGTCGGCGGCTTGATGGTGTCGCAGCTCCTGACGCTCTACATCACGCCGGTGCTCTATGTTTACCTCGACCATCTGAGCGACCGCATCGCCAATTGGGGCACGCCGGCCCACGCCGCCGCACCGGCGGAGTGACCGGAATCCATCGCGATCGGCTTTATTGCTTTAGAAGCGCGCCCCGACGCGGATGCCGTAGGTTCTGGGATCGCCGATGAACGCGTTGGTGTAGAGGCCCGATGTCGAGCTCGCCAGATATTCGCCGGTGACGTTGCTCTTGTCGAAGATGTTCTGGATGTAGCCCTGCACATACCAGGCCTTGTCCGGCGAATTGAACGTCACCAGCGCATTGGTGATGTCCCAGGCCTTGATGGCATCGGCGGGATCGTTGAAGATCCGGCCCCACATCTTGTCCTGCCAGTAATAGTCGACGCGGGCGACGATGCTGTAGCCGCCGTCGAGCGGGAAGGTGTACTGGCCGCCGACGCTGACGGTGTATTTCGGCGTGTTCTGCAGTTCGTTGCCGTCCAGGTTCACGAACGCGCCCGCCGAGGTGCCATGCCCCGTCGGATCTGTCTGGCTGTAGCCGAACGGCTTCAGCGCCGCGTCCGGAAGCAGGGAGCAGGTTCCGTAATTGGTGTGCGCCACACCATGCGCCGCCAGCGCGCCGGAGCCGCCCGGAGGCGCGAAGAACAGGCTGGCGATACCGCCGGGGTTGATGGCCTGGAATGCCGGATTGTCGGCCGGCGTCACCGTCTGTCCGCCGATCATGTAGAGCACGCAGTTCTGGGCGACGTTGTTTCCGAGCGTGGCGTCCTTGATCAGCACCACATCGGAGCGGCCGGCGGTCGGATTGCGGTCATCCACCAGCGCGCTGTTCTGGATGCTGGACTGCGTCGTGCCAAAATTGAGGTTGAACTGCCAGTTCTCGTCCGGCGCCCAGTTGAACTCGCCTTCCGCGCCCCACAGCTTGGCGTTGATGTTCTGGTTGACGGAGGTGTTGTTCTCGATCGCGGAGACCTGCAGGTCTTTGTAGTCGTAATACCAGACATCCATGTTGGCCTGGAGCTGGTTGTCGAACAGCGTGTTCTTGGCACCCACTTCGTACGCATCGATCGATTCCGGCGCGTAGGCCGAAGGCACGTTCAGGCCGCTCTCGATGCCCGGATTGAAGCCGCCCGCCTTGTAGCCGCGCGCATAGGACGCGTAGAGATGCGTCGCATCGGTGAAATCGATCTTCGGCGTCCAGTCCGCGACCAGGCGGCCGGTCAGCTTGTCGAAGGTGACGGTGTTGAGTTGCCAGACATCGTTCGGCCCGTCGGTTTCGAGCGGTCCGCAATCGCCTTTCGCCGTCTTTCCCGTGGCGCCGTTCGAGCAGTCGAAGTCGCGCTGGCCCTGCGCCACGATGGCGGCCAGGCCCGCGTCCTCGTTGTCGGTTCCGATGGGCTCCAGGCCGCTGAACAGCGCGATGCGGCCCTGCTGGTATTTCTGATCCTGCGTCCAGCGCAGGCCGCCGGTCAGCTTCAGATTGTCGGTGACGTCGTAATAGACCTCGCCGAACACCGCCTTCGAATCCAGCGTGTTGAGCTGGCCGTCATTGTGGTAGAAGCCCGGTCCGTAGATGCATCCCGTCTTGCCGCAAAGGGCGGGCTGGCCGGCGCCCAAAAGGCTGCCCAGCACGATCGACGGATAGTCCAGCGTGTTGCTGTTTACGTAATAGTCTCCGGTCGTCCGCGTGCTCAGATAATAGGTGGCCAGCAGGAAGTTCACCGGACCTTCGAAATTCGAATTGAACCGCAATTCGGCTGACCATTGCGACGAATTCCCGTTGGACTGGTCGAACGCGGTGGCGGCGTCGGAATATTCGGCGACATTGCCGCCGATCAGTCCGAAATTGCCGACGCCGGAGACCGGAAGCTCGCCCGGCTTGGCCGTGAAGTAGGGCGCGAAATTCGCCGCATAGGCCGGACCGCCGATCGCGGCCAGCGTGCCGAGCAGCGTCGCCTCGGAGGTCGGAAGGCCGACGACGCAGGTCGTGGGACCGCCGGGACAGGAGAGCGATGTGGCGAACGGTTTGCCGGCGACATTGTCGTAGCTCTCCTGCGAGAGCACCGAATTCTGGTCGTAACCGAGGTCGAAGGTCGCATCGAGCCAGCTGGACAGGCGCTGCTTCAGGTTGAAGGCGACGAACCTGTCCTTCGCATGGTAGGTCGGCTTGAAATCGCTGTAGACCGAACGCGGATCGGAGGGATTGCAGGGGTCCCCCGCCGCAAGACAGGCGGCCGGAAGCGTCGCCTGGGCGTTCAGGTTGAACAGGCCCAGCGCATCGCCGAGGCCGGCCAGCGGCGTGCCGGCGAACGCCGAATTGAGCCCCTGCACGCTCGAGCCGATCGTCGCCAGGGTCGAATTCTGGCCCACCAGTCCGTTGGAGAGCGAATCCGGCAGACAGCCCAGGGTTCCGGTGGGATCGGTGGTGCAGTATTGCTTCTGCGAACGCATCCGGTTGTCGTCTTCCTGGCTGATCGCCCCGATCAGGTCGATCGTCGTCCCCTCCCGGGGCTGCCAGCGCAGCGACGCGCGATAGGAATACTGGTCGCGGTCGTCGATCTTGCTGTTGTTGAATTCGTTGGTCACATAGCCGTCGTGCCCCACGTAGTCGCCGGACAGCCGCAACGCGAGCGTGCCGTCGATGAGCGGCAGGTTCGCCATCGCCTTCACTTCGCGGGCATTGTAATTGCCGTAGCTCCCCTCCGCCGTGGCGCTGAACTGGTCCAGATCGGGCTTGGCGGTGATGATGTTGACGGTGCCGCCGGTGGCGCCGCGTCCGTACAGCGTGCTCTGCGGGCCGCGCAGCACTTCGACGCGGTCGATGTCGTAGAACGCGGCCTCGGCGAGCGGCGGCGTCGCCAGGTAGATGTCGTCCAGATGGACCGCCACGCCGGTCTCGGCGTCATAGCCGATCGCGGTGACGCCGATGCCGCGGATCTGGAAATTGGAGCTGGTGAAATTGCCCTTGGTGAAGCTGACATTCGGGGTCGAGAAGACGAGGTCCTTGAACTGGTTGACTTGGTGGGCGGCCAGGTCCTGCGCGGTGTAGGCGGTGATCGAGATCGGCACCGCCTGGATGTCTTCGGCGCGCTTTTCCGCGGTCACCACCACCGTTTCGATCTGGGCCAGGGCCGGGACCGCGAACACGGTCGTCGCCAGCAGCGCATTGACGAACGTAAGAGAGCGGACTGTCCCGAGCGGACGCTTCGCGAGCATGTTGAACTCCCCGTTGCGGACCCATTTTCCCTGAGGGTCCTTTGAGCCGCGTCGTCCCGCTCCCATCCCGAGCGGACCCAGAACGACGCATTGTGGCTTTATAAAGATTGATGGAATGTCATAAACCGGGCAAGGAATTAATCCCGCGCCCCTCCGGCCCGGCGATTTCGCCAAACCCTTGTACCCAATATGTCACAGGCGTGTCGGCTGCGCCCCAACAGCGACCGGCGAGGCGCAGCCGACCGTCAATTCATTGCTTCGAATGAAGAATAATCTGCGCTAAGCGAAAGCGCCGCCCCGATGCTCAATGTTTCGGAAACGGCCCGATGGGGAACGGATGCTCGTCGCGCACGAAGGTGACGAAGGCCAGCAGCTCCCACAGATACTGGACGAGGCCCAGGGAGAAGCCTTTGAGCTCCTCGTTCACGCGTCCGTTGATCGCCACGACCACGAACTGCACGAGGCCCAGGATCATCGTGATCCAAAGGACGACCCATGCCAGGAATGCGAAGCCGATGGCATAGAGCAGCCGCGCGACGGGAAACGGCGCGCGCGTGGCAACGGGAAGCGTCTGGGCACCAGAATCGTTCGGGGGGATGTCGGTCATCGGAGATCTCCGTCGCTGGCGATCATGCGCCACACCAATAGCTGGGTGGGAGGCATCCTTGTTTCAAGCGTCGGCGGACGGATCCATGTCGTCTTTTTGCGCCAGGCGATCGAACATGCCCGCAAAGACGAGCCCCACGACATAACCGCCCAGATGGGCCTCCCAGGCGATCTGGCGGACCTCGCCGCCCATGCTGAGGCCGGTCAGGCCGAACAGCAGATTGACCCCGATCCACAGCGCCGAAAACACCAGCACCTGGCGCGAGAGGATGGGCGCGAGGCCCGCCGTCCCTTTGGCGGCGAAGACGCCGGGCATCCGCAACATGCGGATGCCGGCCGCCATCAGGCCGGAGATCGCACCGGAAGCGCCGATCACCGCCGCGGCGGACTGCCAGTTGAACGCCAGATAGGTCAGGGCCGACGCCACGCCGCAGAGCAGAAAGAACAGCAGGAACAGCGTCGCCCCGAAGCGGCGCGCCACCACCGGCCCGAACGCCAGCAGCCAGAGGCAGTTGACCGCCAGATGCGTCGCATCGGCGTGCAGGAACATGTAGCTGACGAACGGCACGGCACGCTGGACGAGCGTTCCCGGATCGACGGCGCCGGCCGCGTAGCGCAGCGGAACGAAGCCGTAATCGATCACGATCCGGTCGGAGAGCGCGGCCGGAACCAGCATGCGTCCCACATGGGCCGCGACCAGCGCGACGATCAGGCAGAGCACGGAGGCCGGCGCCTTGAGGAACGGCTCGCGCGCCGGTCCGGACTGGAGAAATGCCATGCCGCCCCGCTTCCTGATCAACCCATCAATGCGGCTTCGACCAGCGGCAGCCGGTCGTTGCCGAAATACATGTCCGTGCCGTCCACGAACATGGTCGGCGCGCCGAAACCGCCCCGCGCGATCAGCTCTTCGGTATTGGCGCGCAGGCGGTCCTTGATCTCGGCCGCCCCGGCGCGGGAAAGGATCGCCGCCGGATCGAGATCGACGCTCCGGCAGATCTCGCTTAGCACATCGTCCCGGCTGATATCCTGCAAATTTCCCCAATAGGCCTCGAAGGTCGCGCGGGCGAAGGGCACCAGCCGGCCCTGTTCTTCGGCCGCCAGGATGCAGCGCATCGCGGCCACGGCGCGGACCGGGAAGACCGGCGGCCGGCCGATCCGGATGCCGGCCAGTCGCGCCCAGTCCTGCAGGTCTTTCTCGGAATAGGACGCTTTGCGCGGATCGGGACGGGCGCGCCGCTCATAGACATCCGGATTGACCGCGTTGAAGACGCCGCCGACCAGGATCGGCTTCCAGACGATTTCGGCCTTTGTGCGCGCAAGGACGCCGTGAATCCGGGTGAAGGCCAGATAGGTCCAGGGCGAAGAACAGTCGAAAAAGAACGCAAGCGTCGCCAAACCCGTCTCCGCCGGTTTGCGCCAGACTAGCCCAGGCGCGTCCCGCATTGAAACATTTCGCCGCCCCAAACGGTCCCACGGCGTGGCACGGCGGCTGCTCTAAGCCCTGCGAGACCTTTTCGGGCCGATGCACATGACGACGAAGACCTTTCTGCTGGCAGGACTTGCGCTCACGGGCAGCCTCGCGATCGCGACGGCCGCGATGGCGGGCGATTACAGCAATTCGGCCAGCTACAACAATCCGATCGGCATGTCCTCCGGCCAGGAGAACGCGCCCGTCAATTCGTCGCTGCGCGATGCCAATGGCAATCTGACGGTCGTCAACGGCCAGATCACCTCCTCGTCCTTCGCCGAGGTCGGCGGCGTGCAGACCGCCATGACCGGTTCCAGCGGCGTCGGCACCTCCAGCATGGCCGGCACCGCCACCGCGATCGGCAATTCGCTGAACGTGGTCACCACCGGATCGAACAACATCGTGATCGTCAGCTCGACCCAGACCAACAATGGCAATCAGACCGCCAACACCAATGTCAGCGGACAGTAATTGAAAGAGAAGGGGAGCCCCATCCCATGACTTCGCGTGGACGCAAATTCCTTGTCAGACCGCTGGTCCTGCTGATCGCAGCCGGCTCGCTGGCCGGCTGCATCAGCCCGGAGGCCGGCCCGGACGGCCGCTACACCGCGCCGATCGGCGGCTCGCCGGTGATCAGCAACGAGACGCCCTATTCCCAGGCGCTGCGCTGCATGAACGGCTACACGGCGACGCGTCCCCTGCGGGTCGCGGTCGGGCAGATCGCCGACTACACCGGCAAGAACGAGAGCGACAACAGCGGCCGCAAGCTGACCCAGGGCGCCGCCCTGATGGCGATGTCGGCGCTCTCCAAGGCCGGCGTCAAGCTGGTCGAGCGCTTCGACACCTCCGTCGCCGAGATGGAGCTCAAATACGCCAACAACAAGCTGATCGGCGGCAACGACAAGCCGCAGGAAGGCCCGGGCGACTACCGCCGCATCATGGCGGGCTCGATCCCCGGATCGGACTATTACCTGGTCGGCGGCATCACCGAACTGAACTTCAACGTCCGCTCCGAAGGCGCCAATGGTGACGGCGGCCAGACCACGACCAACGGCCTCAAGGGCTCGGCCAGCGCCAGCCTTTATGTGATGAATGTCGGGCTGGACCTGCGCCTGGTCGACACCAACACGCTGCAGGTGGTCGACGTGATCTCCTACCAGAAGCAGATCATCGGCCACCAGATCCAGGCCGGCGTCTTCGACTTCCTGGGCCAGACCTTCTTCGATGCGAGCGCCGGCGAAAGCGCGCTCGAGCCGATCCAGCTCGCGGTGCGCTCGGTGGTCGAGCGCGCGGTGCTGGAGATCACCTCGCGGCTCTACCGCATCCCGGCCGATGCCTGCGCCGCCAACCTCGACACCGAAAACGACCCGCTTGCCGACTCGACCGATCGCCGCCCGGCGCCCGGACCCATCCCCATCAACGCGCCCCACAACACCACCGCCCTGAAAGAGGAGATCCACAATGACCCGTCTCGCCAAGATCCTTATCGCTGGTACGGCAATTCTGATCCCGATAACGCAGGCCTGCGCGGACGGGTCGACTGAGTCCAACAGCGAGATCCTGAACGGCCAGGTCAGCCTGGGCACCGTCTGGACCAACACCAACATGAACGTCGACACCGTCAAGGGTTACGTCGGCGGCTCGGCCACCGCCGTCGGCAACGCCTTCGAGGCGGTGACGATGAACGACACCCAGGTGACCAACAACCAGTACGCCTCAGGCCCCGCGATCGGCGCGGACATGAACGCCCTGGTGACCAACGTCTATGGCAGCGTCGGCCTCAACACCCAGACCGCCTGCAACACCGCCGACGTGTCGACCGATCCCAACTACACGATCGTCAACAGCAACCAGCAATGCGCGGCGCAGGATCCGTCGCAGAACACCAACGCCACCGTCGCCAATGTCGCGGGCGACGTCGCCGTCACCGGCTCCGCCGGCGGCAACATCTACACCGAAGACACCAACGCGATTTACAACTACGTGAACACCAACCAGCTCAACCAGTCGAACATCGCCTCCACCACCAGTGCCCAAGTCTACAATGTCGGCGGCAGCGTCACGGTAAGCTCCGCCGCGGTCGGCAACAGCGCGCAGATCATCCACTACTGACCGATCGCAGGGTCCGCGCAGGCAGCCTCTGGGGCAATATGAGGCTGCCGGAGGGAGGGGGAGGGCGAAAGCCCTCCCCCTTTTTTTGTGCGCGCCGCCGGGCCATGGTGACCGCAACAACGGGGGGAATCTGCGGATGCAGAAACGCGCGACCATCGAGCTGACGCTGCGCGGCGTGATCCTCGGCATCCTGATCACGCTGGTCTTCACCGCCGCCAATGTCTATCTGGGCCTGAAGGTCGGGCTGACCTTCGCCACCTCCATTCCGGCCGCCGTCATCTCGATGGCCGTCCTCTCGGCCTTCAAGGATTCCACCATCCTGGAGAACAACATCGTGCAGACGGTGGCCTCCGCCGCCGGCACGCTGTCGGCCATCATCTTCGTGCTGCCCGGCCTCGTCATCGTCGGCTGGTGGGTGGATTTCCCGTTCTGGACCTCGTTCCTGATCTGCGCCTCGGGCGGCGTGCTGGGGGTGCTGTTCACCATCCCGCTGCGCCGCGCCATGGTGACGACATCCGACCTGCCCTATCCCGAAGGCGTGGCGGCGGCCGAGGTTCTGGAGGTCGGCGAGCGCGCCCGCGGCGAGGCCTCGCATGAGGCGCGCGAGGGATTGCTGGCCGTCGTCTATGGCGCGGTCGCCTCGGCGGGGCTGGCGATCCTCGCCGCCACCCGCATCGCGACCGCCGAGTACCAGACCTATTTCCGCCTCGGTCCCGCCTCGGCCAGCGGCTTCGACATGGGCTTCTCGCTGGCGCTGCTGGGCGCGGGTTATCTCGTGGGGCTTTCGGTCGGCATCGCGATGCTGCTCGGCCTCATCATCAGCTGGGCCGGCGCGGTGCCGATCCTGACCGCGGCGCATCCGTTCAGTGATGCCGCGCTGGCCGACTACACCGGCCATGTCTGGCATGCGCAGGTGCGCTTCATCGGCGCCGGCACCATCGCGGTGGCGGCGGTGTGGACATTGCTGAAGCTGATCGGGCCGGTCGTCGGCGGCGTGGTGTCGACGATGTCCGCCTCGCGCGCGCATCAGGCCGGTACCGCGGACCTGACCGACACCGACCTGTCGCCCGGCTGGATCGGGGCGATCACGCTGGCCTGCCTGGCGGTGATCGGATACCTGCTTTACGCGTTCCTGGTCCCCACGACGCTGGCAGCGCACACTTGGCCGCTGGTGCTGGCAGCGATTCCGTTCGTCTTCATCGGCGGCTTCCTGATCGCGGCGATCTGCGGCTACATGGCCGGGCTGATCGGCGCCTCCAACTCGCCGATCTCCGGCGTCGGCATCCTCGCCATCGTGATCTGCGCCACCCTCTTCGTCGCGGTCACCCATCCGGCAGCCGACGCGCGCCAGGCGCTCGTCGCCTTCGCGCTGTTCACCACCGCCATCGTCTTCGCCATCGCCACCATCTCCAACAACAACCTGCAGGACCTGAAAACCGGCCAGCTCGTCGGCGCCACGCCGCGCGCCCAGCAATGGGCACTGATCCTGGGCGTGATCGCCGGCGCCGCGGTGATCCCGCCGGTGCTGAACCTGCTGGCGCACGCCTTCGGCTTCTCCGGCGCGCCCAACCTGCACACCGTCACGGCGCAGCCGCTGGCGGCGCCGCAGGCGACCCTGATCTCAGCGCTGGCGCAGGGCGTGATCGGCGGCAATCTCGACTGGCGGATGATCGGCATTGGCGCCCTCATCGGCATCGCGCTGGTGGTGCTGGACGAAGTGCTTGGCCTGCTCAAATGGCTGCGCCTGCCGCCGCTGGCCGTCGGCATCGGCATCTACCTGCCGATGTCGGCGACGCTGCCGGTCGTGCTGGGCGCGATCATCGGCCATCTCTATGACCGCTGGACCACGCGCACCCGCAATCCGGACTATTCCAGGCGCCTCGCCGTGCTGATCGCGTCGGGCATGATCGTGGGCGAGAGCCTGTTCGGCGTCGTGCTGGCGGGACTGATCGTCGCCTTCTCGACCGACGCGCCGCTGGCGCTGGTGCCGGCGGATTTCGCCTGGATGAACGCGATCGGGCCCGCCGTGTTCGCCGGCCTGATCGCC
Source organism: Alphaproteobacteria bacterium (assembly GCA_015654705.1). Lineage (GTDB taxonomy): Bacteria > Pseudomonadota > Alphaproteobacteria > Micropepsales > Micropepsaceae > Rhizomicrobium. The sequence continues at coordinate 4,138 of JAATGL010000210.1, read as the reverse complement.
GTGCTCTATGGCTGGATGATGGCGCGCGCCCGCTCACACGCGTGAGCGGATCGCCGCGTCCAGCGCCAGCACCTGCTTCGCCTGCTTGAGGTGCGGCTGGTCGAGCATCCTGCCGTCGAGCGCGGCGACGCCCGCGCCAGGCGCGAAGGCGGCCACCACTCTCGTCGCATGTTCCACGTCGGATGCAGACGGCGTGAAGGCGGCATTGATGATTTCGACCTGATCGGGATGGATTGCCAGCATGCCCGAAAAGCCTTCGCGCTGGGCGGCGCGCGCGGCGCGCTCCAGCCCCTTAGCGTCGCGGAAGTCGGCGTGCAGGGTTTCGATCGCCGCGACACCGGCGGCCCTGGCGGCGATCAGGCACAAGGAACGGACGATCCGGTAGGTCAGCAGGAATTCGCCGTCCGCGCCACGGTTGGTCGCGGCGCCCAGCGCGGCGGCGAGGTCCTCCGCGCCCCAGGTCAGCGCCGCCAGCCGCGGCGGCGGCGAGCGGTAATCCTGCAGCGATAGGACAGAGACCGGCGTTTCGGTCGCGACCGGCAGCAGCCTGATCGATCCGTGCGGCAGGCCGGCCTGGGTCTCGCGCGTGATCAGATGGGCGTCGACGATGTTGAGCACATGCGGCCCATCGGGCTTGGGCACCACGAAGCCGGCGGGATTCGATGCCGCCACCGCCTCGATGTCGCGGATGAAATCGTCGCTGCCGACCGGATTGATGCGCACCCAGACCGATTGCGGATGCGCGTCCTTCAGGAATTCGCGCACCAGCGCGCGCGCGGCGGGCCGGTTGTCGGCGGAAACCGAATCCTCCAGATCGAGGATCAGCGCGTCGGCGGGCGAGCCCTTCGCCTTGGCGAGCTTCTTCTCGCTGTCGGCCGGTACGAACAAGAGCGAGCGCAGGATCATAGCGGCCTGCCCAGCATCAGCGCGCTGCGCCTGCACTGGGCGACGATCTCGCCCTTCTGGTTGATCGCGCGGTGGAGAAAGGTGACGATGCCCTGGCCCGGCCGCGACTTGCTCTTGCGCAGTTCCAGCACCTCGCTTTCCACATGCAGCGTGTCGCCGTGGAACACGGGCTTGGGAAACCGCACCTCGTCCATGCCGAGATTGGCGACGGCGGTGCCCAGCGTCGTCTCGCCGACCGAAATGCCGATCATCAGCCCCAGCGTGAACAGCGAATTGACGATGCGGGCGCCGAACTCAGTCGTCTTGGCATATTCCTCATCGAGGTGAAGCTGCGCCGGATTGTGCGTCATCGCCGAGAAGAAGACGTTGTCGGCCTCCGTCACGGTGCGCCGGATCGGATGGGCGAAGCTCTGGCCGACCGAGAATTCCTCGAAAAACAAACCGGGCATCGCTCACTCCACCGCGACGAAGGTGTCGCTTGTCCTGTCGAGAATCTCAAGCTTGCCGTCGGCGATGCCGAAGCGCGCGCCGTCGAGCGCCAGCGTCCCCGCCCGCACCCGCTCGGCGATGAAGGGAAAGGTCATCAGGCGGTCGAGCGAGAGGCGGATGCAGTCGCGCTCCATCGCGACGTGGCGTTCCTCCGAATCGTGCAGGTGGGCGGAATGGGCCAGCGCCGGCTCCAGCAATTCGATCCAGGAACTGAGGAAGGGGATGCCGGCCGCCAGCGCGCCGTCCAGCGCCACGGCGATGCCGCCGCACTGCGCATGGCCCAAGACCAGGATACCGCTCACCTTCAGCTGCAGCACCGCGAAGGCGATGGCGGCGCTGGTGCCGTGATGGCTGGTGTCGGTCTCGTAGGGCGGCACAATCGCCGCCACGTTGCGCACCACGAACAATTCGCCCGGCCGCGCGTGGAAAATGGTCGCCGGATCGGCGCGGCTGTCGCTGCAGGCGATGACCAGGATTTCCGGCCGCTGCCCCTTGGCCAGCTCCGCATAATGCGCCCGCTCCTGCGGCCAGCGCGTGGCCTTGAAGGCGCGATATCCGTTAAGCAGCCGCTTCATGGGCGTCCGGCCCGTTCGATGCCGCGCAAACCTAGCCCGCGGCGCGCGCGAAAGCACCCGCTCCGTCAGCGGGGTTTCGCCGGGCCCGCATCGAGGGTCTTGCGACGCGCGTTTTTCGGTGGATACTCCGCCCGATGAGCACCTCGCCGATCCTCGCCGCCGCCAAGGCGGTCTCCTTCGTGTGCACCACCGACCGCGCTGCGGCGTTGAAATTCTATCGCGACACGCTGGGCTTCGCGCTGGTCGAAGACACGCCGTTCGCGCTGGTCTTCGACATGAACGGCACGACGCTGCGGGTGTCGCCGGTGAACACGCTGGCGGCGCGGGGCTTCACCGTGCTGGGCTGGGACGTGCGGGACATCGCCGCCACCGTCGCGGCGCTGACGGCGGCCGGATGTGTCTTCGAACGCTATGCGGGCTATGAGCAGGACGCGCTGGGCATCTGGACCGCGCCGGGCAGCGCCGCCAAGGTGGCGTGGTTCAAGGACCCGGACGGCAACCTGCTCAGCGTCGCCGAGCACGGGGCTTAGAGAACGCGGTCCAGGAAGACCCTCGGCCGTCCTGCGGAAAGTGCGCGCTGAAACTCCTTGAAGCCGCATTTCTGCGCGACACGGATCGAGGCGATGTTCTCGGGCGCAATGACGGCAATGACGCGCGCGGTCCCGAGATGGGCGCGGCCCCATGTCAGCACCGCGTTGACGGCTTCGGTCGCATAGCCCCTGCCTGCGGCGGACGACGCGAACGTCCATCCCAATTCGGGCACGCCGTCGAGCGCCGCGCCGCGATCCCGCCGTCTTTCACCGAAACCGGTCGCGCCGAGCACCCTGCCGCTCGCCTTTTCCACGACCGCCCAGGAACCGTAGCCCAGCATCTGCCAATGTCCGGCTATGCGCAGAAAACTGGTCCATGCCTCTTCGGTCGATTTCGGCGCGCCGTCCGCGATGTGCCTGGTCACCGCGGGATCGGCCCACATGGCGGCGTAGGCGTCGAAATCCTCGAGCGTGTGGCCACGCAGGAGCAGGCGGGAGCTTTGCAGCATGGGAATGGACATAGCGGCCTCGATACGATTGCCCGCCGGACGCGAAACCTTCCATGATCCCGTCCGCCCAGAGATCGACCAAAAAAAACACAAATTTTCTTGCGTTGGCAATGGCTTAAGGAATTAACCCTCGACACATCCTGTTACAGGTCAAGGATTGCGTCCGCTGTCTCCCTGACTAATATCCGAAAAGAGGGGAAATGCCGGTGATTCGCCTTTATAAGGGCGCGCCGAAACGCAATGACGGAACGTCACTCGGGCAGATAACCCGTGCTGTCGGGGAGTTCGAACAAGAACGATGAGTTCAATTGCCGCTGAGGGCCGCCCGCGTTCGCCTGCGCGCCGCCCCGGCCTGTCGCCCACCGACATCGCCGATCCCAACTACTTCCACAAGGTGGTGGATTGCCAATGGGCCTGTCCGGCCCACACGCCGGTGCCGGAATATATCCGGCTGATCGCGGCCGGGCGCTATTCCGACGCCTATATGATCAACTGGAAATCCAACGTGTTTCCCGGCGTGTTGGGACGCACCTGCGACCGCCCCTGCGAGCCGGCCTGCCGGCGCGGCCGCGTCGAGGAGCAGCCGGTCGCGATCTGCCGGCTGAAGCGCGTGGCGGCGGATTCAAAGGACGACATAAGCGGCCGCCTGCCCAAGCCCGCGGCGCAGAAGAACGGCAAGCGCATCGCGCTGATCGGTGCGGGGCCGGCCTCGCTGACCGTCGCGCGCGACCTGCTGCCGCTTGGCTACACGATAACGCTCTACGATCAGGACAAAAATGCCGGCGGCATGATGCGCACGCAGATCCCGAAATTCCGCCTGCCCGAGAGCGTGCTGGACGAGGAATGCGGCTACATCCTGCGCCTCGAACCCGAGACGCGCTTCGGCGAGAAGATCGTGAGCATGAAATCGCTGCTGGCGGAGGATTACGACGCCATCTTCGTCGGCTGCGGCGCGCCGCGCGGCCGCGAGCTGACCATCCCGGGCCGCGAGGAGGCGAAAGCCAACATCCATATCGGCATCGACTGGCTGTCCTCCGTCTCCTTCGGCCATACGACCGCGATCGGCAGGCGCGTGATCGTGCTGTGCGGCGGCAACACCTCGAGGGATTGCGGCCGCACCGCGCGCCGG
>JAATGL010000302.1 GCA_015654705.1 Alphaproteobacteria bacterium | reverse complement strand
TCGGAGGCCGTCACTCTATCCAGCTGAGCTACGGGTGCCCTTAAACTTCACCTAGTCCCGGCGACCGACCTAGGTCAACGGAACATGGCCGTCTCAAATCCCAATCGCCTTTCGATCCATTCCACAGCGATCTGCGCTCCGTCGCTACGCTGACTCTGTCGGCGCCTCGCTACACCGCACCCTAGTTTGCTTACGCGGCGCTTACGCGAGATTTTCGATGCCTCTGAGCGGAATGTTCTTGGCTAATAAGACGTTGATTTTCTTAGAAGTCTCAATCTCCTTCGTTATCCAAAACCTCTTGACATCTGCCTTCGGAGGGCAGCGCTCTATCCAGCTGAGCTACGGGTGCGTGGCAGGCAGCTATAGCGCAAGCCGCGCATGATCGCAAAAGGCGGCAGGCGCACGCTCCGTCCTTCAGCTTGCCGTGGCCAGTTCCTTCATCAGCCGGTAGGTGAATTCGACCGTCTCGTAGAAGGTGTCCTGCTTCATGCGCTCATCGCGGCCGTGCATGCGGATGTCGTGGATGTCGTTCCAGCCGCCGCCGATGCCGTAGCTGGGGATACCCGCATTGCGGGTGAAGATGGCATCGCTGGCGCCGGCCGCCATCTGGGGCAGCACCGGCACGCCCGGCCACATCGAATGCACGACTTTCTCCACCGAGGCGAACAGCGCCGGCGACGGCGACGATTCAGGCGCCGAGACGACCGTGCCCAGCACGCTCACCCTGATGCCGGGATCGGCGAGGACCTTCTCCAGCGTCGCCTTGGTGCCTGCCGCCGTCTCGTCGGGCATGATGCGGCACTGCACCGTCGCCTCGGCACGCGCGGGCAGCGCGTTCTCCTGCACGCCCGCGTTCAGCATGGTGGCGATGCAGGTCGAATGCAGGATCGAATTGATCTCGACGTCCTCCGCCAGCCGCGCCGCCGCCTTCTCGTCGACCGGCAATCTGGAAAGCGCCAGCATGTCGGCGCGTCGTGCGCCCGTCTCGAGCGCCGCCATGCGCTGGAAATAGAGCCGGGTCGTCGCGTTGGTCTTGAACGGAAAATGGAATCCGGCCAGCCGCACCAGTCCCTGAGCAAGCTGGTAGATCGCGTTGTCCGGCCGCGGCTCGGAGGAATGGCCGCCCTTGTTGGTGGTCTCCAGCGTGTAGGTGACATAGGTCTTCTGGCTGGTCTCGACATCGAAATCGAGCCGCTTTCCGTTGTCGATCTCGCCGCTGCCGCCGTCGGGATCGATCACCAGCCCGGCATCGACCAGGTCGCGATGCTCCTTCAGCAGGAAGGCGGGGCCGTCCTGCTCCGCGCCCACTTCCTCGTCGGCGGTGAAGGCGACGATGATGTCGCGGTCGGGAACAAAGCCCTCTTTCTTCAAGCGGATCAGGCTGGCGGCGACGGCGGCGTCCTCGTCCTTCATGTCGGACGTGCCGCGGCCGTAGTAAAAGCCGTCCTTCTCGATGAAGCGGAACGGCGGCAGGCTCCAATCCTTGGCCAGCGCCTCGACCACGTCCCTGTGGCAGATCCACAGGACCGGCTTGCCCTTGCCCTTGCCGTGCAGCCGCACGACGACATTGACCTGCCTCGGATAGAGCGGTTCCGGCACGATCTTCACATCGGCGGGCGCGAAGCCGCCGGCGATCAGGGTGCGCGCGATGATGTCGGCGACGCCCTTGGTGCCGACATCGTGCACCGAATGGACCTCGACGATCTCCTTGAAGAGGTCGTGCGCCAGCTTGCGGTTGTCCGGCGGCGGGATGTTGGCGGGCGGCGGGGCGGCGCCGGTCAGGAACGCGGCCATCGCCACGCAGCCAAGCGTCGGGATGCGGACCGGCATGCGCATGGAAATCCCCTCTCGTCTCTCTCGGACCGTTTCAGCCCAGCGCCCGAAGCGCCGCCGTCACGACCTCGTGCGCGGCCTTCCATACCATGCGCTTCCACTCCATCGTATCGGGATAGAAGGCGTCGCGGATTTCGCGCCGGATCGCATCGGCCTCGCCATGCTCGCCTTTGGCGACACAGTGCAGGAAATTGTCGCGGCGCAAGGCGTTAAAGACGTCGCGGGTGGGCCGCGTGCCGACCTCCAGCGCCGCGAAGGTCAGTTCCGCCTCCGGCAGCCAGCGGGCGACGGCGCCATCGACCGTGCCGGTCAGCGGCGCGGACACCGATTCGCCCGCTTCGCTGGAACGCACGCGCTCGCCCCACAGCGCCTGTGCGCGAAGATAGGCCGGCGAGCCCGGCAGATCCTCGCTGATCATCTCGCCATGGCCATGGGCGCCCAGGCCGGTGTGGAAATCGATCACGATCAACCGCTTCACGGCGCGCAGGTCCTCGTGCAGCACGTCGCGCAGCATCGCGGCCGACCAACTTTCGCGCGCCCCGCCGTAATAGAGGCCTTCGGGATAGGCGTATTGCCCCTTGGTGATCGCCTCCTGCAGCGTGAACGTGCCATGCGCATCCGCATAGGCGCGCAGCCTGGCGTTGGCCGCCTTCATCGTCTCGCGCGAAATGTCCCTCGGCGCGATGGCATCGGCCAGCGACGCATAGGCGGCGTTCACCGGCGGACGGGCGTGATCGACGAAATTGCGGTTGATATCGGCATTGTCCTCGTTGACGCGGCGGTCCCAGGCGAAGCCATAGGGATTGAGCGCATGCAGCAGCACGATCTTGCCGCCCACCGGCGCCGACAGGCCCTCGCGCAGCAATCCCGTCTGCATCGCCGAGCCGAAATAGCCCTCCACGCCGTGTGTGGCGGAGATCATCAGCAGCGCGGTCTCGGCATCGCGCCGGCCCATTGTGGCAGTGTCGAGGAACAGCGACCTGCCGTCGCGCGTCCGGGCATGGGGATGCACACGCGAGGTCGTGCCCAGATCGGCCGCGGCCGCGATGAAATTGGCGCGCGCCTCAGCATAGCCGGATGGAAAATGGTCTTCGCAGCTCATGGGTACCTATTTCAGGATGGGCCGGAACGCACCATCCCAGTCGGGGCCGGGCGGATGGGCCTCGAACCAGGTGATGCGCGTCAGATACAGATCGTAGAGTTTCTGGCTGGCGCCGGAAAGCTTGCGGCATTGTGCGATCAACGCGCGCGTCTTCTGCCATTGCTGGGTGCGCAGCGACTGGAAGATGTGGTCGTGGAAGGTGCTGAGGGCACGGAATTTGGGGCTGGCGCGCATTACCGGATTGCCCATCAGGGCGTGGAGCTTGACTGGCGCCTCGTCGCCCAGCGCCACATAGTCGACTTCGAGGAAGGCGAAGCCGCGCTCGGCCGATTTGCGCGTCGCCTCGCTGACGATCACCGCCGGTCCATAGGTCACCGAAAGCGCCTGGATGCGCGCCGCCTCCACGCTGCATTCGCCGACGGCGCAATAGGTCGTGCGACCATGGCTGCGGAAGCCGCCGGCGATCGCCGGTCCCGTCGAGATCCCGATCCCGATCTCGATCGGCGCCAGCGCCGCGCCGTCGATGCGCCGCTCATGGACGACGATGTCGTTGATGCGGGCGACGACTTCCATCATGCCGCCTGCTGCCTCGCAGGCATGGATGGCGTGTTCGGGATCGTCGAGCGGCGCGTTCCAGAAGCAGGAAAAGCCCTCGCCATTGATCCGCTCGATGGTGCCGCGATGGGCCAGCACCTCGTCCATCAGGGGACCGAATACGCGTTCGAGCAGCCTTGTGAAGACCACGGGATCGTCTCGAAAGGATTGCGCCAGCGCCGCGAAGCCGCGCACGCCGCAGACCATATAGCTCACCGTGCGGGTCTCGCCGTCCAGCTTCAGCAGGGCAGGCCGGCGCGCGATCCGCGCGATGGCGGCGGGCGCCAGCGCGTCGGCGAAGACGTCGTGCAGGCGGGCGCGGCCGCGTGCAATCCCCAGCGCGCGGGCGCTCGCCCCGGCTGCGAAGACCAGCGCCAGGCCGACGCTGGGGCTCAGAGAATCCAGCAGGACCTGATTGACGGCATAGAGATGCCAGGACACTGCCGAGGCGCAAATGATCGCAGCGGCGGCGAACAGTCCCGCACCCCATACGCCGATGCGCAGCAGAAGCAGGACGGTGGCAAGCCCGAAGAACGCCAAGCAGGCCAGTTCGGCGGTGCCGGCGCCGGCCGGGCGGCGCAACACGCTGCCCAGCAGGATGTTCTCCATCGCTTCGGCATGCACAGCGGCGGTCGTGCGCAACCCCGCCGGCGTGGCCACGAGATCGTCGGGCGCGCCGATATAGACGATGGCGTTCTTCAGCCTGCCGGGACTGAGCCGGCCCTGGTCCAGCGCGGCCGCGGAAATGTCACGCGCCTTGGTGTCCGGCGCATAGGCCAGCCAGAGCGACCCGTCCGGCGCGGTCGGCAGGTCGCGTCCCAACGCCTTGACGGACGCCGCATGTGGACCGCTGAAGAGGCTGCCGCCGTCGCCGTCGAACATCAGGCGCGATCTGTGTCTGGAGACGCGCAGCACCTCGGCATCGAGCGTAGGCACCGCCTGGCCGCGCAGCCGGAAGACCAGCGGCATGCGGCGCAGCCGGCCGTCGCGGTCGAGGACGAGATCGCGCGCG
>JAATGL010000236.1 GCA_015654705.1 Alphaproteobacteria bacterium | reverse complement strand
TGGCGCTGGATCGCCCGCTGGTCATCCATACGCCGCTGATGTGGATCGACAAGGCGGCGAGCTGGGCGCTGGCCGAGGCGCTGGGCGGCGCGGCGCTGGTCGACCTGATCGTCGAGGAAACCGTCACCTGCTACAAGGGCGACCGCACGCATCGCCATGCCTGGGGCTATGGCTGCGGCGCATGCCCGGCCTGCGACCTGCGCGCCGCCGGCTACGCGAGATACCGCGCGGCATGACCTATCAGGTCAAGGAGATTTATTACACGCTGCAGGGCGAAGGCGCGCGGACGGGACGCGCGGCGGTGTTCCTGCGCTTCGCCGGCTGCAACCTGTGGACCGGGCTGGAGCGCGACCGCGCCCGTGCGGTCTGCCGGTTCTGCGACACGGATTTCATCGGCACCGATGGGCCGGGCGGCGGCAAGTTCCGCACGGCGGACGATCTGGCGCGCGCCGTTGCCGCGCAGTGGCCTGCCGCCGGTCCGGCGCAGCCCTATGTCGTCTGCACCGGCGGCGAGCCGCTGCTGCAACTGGACGACGCGTTGATCGCGGCGCTGCATGCGCGGCGGTTCGAGATCGGCATCGAGACCAACGGCACCCTGCTGCCGCCGGCGGGCATCGACTGGGTCTGCGTCAGTCCGAAAGCCGACGCCGAGCTTGTCCTGACGCGGGGCCAGGAACTGAAACTCATCTATCCGCAGGAACGCGCCGACCCCGAACGCTATGCCGGCCTCGCATTCGATCATTTCTTCCTGCAGCCGATGGATTCGCCCGCGCGCGAGGCCAACATGCGCGCCGCGACGCAATACTGCCTCGCCCATCCGCAATGGCGCCTCAGCCTGCAGACGCACAAGCTGATCGGCCTCCGCTAAATCGCCGTCATAATAAATTCACATTGCGGCCCGGCGCATCCTGCGCGCCATTAACCGCCGCACAACACGGCGAACCTATCCTGCGGACGCTTCGTCGGGAGAATGCATGAGCGCACTTGGGACTTCTGCATCTTCTTTTCCACATCGGGACGACGAGCAGGCGGAATGGATGGCAGGCGTGCTGGCGGAACCGCTGGCCGCCTTCAACAGCGATACGACCTGCGCCGAGGCCTACGAAGCCTTTCATCATGCCGATCCGCAGATTGCCGCCGCCGTGGTCGATAGCGAGAACCGCGTCGTCGGCATCGTCAACCGCCTGCGCTTTCTGGCGCGCTATGCGCAGCGCTACGTCCCCGAGCTTTTCGGCCGCCAGCCGATCGTCAGGCTCGCCAACACCAAGCCGCTCATCGTCGACGAGCGGATGAGCGTGGCCGATCTGGGCGCGATGATCACGCTGGATTGCCCCGACGCCCTGCGCGAATGTTTCGTGGTGACGCGCCGCGGGCGCTATCTGGGAATCGGCACCAGCGAGGCGCTGGTGCGCTCCAAGGTGGCGCTGCTGGTCGCGCGCGAGCGCCAGCTCAACGCCGCGCTGCTGACCGCCCAGGACGCCAGCCGCACCAAGAGCAACTTCCTGGCCCTGATGAGCCACGAATTGCGCACGCCGCTGAACGCGATCATCGGTTTCTCGGAGGTTCTGTCGAGCGAGCTGTTCGGCCCGCATCTTTCGCCGCGCTACCGCGAATATTCCGCCGACATCCACGGCGCCGGAAAGCACCTGCTGGCGCTGATCAACGACATCCTGGACCTCTCCAAATCGGAAGCCGGGCGACTGGAGATGTATCCCGAGCCGCTCGATCTGAACGCGCTGTTCCGCGACTGCCTGCGGCTGGTACAGGAGCGCGCCCGCGACCAGAAGCTGACGGTGAGCGTCGAGGTTCCCGCGGGCCTGCCGCTGCTGCAGGCGGATGCGCTGCGCACCAAGCAGATCATGCTGAATCTGCTGTCCAACGCCGTCAAATTCACCCCCGCCGGCGGCCGGATCGAGATCGCGGCCGAACTGCGCTCCGATGACGGCATCACCGTGCGCGTCAGCGACACCGGCATCGGCATGGCGCCCGGCATGATCCCGATCGCGCTGGAGCCGTTCCGCCAGATCGCCTCGCCGCTATCGCGCAACATCGAGGGGACCGGGCTCGGCCTGTCGCTGGTCAAATCCCTGATCGAGCAGCATGGCGGCCGCATCGCCATCGAGAGCCGGCCCAATGTCGGCACCACCGTCCGGCTCGATTTCCCGCCCGCCTGCACCTGTGCCGAACCCGCGCGCTGCGTCGCCTAGCGCTTCAGAAGCGCGTCACGATCTTGTCGAGGTCGGGCCGCACGCGTTCTTCGAGCGGCGCGGCGGCGGTGCCGATATAGACGAAGCCGGCGATCCGTTCGCCCGGCTGCAGGCCCAGGCCTTCGCCGACCAGCGCGTTGTAGGCGCACCATTCGGTCAGCCAGTTGGCGACATAGCCCAGTGCCGTGGCGGCGATCAGCATGGTCTGGCAGACCGCGCCGGCCGAGAGCTCCTGTTCCCAGACCGGGATGGGGATGCCCTCGCGCACGCGGCTGACGACGCCGACCACGACCGGTGCGCGCAGGAAGCGCGCGCGCTCCAGGGCCAGCCGGTCGTCGGTCGCAGGCTCGGTCGCCCTCAGGCTGTCCGCTAACAGCGCGCCCATGCGGGCCCGCGCCTCGCCCTCGAACAGGATGAACCGCCAGGGGAACAGCTTGCCGTGATCGGGCACCCGCGCCGCCGCGGTCAGGATGGTGCGCAGCGCCTGCGCGTCCGGCCCCGGCGCCGCCATCGCCTTGGCGGAGCCGGAGCGGCGCGACAAGAGCAGGTCGATCGCACCCGGTGCCGGGTGGTTGAGGGCAGGAGGGACGCGATCCATGGCGGGCCTATCACGGGGTTGTCGGGGCGGTTTGCAATCTTATCTAGGCAGAGGGCCGCGCGGAAGACATAGCCCAATTTGCGTTTTGCGCGTTGTTAGGATAGGCGGCTTTGGTCCGCTATATTGTGCATCCGGGAGGAATGTCTGATGGCCGTCATCGTCGAGAAAGTCGCGACCTGCGATCCGATCTGGACGGCCATGCGCGAGCAGGCCGAGGAACTGGCCCAGCGCGAGCCCGCGCTGGCGAGCTTCATCCATGCCTCGATCCTCAACCACGACCGGCTGGAGCATGCGCTCTCCTATCACCTCGCCAAGAAGGTCGGCGGCGACGACGTCAGCCCCATGCTGGCGCGCGAGATTTTCGTGCAGGCCATCGAGGCGGACAGCACGATCGGGGCGGCGGTGCGCGCCGACCTGTCGGCGGTCTATGAGCGCGACCCGGCCTGCCATTCCTATGTGCAGGCGTTCCTGTTTTTCAAGGGCTTCCATGCGCTGGAGTGCTACCGCATCGGCCATTGGCTGTGGCGCCAGGGCCGCGAGGGCATGGCGCTGTTCTTCCAGAGCCGCATCTCCGAACTGTTCAATGTCGACATCCATCCCGCCGCCATGCTCGGGCGCGGCATCATGATCGATCACGCGACCGGCGTGGTGATCGGCGAGACGGCGGTGGTCGAGGACGACGTCTCGATCATGCACGACGTGACGCTGGGCGGCACCGGCAAGGAGGGCGGCGACCGCCATCCGAAGATCCGCCGCGGCGTGCTGCTTTCCATGGGCGCCAAGGTGCTGGGCAATATCGAGGTCGGGGAATATTCCCGCGTCGGCGCCGGCAGCGTGGTGCTGAAATCGGTGCCGGCCGGCTGCACCGCCGTCGGCGTACCGGCCAAACTGACCAATTGCGCCGGCTCCGACCGTCCCTCGCAGGACATGAACCAGGTCATCGACGTGCAGGACAACAAGATATAAGTTCCACGCGCGATCTTTCCGAAAGGGAATTCGATGGCGCGCTCGGCTTGCCGCAATCTCGTCCTGGCGGTGGCGCTGCTGGTGCTTGGCGCGTCCGGACATGCGCAGGCGGCGGTTTTCAGGATTTTGCATCAATTCCAGGCCGGCGGTGACGGCCAATGGCCCGTCGCCGCGCCGATCGCGGACGCCGCCGGCAATCTCTACGGAACGACGCCCAACAGCGGCTCGGGATGCGGCATGGTGTTCAGGCTGGCGCCGAACGGCACCGAAACGGTCCTGTTCACCTTTCCGGACTGGAAGCGCGACGGCTGCAGGCCCGTTGCCGGCCTGATCGCGGACGCCGCCGGCAATCTCTATGGGACGACGGAATTCGGCGGCAGCGGCCAGGGCTGCCACGACCAGGGCTGCGGCACCGTGTTCAAGCTGGCGCCGGACGGGACCGAAACGGTCCTGCATTCCTTCGCGCAGGACGGCGTGGACGGCATATTGCCCATCACCGGCCTGATCCGCGACAAGGCGGGCAATCTCTATGGCGGCACCTATGAGGGCGGCGCCTTTTGGCACGGCGTCCTGTTCAAAATCGCGCCGGACGGCGGCGAAACGCTGATCCACAGTTTCGGGGCCTTCGATGACGCCGGCAATCCGGACAGTCTCATCGCCGACGGACGCGGCAATCTCTACGGCACGACGTTCAGCAACGGCCTCGCCCATTGCGGTGCGGTCTGCGGCACGGTCTTCAAGGTGGCATCGGACGGCACCGAAAGCCTGCTCCATGTCTTCAGCGGCGGTGCGGACGGCGAGAATCCGAACGGCCGGATGGTCTTCGACAGGCAGGGCAATCTCTACGGGACGGCGGAAAAGGGCGGCGCCGGCCACGGCACGGTGTTCAGGCTCACGCCGGGCGGCGCCTTCAGCGTACTCCACGCTTTCGCGGGCGGCGAAGACGGCAATGGCCCGATGGGGAGTCTGGCGATCGACAAGAACGGCAATCTCTACGGCGCCACCGAGATGGGCGGCGGGACCGGCTGCCACAAGGTCGGTTGCGGCACGCTCTTCAGGGTCGCAGCCGACGGCAGCGAAACGGTGCTCCACATCCTCGACGGCCGGCAGGGCCGCATGTCGGTGTCGGGATTGACAAAGGACGGCCGGGGCTGGCTCTACGGCACGGCCCAGTACGGCTTCGGTCCGTCGCAATACGGCACCGTGTTCAAATTCGCGCCGTGAGTTCGCGGCGCTGAGTCAGCCGAAGCTGTCCATCAGCTTGAACCACATCAGCGCCGCGCTGACGAGCGGCTTGCGCAGCAGCCGTCCGCCGGGAAAGGCCTGGGCCGGAACGCGGGCGAGGACATCGAAGCGTTCGGACCGGCCCTGCGCGGCTTCGGCCAGAAGCTTGCCGCCCAGCGTTGCCAGCGCCACGCCCTGGCCGGAATAGCCGTGCGCAAAGAGAATGCGCTGCGACAGCCGCCCGAAATGCGGCATGCGCGTGCGGGTGATGCCGACCGTGCCGCTCCAGGCATAGTCGATCGGCGTATCGCGCAGCGCCGGAAACACCTCCAGCATGCGCGGACGCACCACGGCCGCGATGTCCCGCGGCATGGTCCAATAGCTTTCGCGGCCGGCGAACAGCATGCGGCCGTCGGCGCTCTTGCGATAATAATCGAGCACATGGCGCGTATCGGCGACCGCCGCGTCGCAGGGAAGGATGTCGCGGTCGAGCGCGTCGCCCATCGGCGCCGTCGCGGCGATGAAGCTTTCGACATGGCCGATATATTGCGCCAGTTGCGGCGCAAGATCGGCGCTGAACGCGTCGCAGGCGAGCAGGACATGGTCCGCCGCGACCAGCCCCTGCGCGCAGCGCACCTTGGCGCCGGTGCCGTCTTCGTCCAGCGCCAGCACGCGCGAATGTTCGAAGATCTTCGCGCCTTCCGTCTCGGCGGCGGACGCCAGGCCGCGCGCGTAATCGAGCGGATGCAGATGTCCGCCGCCCAGGTCGAAACGCGCGGCCGGATAGATCGCCGTGCCCAGGCGCTGCGCGGTTTCGCGCGCATCCATCATCCGGCCAAGGCCGTAGCCGTAGGTCCTGGCCAGATGCTCGGTATCGGCCGCCAGTGCGCGCGCCGCCGCAGCATTGTGCGCGGCGATGACGAGGCCGTCCTTCAGCGCGCAGTCGATTCCATGGCTGCGCACCAGACTGCGCAGCGTCGTCTTGGCTTCCTCGCTCAGCTCCCAGAGCGCGTGGGCATGATCCCTGCCCAGCCAGGTTTCGAGCTCCGCCTGGTCCTTGCGGTGGCCGCTGTGGATCTGGCCGCCATTGCGCCCGGAGGCCGCAAAGCCGATGGTCTCGGCCTCGACCAGCACGACCCTGGCGCCGGCCTGGGCGAGGTGCAGCGCGGCGGAAAGGCCGGTGTAGCCGCCGCCGATCACGCAGACATCGGCGCGCATGTCGCCCCTCAAGGCGGGCCGCGCCGGGGCGGCATGCGCGCTGGCGGCGTAATAGCCCTGCGGCAAGGTGGCGGCGCTCATGGCGTGCCATCGCGCGGCGGGCGGCCCCGCGTCAAGACCGATCTTGACCGCGTTCCGGCCCCGTGCGACGTCAAACCCTCGGCATGGGAGACATCCGTTGAACCGCAGCGAAATCTGGCGCCTCGAAAAATACCTGCGCAACCTGTTCCGGCTGGACACGATCACCATCGTGGAGCGGCCCAAGCAGGATGATTCCGTCGAGGTCCATGTTGCGGGCGAGTTCATCGGCGTGATCTTCAAGGATGAGGAGGACGGCGAGACCTCCTATGCCTTCAACATGGCGATCCTGGAGATGGACCTGCCGG
Organism: Alphaproteobacteria bacterium; assembly: GCA_015654705.1. Classification (GTDB taxonomy): domain Bacteria; phylum Pseudomonadota; class Alphaproteobacteria; order Micropepsales; family Micropepsaceae; genus Rhizomicrobium. The sequence continues at coordinate 5,880 of JAATGL010000236.1, read as the reverse complement.
AGCCGCCGGCCTCGCGCGCCGGCTGACGGCTCTTGCCGGTGAGCGGCTTGATGGCGGCCCGGCCCTGGCGACCGTCCGCGCTTTCGATGCTCGCCGCGATCTGGGTTTCGACTTTTCTGGCCTTCGCCCTGCTGATCTGGTTTCGGCCGGCTTCGCTGATCGCCGACGGCATTCTGTCCTGCACCATCGCCACTGCGCTCGGAGCCGGCGCGCTGCTGCGCGCGCCAAGGCTTACGCTGGTCGCGGCGGCCATGCCGTTCGGGGCGATGACGCTGACGCGGGGCCTGCTCCTTCCGTTCAGCCGGCCCGGATCGGGCGGCTCGCTTTTGATCGAAGGGCTGATCGGGGCCGGCATCGCGATGTGGCAGCTGCGTGTGGCGGCCAGCGAGATTTCGGCAGGCGCGAACGCCGACGCCGCGTCGCGGACCGCGCTGCGGCTGGCAATCGGTCCGGGCGCCGCGGCTCTCCTGATCTTCGTTCTGTGCCGGCTGCTCTCGTTGTTTCACGATTTCGAAAATTCTTTGGCCCGCGACGCGTTGTTGACCGAAGCATTCGTTGCCAGCGTCGGTGCGGCGGTCACCGCGCTTTTCTGTTTCGTCGCGCTTCCGCTGATGGTGCGCCGGCTCCGGTTCGACGAGGCGTCGATCGCGCAGGCCAACCGGGCGCGCGAATGGTTTCAGCGTTCCGCCCTGCCACAGGTCTTCGCCCAGCCGCGCCGGGCGCTGTCGGCGAGCGGGATCGCGGCGGTGCTGTTCGCCCTGATGGTCTTCGATCATGTCCGCACGTCGGACGGCCGGCTCCACCTCGCCGTCCTTGCGCTGTGGAATTTTTCCGCCGCAACGTTTTATGGAACGGCCATCGCCGTTTTCGCGGCCGCGATCCTGTGGCTGAAATCCTGGCGCATTGCGCTCGCCGTCACGCTCGCGGTCGTCTATGCCGCGACGGGCGGTGCCTGGCTTATCCTGCATGCAGCCACCGTTGTGCGGGGAGCGGAACTGGCGGCACCGGGCATGGCGGCACTGGCCGGCATGGTCTTTCTTCTCGCCGGCGGAATTGCCGCGCACCGAAACGCCCATGAGCCGATGGGGGAATCCGTCGACGCCGCGCTGAGCGAAAGAGCGGATGCGGTTCTTTGCATCGGTTTCGCGGCGCTCTTGGCCTGTCTGCCGGCGCCAGCCGCGATCCTGCCAGTCATGGGTGTCGCCGGCACCCTGGTGCTGTTTCCGGCGCTCTGCGTCGCGATCGAGACCGTGCTGCCGCGCTACCGCACGGCGGACGAAGTGTTCGGCCGCCGCTAGCGTCCGTGCGGCTTCTCGAAGGACGCGATCAGCCTGTCGACACCGGCGCCGATTTCGCGCCAATGCTCCAGTTGCGCGCGCTTGAAGCGGTAGGACAGCGCCACGCCGTTCGCCAGCCGCATGTCGCGCAGGCAGCTCGGGCTCGGCACATCCGCGCTGAGCTTCACGCAGCGCAGCACGGCCGGACCGGCTGGCGTGCGGCCGACGAACAGTTCCTCCTGCCGATAGCCGGAATCGTCGCGGAACGTGTAATGGGTCAGGCCGAAGGGACCGGGCGTCCCGTTCGGATTGGCGACATAGGCCAGATAGACCTGTTCGAGCCGTTCGGCTTCGCTCAGATTCACACGTTCCTCGCGGATCGTCATGTGCAGGACGGGCGAATCCGCCGCGTTGTCGGAGAACACCGTAGCGTCCCAGTTCGACCAGCCCTTCAGGTCCGGCAGGCTGGCGAAGAGCGCAATCTCGTGACGGGGACCGCCGCGGCGCGCGCTCGAAAATTCCAGGTAGTTCGCGGGAATCGAAAGCCGCAATCCGCCGATCTCCAGGGACACGGGCCCGGTGTCCGAACTCGGCGAGACCTGCTCGCTGAACAGGGCGGGCGGCGCCGGCGCCAGGTAGAACAGCAGCACCAGGGCCGACAGGACCAGCGTCACCACGAACACGCCGAGCGGGATCAGCCAGCCGGAATGTCGGTGGATGGTGTCGTCGGCATCGTCGGTTCGGTTCATGGACATCCCGGAGGCGGCGCGATCCGCCGCGTCTCACAGGCAACCTAGCATGCCGCCGTTAAGGATTTCGCAGGGCATGTAAACGCAGCAGCCCGAATTTTGCGTCGCGATGTCGGGAAACATCACCGGCGGGTCAAATCGGGACATGGAAACGCTCTTTCGCGCCGTGGCCGGCTTCGCTACCGCCTTGATTCTGCTGAACGGCCAGGCCGCGTGGCTGCGCGATCCCGCCATCCTGGCCGTCAAGGCGGAGATCGCCTCGGCGCAACCGGGCGCCCGGCTCGGATCCGCGCTCGGCGGTTTTCTCGCGCCCCGCGATGGCACAGCACAGGCGGCCGGATCGGCCCCTTGGCGGGCACGCCATCTGCATTCCTGAGCTCGGGCGCCGCGGGAACGCAGATATGGGCAGGGATTTGATGGTCGTGCTGTTCGCCACGACGGCGGGTTTCACGGCCTCCGGCATCCTGGCGAATTTCTACCGCCTGGTGGCGCGCAAGCCGGAATCGGCCGCCGGACGCACCGCCTATCTCGCGATCCTGATCGTGGCGTGCCCCAGCGTGCTCTTGGAAAACGCGGCCGAGTCGCTCAAGAAGAAATCGTGCTCCAAATTCGCCTTCTGGCTGGCCGCCTCGATCTCGGCCTATTGGAGCTTCGCCATCGGGCTTTTGGTGCTCGACCTTTATCTGGCGTTGTAAGCCGGCGTTTCGGGGCACCGCTTTGCGGCGCCCCGAAGCACGCCGTTTTCACAGCACCGTCAGCATTCCCGCGACCAGGGGATGGCGCACGATGTCGCTGTCGCCGAGGCGAACCACGGAGATCTCCGGTACGCGCTCCAGCCGGTCCGCGATGTCGCCCAGCCCCGACATGCCTTTCAGCAGGTCGGTCTGGTCCGGATCGCCGGTCAGCACCATGGTCGAGCGCCAGCCCAGACGCGTCAGCAGCATCTTGAGCTGACCGTAGGTGCAGTTCTGAGCCTCGTCGATCACGATGAAGCAGTCGTTCAGCGTGCGCCCGCGCATATAGGCGACGGGCGCGATCTCGATCGTGCCCTCCGCCACCAGCGCCTTCAGCCGCTTGGTGCCCAGCCGCTCGGTCAGCGCATCGTAGAGCGGACGCAGATAGGGTGCGAGCTTCTCCTGCAGGTCGCCGGGCAGGAAGCCCAGGCTTTCGCCCGCCTCCACGGCGGGACGCGAGAGCACGATGCGTCCGGCGCGGCCCGCTTCCAGCGCCTCGACCGCCTTGGCGATGGCCAGATAGGTCTTGCCGGTGCCGGCCGGACCCAGCGCCACGACGACGGAACGCTCGTCGATCGCGTCCATCAGGCGCTGCTGGGTCGGGCTCATCGCCCGCACGTTTTTTACATATTTTCGATCGCGCGCGTCGGCATCGCGGTCGTGCGGACTCCAGCCGCGTTCGGCGGGGAAAAGAGGATGGACGGTCGCCGGCTCGTGGTGATGCAACTCGCGGGTTTTGTGCCGCACGGAACGCTTAGCCATGGATACTCCCTGGTCACGGTGGAACATGATGAGGATGTCGAATGGGGCGTGCACGGATGGGGATGCGGTCGAACCGCGGGCCTTAGGCCCTTGCTGCTCAAGATCGGCAACGCGAAACGCTGCACTTACCTGGCCCCCGCCGCGAATCAGTCGGCTGAATTGAGAGTAACTTTGTTTGTGCGACATGTGCGTGAAATTTGCGGTCGCGCGGATCGGGCGTCAGAATAGGTGCGGAAATTTCGCGAGGCCGCATCATGCCGATCTACGCGCTGGACGGCGTCGAACCCGAACTGCCGGCGGACGGCGCCTACTGGATCGCGCCGACGGCAGTGCTGATCGGCCGCGTGCGGCTGCACCGCAATGCGAGCGTTTGGTTCGGCGCGGTGCTGCGCGGCGACAATGACTGGATCGAGATCGGCGAGAATTCCAACGTGCAGGACAATTCGGTCTGCCATACCGATCCCGGCCTGCCGGTGATTGTAGGCCGCGACGTGACGGTCGGCCACAACGTGATCCTGCATTCCGCCACGATCGGCGACAACACGCTGATCGGGATGGGATCGACGCTACTCAATCGCGCCAAGATCGGGCGCCATTGCCTGGTCGGCGCCAACACGCTGATCGCCGAGGGAAAGGAATTCGCCGACGGCTCCCTGATCGTCGGCGCGCCCGGCCGTGTGGTGCGCGCGCTCAGCGAGCCCGAACTGGCGATCTTCAAGCTATCGTCGCAGACCTATGTGCACAATCATCGGCGCTTCCGCGAGCGCCTGAAACGGCTGGACTAACGGGAACTTTCCCGTCCATCCCACGTTTCGGTGAAGCGGCGTTGAACTGGGAGATTTCACGATGGGTAACAAGGACAGCAAACCGGCCGACATCAAGCCTGCCGGCGCCAAGGACGAGATCGAAGGCGAAGGCAGCTACACCGCGGCCCGCAACTACGACGAAAAGACCGAGAAATTCGTCGCCGATCACAAATCGGACATCCCGAAAATGGCGCATGACGCCGAAGACGCGCTCGACGGGCCGGAGGGCGAAGAACTCAAGCAGGCCGAGGAAGAAGGCAAGGCCAAAGCCCGCCACTGATCCCGCACTTCAGCCGGTGGCGCGGCGCGGCACCAGGGCTTCGGGGATTTTCTGCCAGATGCGGCGGATGCGCGTGTCGGATTCCGGGCCGAAATTGAACCAGGCGGCCTTGTCGTGCGTCGCGTCGGCAATGAACAGCACGTCGAGCTTGCCGAGTTTCTGCACCAGCGTCTGGCGGACCACGTTGATCGCCATGTCGCTGGACAGCAGCCAGGCCTGCGGCATGATCGGATAGGCCGGACCCAGATTGAAGATCTCTTCCTCCAGGCCGGAGATGGAGCGCGATTTCATGTCGGCGACGATGATGAAATGCGTGCGGTGGCCGACCGGCGATTCCTCTTCCATGCGGCCGAAGGATTGCGGTTCGTCGCCTTCGGCGGTGAAGAACTGCGGCGTGCGGATCGGCGTGGGAGCGGGTGCTGCGGGACGAAACAGCGTGGCCAAGACCGTGTCGTCGCAGGCGGCGTGAAACTGGTTGTCGTCGGCGCGCGCGACCAGCGACTGCGGCACGACCCGGCCCTCGACGGCAAACGCCTGCATCTGCTCGACCGTATAGGGGCCGTAGCTGCGTCCGTTGACGCTGATCGTCCAGGTGTCCGACATCGGTTTTCCGCACTTTCGCCGATGCGAGTTTAGGTCTGAATGGTTACCCAACCCTTGCCGCGGCGCAGCATGCGCGACGATTTGCGCGCTGCCGAAATCCCATCGCCCGAGGAATTTTCGCCGTTACGGGGCGGAGAGGTCAGTCTCCCTCATACTTGAAATAAACCACGATCAAATAACACGCCAGAACAGACAGGATGGCGGCCGCCTTGGTCCAAGGGGGAAGGCCGAGGCCCGCGAAATCGACGTAGCGGATGGAAACCAACACGACCAAAAGGAGGACGGTCGCAGCCCAGCCTTGCCAGCCTTTTGGCCCGACGCCGAACCCGACAACCTTGGGACCGAACCATCGCGCCATCGCTTTTCCCAATCGCGAATCCGGGCGTCACACGCTTCAATACGTCCGCGCCTTGGGCGGGATGTATTCGACGTCGTTGGTCAGCGTGTAGGTGTGCACCGGGCGGTAGTCGAGGCGCACCTTGCCGGTCGCGGGATCGAGCCAGGCCAGCGTGTGCTTCATCCAGGTCTGGTCGTCGCGGGTCGGAAAGTCCTCGCGGGCATGGGCGCCGCGGCTATCCTCGCGTTTGACCGCGCCGTCGATAGTGACCAGCGCCTGCTGGACCAGGTTCTGGTCCTCCAGCGTCGCAACCAGCTCGGAATTCAAGATCC
>JAATGL010000294.1 GCA_015654705.1 Alphaproteobacteria bacterium | reverse complement strand
GCTCGTGCCCTCGTGCCGCAGATCGTGAAAGTGCAGGTCCTTGATCTCGAGTTCCTTGCAGACTCGCGTAAAGGCCGTGCCGGCGGATTTGTGCGCGTAGGGGAAAATTCGGTCGTCCTCGTTGCCACGGATCGACCGCTGTTCCTCGATCAACGCCAGCGCGTCATAGCCTGACACGGCAAGCAGCGGAATCCGCATGTCGTTGCCCTTCTTAGCGCGGGGATCTTTTCTATCACGGATGGTGAGCATCTTGGTGCGGACGTTGAGGTCGCTCCAAGTCACCCGGCAGATTTCTTCCTGGCGCATCGCCGTCGCGACCGCGAACTTGATGATCCGGGTCATCGGAATGATCTGGGTCGGACTTGCGTCGAATCGGGCGAACAACCGTAGCAGCTCCTCTTCGGCTGGCCGGCGGTCACGCTCATTGCCCTTTCCGATTAGGCCGAGGCGTTTGAGCGCAATGCGCGCCTGTTGGACAGGTTCAGCACTGATCTCGATGCCGTGCACCGCGGCGGCATGCGTGACGATGAGTTTGATCGCACCGATGTCCATTCCCACCGTCATCGGACCCGCGCCTTCCTTCGCGCGGTCGCGCCCAAACCGGATGAGGCGTTCGCGATCCAGATCGCTAATCCGAAGCGCGCCCAACCTCCGCTGCAGCATTTCCAACGTCGCGCTCTTCGACCGACCGGGCGTCTTGCCGACTTCCTTCATGTCGTCGATGTGCAAGTCTATCAAAGCACCGAAGGTCTTGGCGCTGCGGGCACGGCGGCCGGAAGGCGCATGACCGCGATCGACTTTCGCTTCTGTTTCCGTTGCCCATTCGCGGGCATGGTCGTGCCGAAGAAAGGTCTCCGTCGCCTTGCGCCCCTTGAGGCGAATTTGGACGTGCCAGTGTCCAGATGGTAGCTGTCTAATCGTGGCCATAACCGATACTCTTTCGTGCACAAATCCAGCACACTCAGGCGTCGAAACGTGGCGAAAAGGGTCGTATTTTCGGATACAAAAAAGTGTGCACCTCGACGTCTAAGCCTTTGGAATATAGAGAAATAATGCTTACAAATCAAGCACATAGATTTTCAATTGCACCGATGATGGAGTGGACGGATCGGCATTGCCGAGTGCTCCATCGTCAGTTGACGCGCCAGGCGCTGCTCTACAGCGAGATGGTGACGGCGGAGGCGGTGATCCGCGGCGACCGGGTGCGGCTGCTCGGCTTCGATGCGGGCGAACATCCGGTGGCACTGCAACTGGGCGGCGCGGAGCCCGTGCGTCTGGCGCATGCGGCGCAGATCGGCGCCGATTTCGGCTATGACGAGATCAACCTGAATGTCGGCTGCCCGTCGGACCGGGTGCAGTCGGGACGCTTCGGGGCCTGCCTGATGCGCGAGCCCGCGCTGGTCGCCGACTGCGTCGCGGCAATGCGCGCTGCCGTGCACATTCCCGTCACGGTCAAGTGCCGCATCGGCGTGGACGATCAGGACCCGCAAGCCTCCCTGCGCGCGCTGATCGCCGCCTGCCACGAGGCCGGCGTCACGACATTCGCGGTCCATGCGCGCAAGGCCTGGCTTCAGGGCCTGTCGCCAAGGGAAAACCGCGACGTCCCGCCGCTCGACTACGACATCGTCTATGCGATCAAGCGGGAGAACCCCGACCTCACCATCGTGATCAATGGCGGCATCGCGACCTTGGACGACGCGGCGCGGCATCTGGCCCATGTCGACGGCGTGATGCTGGGCCGCGCCGCCTATCACGCGCCCGCGCTCCTCGCCGAGGTCGATGCGCGCTTCTTCGGCGGGGCTTCGTGCGATATCGCCGCGGCGGTGGAAGCCTATCTCGCCTATGTCGGGCGCAAGCTCGCCGAGGGCGTGCCGCTCAACGCGATGACAAAGCATATGCTGGGCCTGTTCAACGGCCGGCCGGGGGCGCGCCAGTTCCGCCGCCATCTGAGCGAGAACGCGACCTGGCCGGGCGCCGGCCTGCAGACGCTGCGCGAGGCGCTGGCTCATCTGGAGCCGGCCTCCCGCCTTGCGGCCGCCTGATGGACATCTTGGCGGGCGGCCATGGCGATCTGGGCACGCTGGCGCTTGGACTGATCATCGCCGGGGCGGTCAGCGGATTGACGGCCGGGATGCTGGGCGTCGGCGGCGGCATCGTCGTGGTGCCGGTGCTCTATCACGTGCTGGGTCTGATCGGGATCGATGCGAATGTGCGCATGCACATCGCCGTCGGCACCTCGCTCGCAACCATCATCCCGACATCATTCGCCTCGGTGCGGGCGCATGACCGCAAAGGCGCCGTGGACTGGGTCCTGCTGCGCCGCTGGGCGATCCCGATGCTGGTCGGCGTGGCGGTCGGCAGCGCGCTGGCCGGCGTGGCGCGCGGCCAGACGCTGGCGCTGGTCTTCGCCGGCGTGGCCATCCCGGTGGCGATCCACCTGGCCTTCGGTGGCGAGGAGCGGCGCATCGCCGATCATCTGCCGCAAGGCGTGGGCGGCCTTGCGCTGCCGGCGCTCATCGGCGGACTTTCCACCATGATGGGGATCGGCGGCGGCACCATCGGCGTGCCGACCATGACGCTGTTCGGCGTGCCGATCCACCGCGCCGTCGGCACCGCCTCCGCCTTCGGCGTGATCATCTCCATCCCCGGCACGCTGGGCGCGATCCTGGGCGGCTGGGGTGCGAGCGGCCTGCCGCCCTATTCGCTGGGCTTCGTCAACCTCTTGGGCTTCCTGCTGATCGCGCCGGTGTCGTTCTTCGCAGCGCCCTTGGGCGCGCAGATCGCGCACGCGACCGACCGCCGGAAACTGCGCGCCATCTTCGCGCTGTTCATCGCCGTCACCGCCGCGCGGATGCTCTACGACGCGCTGGCCTAGATCTTCTGGTCGTATTCGCCGACTTCGGGATGCTTCGACAGCCGCGCGTCGATGTCCTTAAACATTGCGCGCATATTGGCCTCCGAGGCCGGGCTTTCGACCACCACGATCAGCGACGGCTTGTTCGACGAGGCACGCACCAGGCCCCAGGTGCCGTCAGCCAGCGTCACGCGCACGCCGTTGATGGTGACGAGACGCTCGATCGCCTGGCCCAGGACCGTTTCGCCGCGCGCCTGCAGCCCCTCGAATTCCTTTACCAGCGCGTCGACGACGGCGTATTTCCTGTCGTCGGCACAATAGGGCGCCATGGTCGGCGAGCCCCAGGTCTTGGGCAGGCTTTCCACCAGCGTCGACATCCTGCCGCTGCCGGCGCAGTCGAGCATCTCCAGCACGGCGATGGCGGCGACGATGCCGTCATCATAGCCATGGCCGATGGGCGGGCTAAAGAAATAATGGCCGCTCTTCTCGAAGCCCGCCACCGCACCCAGCTCGTGGGTGCGGCGCTTCAGATAGGAATGGCCAGTCTTCCAGTAATCGGTGGTCGCGCCATTGGCCTTCAGCACCGGATCCATCGCATAGATGCCGGTCGATTTGACGTCGACGACGAATTTGGCACCGGCGATGCGCGACGACAGATCGCGCGCCAGCAGCACACCCACCTTGTCGGCGAAAATCTCCTCGCCCTTGTCGTCCACCACGCCGCAGCGGTCGCCGTCGCCGTCGAAGCCCAGGCAGATCTCCGCCTTATGCGCGCGCACGGCGTCCGCCATCGCATGCAGCATCTGCATGTCTTCCGGATTGGGGTTGTATTTGGGGAAGGTGTAGTCGAGCTCGGCATCCATCGCGATTACCTCGGCGCCGATGCGGCGCAGCGCCTCCGGCGCGAAGGCCCCGGCCGTTCCATTGCCGCAGGCGGCCACGACCCGGATCGGCCGCGACAGCTTGTGCCCCTTGGTCACCGCCTCCAGATAGGCCTCGCGCATGCCGGGCACCTGCACATAGGCCCCGCCGGGGCGCGGCACGCCTTCGCCGTCCAGCACGATCTGCTTGAGCCGGCTCATCTCGTCCGGCCCGAAGGTCAGCGGCCGCGCCGTGCCCATCTTGACGCCCGTCCAGCCGTTCTCGTTGT
>JAATGL010000182.1 GCA_015654705.1 Alphaproteobacteria bacterium | reverse complement strand
TCGGCGAAGGCGGCGCGGGCACGTTCAGCGACGGCAAGCTCTACAGCCAGATCAAGGATCCGCGGCACCTGGGCCGCAAGGTGCTGACCGAGTTCATGAAGGCCGGTGCGCCGGAAGACATCCTGACGGAAGCGCATCCGCATATCGGCACCTTCCGGCTGGTGACGATGGTGGAGAGCCTGCGGGAGACGATCGAGGGACTGGGTGGCGCGTATCGCTTTGGAAGCCGCGTGGCCGACCTCGACATCGACGAGGGCCGGCAGGTGCGCGGCGTGGTGCTGGCGAGCGGCGAGCGTATCGCTGCGAACCATGTCGTGCTGGCGCCGGGGCATTCGGCACGCGACGTGTTCCGGATGCTGTACGACCGCGGCGTCGATATCGAGGCCAAGCCGTTCTCCATCGGCTTCCGCATCGAGCATCCGCAGTCGATCATCGATCACGCGCGCTATGGCAGGACGATCCCCGAGCTCGGCGCGGCGGAGTACCGGCTGGTGCATCACGCGGCGAACGGGCGCTCGGTCTACAGCTTCTGCATGTGCCCGGGCGGGACGGTGGTGGCGGCGACATCCGAGGAAGGCCGCGTCGCGACCAACGGCATGAGCCAGTACTCGCGCAACGAGCGCAACGCCAATGCGGGCATTGTGGTCGGCATCACGCCGGACGACTATCCCGGGCATGTGCTGGCCGGGATCGATCTCCAGCGCAAATGGGAGTCGCGCGCGTTCGAAGCCGGCGGACGGACCTATCACGCGCCGGCACAGCGCGTGGGCGATTTCCTCAAGCGGCGGCCTTCGACCGAACTGGGCGCGGTAACGCCGTCGTATCGGCCCGGCGTCCACCTGACCGACCTGTCCGATTGCCTGCCGGATTATGCGATCGAGGCGATCCGCGAGGCCATTCCCGCGTTCGGGCGGCAGATCCCGGGCTTTGCGATGGAGGATGCGATGCTGACCGGCGTGGAGACGCGGACCTCGTCGCCGGTCCGCATCAAGCGCGGTGCCGATTTCGAAAGCCCGAACACCAAGGGGCTTTATCCCGCGGGCGAAGGCGCTGGCTTCGCCGGCGGGATCCTTTCGGCGGCTGTCGACGGCATCAAGGTCGCGGAAGCGGTCGCGCGCTCGATTGCAGAAGGGTTGTGACGGATCGCGGAAACGGCTCGGATTATCCAGCCTGTTTGGTGGCTTGCCGGGTGGCAGGGAGCGCCGCTACGGTCGCGCCGCATGAGACATATCATCGACACATTTCTGATCGTCTGCGCCGCGTTGTTTCCGATAGCCAATCCGATCGGTGGTGCGCCGATCTTCCTCAGCCTGACCGAGGAACGGACGGCGGAGGAGCGCAACCGGCTGGCGCTGTGGGTGGCGATCAACAGCTTCCTGCTGTTGCTGGGCTCGTTGCTCATCGGCTCGTATGTCCTCGATTTCTTCGGCATCAGCATTGCGATCGTGCGGATCGGCGGCGGTTTCGTGCTGGCGGCGCTAGGCTGGAAGCTGCTCAACGCCGATCCGGATCCGGATCATGCGGCCGCGCGCAACCACACGGCGGCGACGCCGGACAGTTTTTATCCGCTGACCCTGCCGCTGACGGTCGGGCCCGGCTGCATGGCGGTGACGATCGCGCTGGCGACGCAGCATCCGAAGGGCGCCGACCTCAATCATCTTCTGATGTTCGACGGGTCCGTGATCGCGGCTTTGTTCGTCATCTCCGTGTCGATCTATCTCTGCTATCGCTATGCCGGCCGGTTGATCGGGCTTTTGGGCCGCGGCGGCATGTCGGTGGTGATGCGGCTGACCGCGTTCATCCTTCTGTGCATCGGCATTCAGATCGTCTGGAGCGGCTGGAACGCGCTCCAGGCCACACAATAAAGGGACCTCGCATGCCTCTTCATCAGGTGAAGCACGACCATCGCAACGCCCGGATCGAAACCGCGCACGGCGCCGACGACCTCGAACGCTACATCCCGAAATTCCATATGCCGCAAAAGGGTCTGGCCCCACAGGCGGCCTATGACCTCATCCATGACGAGCTGCTGCTGGATGGCAATTCGCGCCAGAACCTCGCCACCTTCTGCACCACCTGGGTCGACAGCGAGGTGCGCAAGCTGATGGACGAGAACATCGACAAGAACATGATTGACAAGGACGAGTATCCGCAGACAGCCGAGATCGAGTCGCGCTGCGTGCACATCCTGGCCGATCTCTGGAACGCGCCGCATGCGGTGGGAACCGCGGGATGCTCCACGACGGGATCGAGTGAAGCGGCGATGCTGGGCGGACTCGCACTCAAGTGGAACTGGCGTAAGAGGCGCGCCGCGGCGGGCAAGCCCACCGACAGGCCGAACCTGATCTGCGGGCCGGTGCAGGTGTGCTGGCACAAATTCGCACGCTATTTCGACGTGGAGCTGCGCGAGATTCCGCTGAAGCCCGACGCCGTGTGCACGACGGCGGATCAGCTCGCCGAATTCTGCGACGAGAACACCATCGGCGTGGTGGCGACGCTGGGCGTGACGTTCACCTGCGTCTACGAGCCGGTCGAGGAGTTCGCCAAGGCGCTGGACGAACTGCAGGCGAAGACCGGGCTCGATATTCCTCTGCATGTCGACGGCGCGAGCGGCGGTTTTGTTGCGCCGTTCCTGCACCAGGGCGTCAAATGGGACTTCCGCCTGCCGCGCGTGAAGTCGATCAACACGTCGGGTCACAAATACGGCCTGTCGCCGCTGGGCGTGGGCTGGATCGTCTGGCGCGAGGCGACGGACCTGCCCGAAGAGCTGGTGTTCAATGTCGACTATCTGGGCGGCAACATGGCGACCTTCGCGCTGAACTTCAGCCGGCCGGGCGGCGAGATCATCGCGCAGTACTACAATTTCCTCCGGCTTGGGCGGAACGGCTACACGCGCATTCACCAGACCTGCGCGGATACCGCCGCGATGCTGGCGCGCGAGCTGGCGGAGATTGCGCATATCGAAATGCTGTATGACGGCCAGGGGGCATTGCCTGCCGTCTGCTACAAGTTGAAGGCACCGCAGAAATGCGGCTTCACGATGTACGACCTGTCGGAGCGCGTGCGGATGCGCGGATGGCAGATTGCGTCCTACCCGCTGCCGGCGAACCGGCAGGAGACGGTGGTGCAGCGCATCCTGGTGCGTCACGGCGTGACCGGCGATATGGCCTCGCTGCTGGTCGAAGACATCAGGCGGGCGGTGAAGCATCTGGAGAAGAACCCGGTGCATCACTCCGAAGCGAAGGGTTCCGCCGGTCACCACGGACGCTAAGCCCGCCCAGATGCAGCGATCGCCTTGGGTCAGGCTGGCTTCCTCTCGGAGCCTATTTAAGAATGAGATATATCGCCTGTCTCCGGTTCGGATGACACTGGCTTAAGCCAATCCGATCTTCATTTCGAACTTCGTAGGGCTCATATAACCGATCGTCGAGTGTCCGCGTTTGGGATTATAGAAGCGCTCGATGTAATCGAACGCATCGGTCTTGGGTGGCAATATCCCGCTGGGCTCGGCCTCATTCTCTGACGACATTTCAGAGCGAATTAGCGTATCTGCATGTACCCCAGCGCACGATTGAGCGCCAATTTTACCGGGAGTCGTCAGTCAGTATTTGGCATAAAACTGGACCCGCCTGACTGCGGACTCTCCAGCTTTTCCGCCAAAAATGCTCCGAAGAAATCTGACAGGCCATTTGCGCTTTTGTCCGGAGTCGTCTAACTAACCCGCCGCTAAGTGATTGCCTGCTATGGCGTTTCTTGGTGCCAAGAAGGTCTCTTGAATCAGTTTGACGCCAAAGTTTGACTAGAGTTTGACGCGGCGCGTAAGGTATTGATTCAAAAAAGGAAATTTTTGGGGGATCGTCTAACGGTAGGACTGCAGACTCTGACTCTGCCTATCTAGGTTCGAATCCTAGTCCCCCAGCCACCCAGTCTGCTCCGCATGGGGCATTCTCCGGTGGCTACGACTTCTCCCGACATTTCAAAGGCATGGGCAGCGGGAATACCCGCGAGCGCCAGTGAATGGCCCTCAATTGCGGTCATCGGCGGCCCCCTGCCCGGCTTCAAGGCCAAAGAACCGGGGACCGGACCACCTTGTTCCGGTAATGGCGCGGGCGATCTGGGTGAGCGAGCGATAGTGCTGGCCGGCCCATATATATGTGCCGCCGGCAATCACGACTTCATGGACCTTGCCCTTCCATTCGCGGATTAGCCTAGTTCCAGGCTTGAAAGACCGCGTTTGGGACACCTCAAGTGATCCGCTCTCACCAAGAGTCCTGCCTAGGCGTGCCAGCTGCCGGCGGCCCGACTTGCCAAGACCGCCATGCGTTTCCTCCTGCATGCGATGAGCAACGGCGCGTACCAGCAGTTCCCTGCTGATCCGCGGGCTGGGGGCCATGCCGAAGAGCTCGGTCCATCGTTGGCGCAACTCGTCCGTGCCACGGCCGCCGAGCTCGTTGAGCTCGGACACCGCGTCCGGCACAGGCACAAACCGTTCAAAAATTCCTTCGATCCGGTTTGCCCTTATCTTCGTCGTCCCGGTGCCCTGCAGCGAATAAGCCTCTTGCCATTGCAGTTGCGGCTGCTCTCGCAACCGGCTGGCGCTCAACAGAGGTAAGTCCAGCCAGCCTCGGTTATGGGATTTCATGAAATCTGACTCAGATTTCAAATCCCTGACTCAGGGTTCGGGTCCGTCCTTGGAGCAGCCCGAAAAGACACTTTTGCTTTGGATTGGGGCGTTTGCGCCATAATACCGCCCAGTCTGCTCTCGGAGCGGCAGTCTCTGCCGCCCCGCAACAACCTCGACCTTTCAAAGGCATCCGCGGAGTAGCCTGCCGGCTAGCGTGTTCATCGCCCTGCTGCTGTTGGGCTTTGTCGGCGTCGAGCCATTCGCGATCCGCCAGCCTGCCAACGAAATGCCGAATGGCGCCACCTTCCCCATCACCGGTTCCGGTGACGCGGTGCGGCAGGTTATCTATCTGCTGATCCTTATCTCGGCACTGGGCATGGACCTCGTCCATCGCGGGGTAATGCTCGTCCAGATCGTGCCCTGGATGCTGATGGCGATCCTGGCCTGGTGCCTGGCAAGCGCGTCCTGGACAGCGATTTCGGATCGTCACAAAAGGGTCAATCACGATCTATGGCGTGTTGGTGCGAAGCACCTGGCGCGGCGATCACTAGACAAACCCGAAATCACATTTTCTACCTGTGCTTGACAGAATCCTTAGTTCCACAAATGCTTGAACCATCAAACCGACCGCTCGGAATCATCCGAGCGGACCAGAAAGGAGAACATTATGCTGCGTGTCGGAAAGAACTTCCCTGTCTTCGCGTTCGTCCTTCTGCTTGTCGCGGGCCTAGCCCTGCCCTTCGCCCCGTCATACGCAAAAGACCTGCCGACGCCGTATTTCGGTGTCAGCTACAGCGGTGGTGCCAATGGCTCCGGCTTCATTTTCGAGGTCACGAAGCTTCAATATCAAAGCTCGGATATGCAGATCCTCTATAGTTTTTGTTCGCTTGCGTATTGTGCGGATGGCGGCAATCCGCTCGGCAGCGTAGTCCAGATGCCTGACGGATCGTTGGTCGGAACTACAACCACCGGCGGCAACAACCAGATCGGAACGCTTTTCCACTTGACGCTTAGCGCAAGCGGCGCCTGGAACGAGACTGTGTTGATGGACTTTTGCATGTCTTGGGGCGATTGCGCTCATTACGGATACCCCATGGGCACCCTGAGCTTGATTGGTCCCACCACCGTGCTTGGAACCGTTTCAGGCGGCCCTCACGGACACGGGCTGCTCTACACGTTCGATCTCAGCGCCAATGCAATGGTTACCTATGGTACGTGGTAATCACTAGGGATCCTCACGCCATTGCGCGCGCCCGGTCAAAGGTTGGGCGCGCGCGGATTCACCTCTGGCTGCTCTTGAGCAGGGATGGTCAGCTGGCGCAAGGCGAACCGCCCGCAGCTGCCGCGATGCGGCCTGAACCATGCTGCTTTGGCAAGTCCTGGCTGGCCACGCGGGTGTCCCGTATCTCCACACGATGCAGCATCAGGCGCGACCGCGCATTTTCCGCTCCAGAATTTCCGTGCTACTGTTGGTACCGAGAAAATCGGGGATTTACGCACATGAGGAATCTGCTCGCCGGTGCGGTTGCTGGATTTTCGGCGCTCTGCCTGGCGGGCGGCGCCAGTGCGCAGCTGACCGTTTCATCCGGTTCGACCAGCGGCGTCAGCTGCACCGCCGGCGTTTGCGCGCCGGCGGCAGCGAAGGCCGCGCTCAACGTCACGCAGCTGCGGAATCTGCTCGCGCGTTCGGACGTGCATCTGAAGTCCGACGCGCTGTCGCAGGATATCGTGATCGCGGCGCCGGTGTTCTGGACGAGCGGCCACAGGCTGACGCTCGACGGCTACCGGTCGATCACGATCGACAGTCCCATCCAGGTGGCCGGCAATGGCGCGCTGACGATGACGACGAATGACGGCGGCAGGGGCGGTAGGATCACCTATGACCCGAAGGCGAGCGTCACCTTCCTCAGCCTGTCCGACAGCCTCATCATGAACGGCAAGTCCTTCACGCCGATAAACAGCATCGCGAGCCTTGCGAGCGCCATCGCGGCCGACCCTTCGGGGAGTTTCTCCCTCGCCAGTTCCTACGATGCCAAGCAGGACGGAACCTATGATGCCACCCCGATCCCGACGGAATTCACCGGCACCTTCGACGGGCTCAACAACACGATCTCGCATTTCAAGCTCAAGGCGACGACGGGAACCAATGCCGGCCTGTTCGCGGACTTGGGAGACGACGGTGTCATCCGCAATTTCAAGCTCCTGCAGATCAATGTGAAGGGCTCCGGCCGGGACATGGCCAGGGTCGGTGGGCTGGTCGCCACGGCCGATGAGGGTTCCATCTCCAACGTCTCGGTGAGCGGCAAGGTCAGCGGAACCGGACGCTACGGCACCGGCGGTCTTGTCGGCAGCAATTTCGCAGCCGTCGATCAGGCACACTCCACGGTCAAAGTTGCTGGCGTCATCGCTGGCAGCCTCATCGGCGACAATTTCACACTCGTCACGGATTCGTCGGCGTCCGGCGCGGTCAAGACCGTCCCTGCGACTTCGACGCCGCTGATCGGCGGCCTCGCCGGCAACAACGATGGCGGCACGATCCAGCGTTGCTTCGCAACGGGTGCGGTCTCGGCCGGCTCCAAGATATCCAATGCGGGCGGGCTCCTCGGCGAGAACAGCGGCGCCATCGCCGATTCCTATGCCACCGGGGCGGTCAACGCCAGAAAGCAGATCGCGGGCGGCTTGGTGGGCTCCAATGATCTAACCGCGACGATCGATAGGTCTTATTCCAGTGGCTCCGTTACGGGAGCGAAGAACACGATCATTGGTGGATTCATCGGCTCGGACGGCACAAAGGGCCTGAACGGCGCGCTCACCTTCGACTATTGGGATACGACGACCAGTGGCATTACCGATCCAAGCCAAGGCGCCGGCGAGCCGAAGAACGATCCTGGCATCACTGGTTTGTCGGATCAGGCGTTGAAATCGGGACTGCCGTCGGGCTTCGATAAGGCGGTTTGGGCCCAAAGCTCGAAGATCAACGGTGGACTGCCCTATCTGATCGCCAATCCGCCATCGAGGTGAGTGCCGCCCATTGGTGTTGTCCGAATTAAGGCAACTGTGGCTAGGCGTTTCCTTCGCCATCTGCGCTGAGAAGTCCCTGCCACTGCGCTCAAAGGACGGCGACGGCGTCGTAGACAAACGAGGCGGCGCCGTTGTCACGCGCTCCAAGCAGGAGCAGGTGGTCGTGTCGACGTCGTGGTCAATCCGTGAATGCCGCCACGGAAGCGCCAGCTTACGCCGCATAAATCTGAATGCGGCCTTTGAAGGTGGTCGGTGACCAGGAGCCGCCCTGGGTCGACATCCCTGACGGGCTTCTTGTGAATGCCGACGCGTTCGCGGGCGCCGCACCATTTGGTGCCGTCCCGTCATCGCGGACAATCACGATCTGGGCGCCGGATGTATCCTCGATCGCGATGCAGGCTCGCGTCGGCGCGGCCGGAAGCGTCTTGATGAGCACATAGTTTGCGTACGGACCGGAGGCGGGAAAGTTGGCACCAACGTTCGGGAGGGCGGATTTGTTGGCGCTATAGTCCGAGCCGGTCGAGCCGTCTCCCGATCGGAATTGCGGATAGATCGGATCCTCTTCCGTGCCTGTGCCGGAGCTTGCGATGAAATATTGCCCTGGCGGCAGGTGGTTCTCCGCTTCTGCAGCGTGCCGTCCCAGTTCCACAGATCGAGATAGTCGTGAACCGTGCTCTTGGGCGGAAAGTCCTTTGGCAGCGTCTTCCACTGGCAGCCCGTCCAGAGAACGTAGAAGATCGCATTCAGGACCGCGCGCGCATCGACCTGGCGCAACCAGCCCCCATTCTTCGTTTGTCATGTCGCTGTCGTAGCACAGCCCGCCGCGACGAGCGGCTTTACGATGCCCCGGCTTCCACATCGGGCGATCCTCGTGCGAATCAACGCTCCTAGCGAATCACAACCGATTCAGCAGACTCAACTTCTTTCTGGATCGGCTCTAAGCCCTTTGCTCTTGCCGCCGAAATAGCTCTCGTCGATCTCGACCTCGCCTTGAACCAGACTCTCATTCTCGACGCGAACCGCGATGATCTCGCGCAGGCGATGATAGAACAGCGTCGCCGTGTTCTTGTTGACGCCCACCAGTTCGGCGGCTGTCTGGGTCGGCGTTTCGGCGACGAAGTGTTCGCACGACCGCAGCGTCCTTTTTTCCGAGAGTTTTTAGCCGGTTAGCCGCACAAGCCTCATCCTAAAAGCATAGCTCTCATGGGACAGCCCCAATTAATGCGAGATAGGACAGTATCCCTCCTTGAACCGAGCCGGTTGAAACGCCATCTCCACCAAATCCCCACAGTTGTATGGCAAGAAGCGGGCGCCGACGCGCCACTGGGTGGCCGTATACTGGCGGCGGCAATAGTGTTCAATTTCGCACAGAATTTCTGGACCGGATGGCGGATTCTCCGGCTTTCCGGTGGCCCTCGCGTGCGCGGGGCCGGCCGGGGGGGCGTTTGACGGAGGGGGCGCGGCATGCTGCGCTCGCCGGGGCGCTTCGCCGGCGAGGCGCCGAACATCGCGGCCGGGTCGACCACCGGATCGGGCCGCACATTGAAGGAGTGAGACCCCTGCAACGTTCGTTACCGGTCTGCCGCGACCGCGGGTCCGACCTGCGCCGCATCGGCACGCATCCCGACTTCTGGTATCCCATCCTGTGGTCGGACGAGCTGAAGGCCGGAAAGCCGCGCGGCTGCCGGTTCGCGGGCCATCCGGTCGTGCTGTATCGCGGCAAGAGCGGCCAGGTCTTCGCGCTGGAGGACCGCTGCGCCCATCGCCAGGTGCCGCTGCATCTGGGCGTGGTCGTGGGCGACACGCTGAAATGCGGCTATCACGGCTGGGCCTATGATTGCAGCGGCAAATGCGTCGATGTGCCCTATCTGGGCCGCGAGCGCCTGCCCAACGGCGTGCGCGCCTATCCCACCCGCGAGGTGGACGGGCTGATCTTCATCTTTCCGGGCGATGCCAGGCTGGCGGACCAGCGCGCGCCGGCCTCGCTGGGCTCGGCGCGGGACGGCCGCTACAAGACGCGCCGCCTCAACCGCGAGGTCGCGTGCCATTACACCTTCATGCACGAGAACCTGTTCGACATGAACCACCAGTTCCTGCATCGCCGCCAGATGGGGATGATCAAGGCGACCTGCCTGGGCCGGCGCCAGGGCGAGGATTGGTGCGAGGTCGATTACACCTTCACGCGCACGGCCGGCCACGGCACGGTCGGCGAAGCCGCGATCCTCAACGTGCTGCGCAGCAAGGACGAGGCCCAGAACCGCGATCTGATGACGATCCGCACCGCCTACCCCTACCAGAACCTGAAAGTCTGGGTGAACGGCGGCGATCCGGTGCTGGACGTCTGGCTGGCCTATACCCCGCTCGACAAGGAACAGCGCACCAATCGCACTTTCGGCTATCTCTCGGTGAAGCGGCCCAAGATCCCCGGCCTGATCCAGGCGGCATGGCCGTTCATCACCTGGTTCACCGAGAATATTTTCCGGGAAGACAAGGAAATCGTCGAACGCGAGCAGGCGGCGCATGATGCGCAGGGCGGCGACTGGAACAACGAGGTGTTCCCGGCGATCCGCGACTTGCGCGCGGTGCTGGCGCGCTGCGGCATGCCCGAACCGCACGCCTCGCCCGTAACCGACATCATCGCCGCCGCGCAATAATTCCCTTTCATCTGCAGGCATAAGACGCAACGAATCCCGCGCGCGAGACTTGTGTCCGTGACCTTTGTCCGGCCACAACTCCGCGTCGCGGGAGCCGTTTGCGTTGGGGGAAACCATGAAGAATGTCTGGAAGCCGACCGGCCTCGCCGGCGCCGCGCTGGCGTCGCTCTGCATCGCCGGCGCGCGGGCCGAGGACGCGGAGAAGACTGCGCCCGAGACGTGGTCGCTGCACGCGCAGTTCACCTTCGTCGATCAATACCATCCGGCGTTCCGCTCGCCCTATCGCGGCGCCGACAGCCTCGATCCGGGCAGCCGCGGCAACGAGACGATCGATGCGACGCTGTTCGCCGGTGTCCGCCTGTGGGGGGGCGGGGAGGCCTATGCCAATCCGGAAATCGACCAGGGCTTCGGCCTCAGCAACACGCTGGGTGTGGCGGGATTTCCCAGCGGCGAGGCCTACAAGGTCGGAAAATCCGCGCCCTATTTCCGCCTGCAGCGGCTGTTCTTCCGCCAGAGCTTCGATCTGGGCGGCGATGCGCAGACGGTCGATGCCGGCGCCAACCAGTTGGCTGGTTCGCACAGCGCGGACAATCTGGTGATCACCGGCGGAAAAATCTCCGTCACCGATATTTTCGACACCAACGCCTATGCGCACGACCCGAAGAGCGATTTCCTCAACTGGTCGCTGATCGATGCCGGTGCCTTCGATTACGCGGCCGATGCCTGGGGCTACAGCTACGGCATCACGGCCGAATGGACGCAAGGCCGCTGGACGTTGCGCACCGGCCTGTTCGACCTGTCGCAGGTGCCCAATTCGACCGCGCTCGAAACGGATTTCAGCCAGTTCGAAATGGTGCTGGAGGGCGAGGAACGCCACACGCTCCTGGGCGCGCCGGGCAAGCTCAAGCTTCTGGGATTCCTCAACCGCGGCCGCATGGGCGATTATCGGGACGCCGTCGCGCTCGGCCAGGCGACGGGACGTGCGCCCGATACCGCGCTGGTGCGGCGTTATGCGTCGCGGCCCGGCGGCTCGGTCAATCTCGAGCAGCAGATCAGCGACGATCTCGGCCTTTTCGCGCGCGCCAGCCTCAATGACGGCAGCAAGGAGGCCTATGAATTCACCGAGATCAACCGGTCGCTCGCGCTCGGCCTGTCGCTGAAAGGCAGCGATTGGGGCCGCGCCCACGACACGGTAGGCTTTGCCGGCGTCGCCAACGGGTTGTCGGATTCGGCGCGGCGCTATTTCGCGGCGGGCGGGATGGGCATCCTGATCGGCGACGGGCGGCTCCCGCATTACGGCAGCGAGCGCATCCTGGAGGCTTACTACAATGCCGCGCTGACCGAGGGGCTGGGACTGAGCGCCGATTACCAGTTTATCGCCGACCCCGCCTACAATGGCGACCGCGGCCCCGTCTCGGTGTTGGCCGTGCGGCTGCACGCGCAGATCTGAACCGCGAAGGCGATCTCAATCCTTCGGCGCGACCGTGGCGCGGCCGACGCTGACATAGGTGAAGCCGGCGGCGGCCATCTGGGCCGGGCGATAGATGTTGCGCAGGTCGACCATCAGGGGACGGCGCAGCAGGCTTTTCATCCGCGCGGTATCGAGGGCGCGGAACTCGTTCCATTCGGTGAGGATCACCACGCCGTCGGCGCCGTCGAGCGCTTCATAGGCATCGGCGCAAAGCTCGATGTCGAGCAGCCGGCGCGCCTCCTTGGCGCCCTCCGGATCGTAGGCGCGGATGGTGGCGCCGCCGGCCTGCAGTTGCGGCACGATGACGAGGCTGGGGGCATCGCGCATGTCGTCGGTGTTGGGCTTGAAGGTGAGGCCGAGCACCGCGATGGTCTTGCCGGCGACGCCGCCGAAGGCCTGGTCGATTTTCTCGGCCATCCGGATCTTGCGCGTCTCGTTGACCGCGACGACGGCTTCGACGACGCGGGTCGGCGCGCCGCTGTCCTGCGCGGTCTTGAGCAGCGCCAGCGTGTCCTTCGGGAAGCAGGAGCCGCCGAAGCCCGGTCCGGCATGGAGGAATTTCGCGCCGATGCGGCCGTCCAGCCCGATGCCGCGGGAGACGTCCTGCACGTCGGCGCCGAGCTTCTCGCAGAGCTCCGCCATCTCGTTGATGAAGGTGATCTTGGTGGCGAGGAAGGCGTTAGCCGCATATTTGATGAGCTCGGAGCTTTCCGGGCTGGTGAAGACGATGGGTGTCTCGTGCAGATAGAGCGGCCGGTAGATTTCCTTGATCGCCTCGCGTGCGCGGTCGGTGTCGCAGCCGACGACGACGCGGTCCGGCCTGCGGAAATCCTCGATCGCCGAGCCCTCGCGCAGGAATTCCGGATTGGAGGCCACGTCGAACGCCGCATCCGGGCGGATGCGGCGGATGATGTCGCGCACCTTGCGGCTGGTGCCGACCGGTACCGTCGATTTGGTCACCACGACGGTATAGCCGTGCAGATGCGTCGCCAGTTCCTCCGCCGCCGCGAACACATAGCTCAGGTCGGCATGGCCGTCGCCGCGCCGGCTCGGCGTGCCCACGGCGATGAACACGGCCTCGGCCCCCGCCACCGCCTTTGTCATGTCGGTGTCGAAGGAAAGTCTCGCGGCCTTCACATTGGTGGCGATCACGTCGTCCAGGCCGGGCTCGAAGATCGGGATGGTGCCGGCGCGCAACGCCGCCACCTTGGCCGCATCCTTGTCGATGCAGACGACGTTGTGGCCGAATTCGGAAAGACAGGCGCCGGACACCAGTCCCACATAGCCCGTCCCGATCATCGCAATGCGCATGGCTGCCCCTATCCGTGCCGCCGTTCACGCGAGGCGGGAACAGGCACCAAACTCCATATCCAGCTTAGCGCGGAGCGGCAAGATGGGGTAATCTTCCTGAAGAGGGGAGCATGATCGACGTCGCGGACCTAGTTTACGAGTATCCGACGGCGCGGGCGCTGAACGGGGTTTCCCTGCACGTCCTGCCGCAGACGATCACGGCGCTGGTCGGCCCCAACGGCGCGGGCAAGACGACGCTGCGGCGCTGCCTGGCGGCGCTGGACGCGCCCTATGCCGGCCATGTCCTGATCGACGGGCTGGATACGGCCACCCGGCCGCGCGAAATCCATGCGCGCCTCGGCTATCTGCCGGATTTCTACGGCCTCTATGACGAATTGAGCGTGCGCCGCTGCCTGACCTATGCCGCCCGCGCGCATGGCATCCCGGACGCGCTGGCCAATGCGGCAGCGGAAAAGGCGGCGGGGCAGGTGGGGCTGTCGGACCGGCTGGAGACCCCGGCCGGACAGTTGTCGCGCGGCCTGCGCCAGCGCCTGGCGATCGGCCAGACCATCGTCCATGCGCCGCGCGTGCTGCTGCTCGACGAGCCGGCCGCCGGTCTCGATCCGCAGGCGCGTCGCGATCTCTCGACGCTGCTGCTGGCGCTGAAGGATGCGGGCATGACGCTGGTGGTCTCGTCGCACATCCTGGCGGAGCTTGAAGACTACTGCTCCGAGATGATCATCATCGAGGCGGGGCGCATCGTCGGCGGCAAGGCGGTCAAGGTGCGCGATGTCGAGCGTCCGCGCTACATCATCGAAATCGCTACCGCGCGCACCGATCTGCGCGAATTCCTGGCGGCGCGCGCGGGGCTGGACGTGGTCGAGGCGGACGGGCATCACGCGCTCTTCACCTTCACGCGCAATGCCGGCGCGCGCGCCAAGCTGATCCGCGATCTGGTCGCCGCCGGCTTCGAGGTCTCGACATTCGGCGAGTCGACCAAGGCGCTGGAGGAAACCTATTTCGCGCAGGTGGGCCAGTCATGAACCCGGAATTCCAGCGCAACCTCTGGCTCGAGCTCACGCCGCGCCGGCTGATCCTGATGACGGCGCTGCTGGCACTTGCCTTCCTGGCCGCGGGATTGGCCACGAACCGCGACACCGCCGTCCTCGTGCCGGTCGCGGCCACGGCGGAGTGGCTCTACTACGCCATCGTCGTCGTGTGGGGCACTCGCAATGCCGCACTGGCCGTGGTCGGCGAGATCCGCGACCGCACCTGGGACATGCAGCTGCTGTCTTCCATCGAGCCTTTGGCGATGACCTGGGCCAAGCTGTTCGGCTCCACGATCTACAACTGGTTCGGCGGGGCGCTCTGCCTCGTCGTTTTGCTGGGCGAGACCGCGGTGCATCAAGACGTTGCCACCGCGCTGATCGATCTCGTCTACTACATCGCGGTCGGCGTGATCGCGCAGGCGGCTGCGTTCCTGGCCAGCCTGATCGCGGTGCGGCGCCGGCAGTCGCATTCGCGCCTCGACACCTTCCTCTATCAGGCGGCGGGTCTTGCCGCCGGCCTCGCGGTCTATTCTGTCTGGCAGGCGGCCGATCCGGCCAATTTTCACATCGCCCATCCGGCCGACACCGATACCGTCCTGTGGTGGGGCGCGAAGCTCGACGCGCGCGGCTTCCTGCTGGTTTCGCTGGCGCTTTTCGCCGCTTGGATTCTGACTGGCTGCTATCGCCAGATGCGCCTGGAACTGCAGATGCAGAACGGCACGCTGGTGTGGCTCGGCTTTCTGCTTTTCATCGGCCTTTATGTCTCGGGCTTCGATGCGTGGCTGACCGATAACGGTGCGATGGCGAGGCTGGGTGCCGTGTCGCTGCGGCTGGGTCTGGCCGCCACCACCTATGCCGCGCTCACCTATGTAATGGTCTTCTTGGAGCCCAAGGACCGCGTGCATTACCGCTGGCTGGGGAGCCAGATCGCCGCGTCGCGGCTGGGTGCCGCCTGGAACGGCCTGGAAGCGTGGATGATGGCCTATCTGGCGGCGGCGCTCTGCGCCGTGCTGCTGCTGGTCTGGCTGCCGGGATTCGAGGCCCGCGTCACCGATCAGCCGGCGCTGATCGCTGCCGCGCTGGGCTTCGTCACCCGCGACGTTTCGATCTTCGTGTTCATGCGCACCTTGCCCGGCCGCCGCCGCGGCGATCTGGCGGCGCTGGGCGTCCTCTTCGCGCTCTATGTGCTGGCGCCGGCGATCGCCAACGGCCTGGGATTGACCGCCATCCTGACGATTTTCTATCCGCAGGACGCCACGCCGCTCTGGATCGCGCCGCTGATCGCCTGGGCGGAAGGATTAGCGGCGGCAACCTTCGCCATAAGCCGGATCGCGCTGGTCAAGCCGGCGGTTTCATGATCCGTGTTTCGAGGGGCGTTGTCGCCTATCCCGCGCGCAGAAGACGCACGGCTTCGTCCCGTTCGAACAGATAAAGCAGCGTGCGCAGCGCCTCGCCGCGCGGTGTGCGCAGGTCGGGATCGCGTGCGAGGATCAGCCTGGCGTCGTCGCGCGCGGTCGCCAGAAGGTCCGCATGGACGGCGAGATCGGCCAGCTTGAATTCGGGCATCCCGCTCTGTCGCTTGCCGAGCAGCTCGCCCGCGCCGCGCAGCCGCAGATCTTCTTCGGCGATGAGGAAGCCGTCATCGGTCTCGCGTATGATCTTGAGCCGCGCCCTGGCGGTCTCGCCCAGCGGCGGATGATAGACCAGCAGGCAGCTCGACCGCGCCGCGCCGCGCCCGACGCGTCCGCGCAATTGATGAAGCTGCGCCAGGCCGAAGCGCTCGGCATGTTCCACCACCATGATGGTGGCCTCGGGAACGTCGACGCCCACTTCGATCACGGTGGTCGCCACCAGGATCGCGGTCTCGCCGGATTTGAACCTGGCCATCGCCGCGTCGCGCTCCGGCCCCTTCATGCGGCCGTGCAGCAGGCCGATTTTGGGTCCGAGCGTCTGCGTCAGCATCGCCGCGCGGTCCTGCGCCGCCGCCAGGTCGATCTTCTCGGATTCCTCGACCAGCGGACAGACCCAATAGGCGCGCGCACCTGTTGCGATAGCCCGGCGCAGATGCTCGACCACCTCTTCCAGCCGCGCGGCGGGCAGCACGCGCGTTTCGACCGGCTTGCGGCCCGGCGGCCGGCCCAAGAGGCGCGACATGTCCCTGTCGCCATAGGCGGTCAGCGCCAGCGTGCGCGGGATCGGCGTTGCCGTCATCATCAGAATATCGGTGCCGTTGCCTTTGGCGCCGAGCGCCAGCCGCTGGTGGACGCCGAAGCGATGCTGCTCGTCGACCACCGCCAAGCCGAGATCACGAAATCCGACGCTCTCTTGAAACAGCGCATGCGTTCCGATGACAATATCGATGTCGCCCGCCGCCAAAGCCGCAAGCGTGCGTGCGCGGGCCGCGGCCGTATCGCGGCCGGTGA
>JAATGL010000098.1 GCA_015654705.1 Alphaproteobacteria bacterium | reverse complement strand
GGTGCCGATCGCGTCGTTGAACTACCTGCTGACGTCGCATGTCTGGCGGCAGGACCATAACGGTTCGTCCCACCAGGACCCGGGCTTCATCGACCACGTCGCCAACAAGACGGCCGAGATCGTCCGCATCTATTTGCCGCCGGATGCGAACACGCTGCTCTCGGTGGCGGATCACTGCCTGCGCAGCCGCAACTACGTCAACCTGATCGTCGCCGGCAAGCAGCCGGAATGGCAGTGGCTCGACTGCGATGCCGCGGTGCGCCACTGCACCGCCGGCGCCGGCGTCTGGCACTGGGCCAGCAATGACGAGAGCGAGCCGGACGTCGTGATGGCCTGCGCCGGCGACGTGCCGACGCTGGAGACCCTGGCCGCGGTGACGCTGCTGCGCCGCGACGTTCCCGACATCCGCATCCGCGTCGTCAATGTGGTGGACCTGATGGTGCTGCAGCCGCAATCCGAGCATCCCCACGGCCTGGAGGACCAGGATTTCGACCAGCTCTTCACGGCGGACAAGCCGGTGATCTTAGCCTTCCACGGCTATCCGGCGATGATCCACAAGCTGACCTACCGGCGCCGCAACCACCGCAACATCCATGTGCGCGGCTACAAGGAGGAAGGCACCACCACCACGCCGTTCGACATGGTGGTGCTGAACAATCTCGACCGCTACCAGCTGGCGCTGGACGCGATCCGGCGGATCCCGCGGCTCGCCGACCAGGTACAGGCGGCGACCGACCGCTACTGGACCGCCATGGAACGCCACAAGCTCTATATCAGCGAGCATGGCGAGGACATGCCGGAGGTCCGCGACTGGCACTGGACGGCGTGAGCGGGTGACGCAGACTCGGGAATTGAACGTCCTGGCGCTGAACAGCGGTTCGTCGTCGCTCAAATTCGGGCTCTACCGGGCCGGCGCCGGCGTCGAGACGCTGCTGTCGGAGACGATCTCCCTCCCCGACCCGCGCGCCGCGATGGCGCATGTCGAGAAATCCCTCGCCGACGCCGGATTGCCGCCGCCCGACGCCGTCGGCCACCGCATCGTCCATGGCGGACCGGCGTTGCGGCAGCATTGCCTGATCGACGACGCCGTCCTGGCGCAGCTGGAGGCCGCGACCGCGTTCGCGCCGCTGCACATCCCGGCTTCGCTGGCGATCATCCGCCTGGCGCAGGCGCATTTTCCCGGCCTGCCGCAGGCGGCCTGCTTCGACACCACCTTTCACGCCGGCCTGCCGGATGTGGCGCGCGTCCTGCCGCTGCCGAAGGACCTGCTGGCGCAGGGCATCCAGCGTTACGGGTTTCATGGCCTGTCCTGCGAATCCATCCTGCATCAACTGGCGGATGCGCCGCCGGCGCGCGTCATCATCGCCCATCTGGGCAACGGCGCCAGCGTCACCGCGGTCAGGGACGGCAGATCGGTCGACACCAGCATGGGGCTGACGCCGACCGGCGGGGTGATCATGGGCACGCGCAGCGGCGACCTCGATCCCGGCGTGCTGGTCCACCTGCTGCGGCAGAAGAAATTCGATGCCGCCGCGCTCGAGGATTTCGTCGACCGCCGCTCGGGCCTGCTGGGCATTTCCGGGATCGGCAGCGACATGCGGCGGCTGCACGAGGCGGCACGATCGAACCCCGACGCGCGGCTCGCCGTCGCGATGTTCTGCTATTCGGTGCGCAAGCAGGTGGCCGCGATGATCGCGGCGCTCGACGGCGCCGACCTGATCGTCTTCACCGGCGGCATCGGCGAGAACGACGCGGAGGCGCGCGCCGCGATCTGCGGCGGCCTGTCCTGGATCGGCATCGGCCTCGATGCGGCGCGCAACCGGGCGGCGGACGATCCGATCAGCACCGCGGCGTCGCGCTGCGCGGTGCGCGTCCTGCCCTCGCGCGAGGACGAACAGATCGCCCGGCATGCCAAAACGCTGGTCGCGAAAGCCCCGTAGCGGTGCGATCCGCCTATCATCGGGACGGCTTGGCGGCTATCGTCGGCCCGATCCCCTCGCCGGAAAAATCCCGGCGGCCCCCGAACAGGAGCCTTCCATGGCGCATCATTTTCACGCCGTCGTCTGCATCGACCACAGCGAAGCCCTCGTCTTCGAATTCGCCCAGGACGCTGTGACCGAACATCGCATCCGCCCGGCGGACCGCCAGGGCAACCTCCATCACAAGGCCGGCTCGACGGGCTCCGGCCACGAACAGGACGACAAGGCTTATTTCACGGCCGTGGCGGCGGCGCTGCAGCCGTCGCACGAAATCCTGATCGTCGGCCACGGCACGGCCAAGACCGAGTTCGCCCATTTCCTGCGCGACCATGTGCCGGCGCTGGCGCCGCGCATCCTGGGCGTGGAGGCGATGGACCATCCGACCGACGGCGAAATCGTCGCCTTCGCGCGCAAGTTCTTCGAGCAGAAGGACCGCACGACGCCGCAGATCAGCGAGAGCTGACGGCGCCGGAAGCGACCGTTCGTAAACGGACCATTTGCCGGCCGGTCGCGTTGCGACCCATTTGCGGCAATCCGCCCCGACACGATGACGGTGCCAAGACCGTCACGCCAAAGTCACGCAGACAGCGGATGATGCTGACGACGCAGGGCGCCGCGAATCGGCGTGTCGAGCGCGGCAAGAAAAAGCGCGTCCACGCGCAGGCTGCGGCAAAAAGACGTTCCGTTGCGGATTCGTGACTTCGAGAGATGGACAAGGAACAAAATCGTAGGATGCTCGTTAGCGTGTCTGATGCCGGAACGGGCACGTTTTGATTTCGAAATTTCGACGTCCAGGTCTTGCGGCGAGGGATCTGGGAGCCAATGTTTGCAGTGTTTAGCGAAGAGATCGAGCGCCTCGGGCTGGGCGAAAGGTGTGTCGAATGCGTGCGCTGTTTGTGACAGCCGAAGCCTATCCGCTCGCCAAATCCGGCGGTCTGGCCGATGTCTCGCGGGCGTTGCCGCTGGCGCTGGCGCGGCAGGGCATCGACATCCGCATCCTGATGCCGGCCTATTCCAGCGCCCTGCTCCATCTGAAAAATCCCCGCATCGTGGCCCGGCTGGAGCCGCTTCTGGGCGTCGAGGACGGCACGCTGATCTCGGGCGAACTTCCCGACACCGACTTGCCGGTATGGCTGGTGGACGCGCCTTCGCTGTACCGCCGCAGCGGCGGATTGTACCAGGACGATGACGGCCGCGACTGGGCCGACAACGGGCTGCGCTTCGCCTATCTGTCGCATGTCGCGGCCAAGGTCGCCTGCGGCCTCCTGGACTGGAAGGCGGATGTGGTCCATGCCAATGACTGGCATGCCGGCCTGCTGCCGCTTCTGCTCTCGCTGGAGCCGGCGCCGCGGCCGGCCACCATCTTCACGATCCACAACTTGGCGTTCCAGGGAAATTTCCCGCGGGACATCCTGCCGGCGATCGGGATCCCCGACCGGTTCTTCAGCGCGGACGGGCTCGAATTCTACGGCCAGGTGTCCTTCCTGAAGGCCGCCATCCGCTACAGCGACAGAATCACGACGGTGAGCCCGACCTATGCGAAAGAGGTGCTGACGCCCGAATTCGGCTGCGGCCTGGACGGCGTTCTGCGCGACCGCGGCGATGATTTCTGCGGCATCCTGAACGGCATCGATGCCGAACTCTGGAACCCGGCCACCGACAAGAACCTGGCGCAGACCTACAGCGCCCGCGACATCGCCGGCAAGCGCATCTGCAAGGCGGAGCTTCAATGCGCCCTGGGCCTGGAGATCTGTTCGGAAACGCCGCTGGTCGGCTATGTCAGCCGCCTCACCGACCAGAAGATGGCCGATGTCGTCCTGCAGGCGGTGCCGTTTCTGGTGGAATCGGGCGCCCAGTTCGTCCTGGTCGGAGAAGGCGATCCGGCCTTCGAGCACGCCTTCGAAGCGCTGGGCGGCCGCTATCCGGGCGTCGCGATCCAGATCGGCTACCACGAAGCCGCCGCGCACCGGCTGCAGGCGGGCGCCGACATCCTGCTGGCGCCGGCGCGCTTCGAGCCGTGCGGCCTGACGCAGCTCTATGCCATGCGCTACGGCACGATCCCGGTTTCACGGCGGACCGGCGGCCTCGCCGACACGGTCGTCGACGCCGGCGCCGCGACGCTCTCCAACCGGACGGCGACCGGTTTTCTCTTCGACGATGCCGACCTGGCATCCCTTGAGGACGCCACCGGCCGCGCGCTTGCCCTGTTCGAGGAACCGCTGGCTTGGCGCCGCCTTCAGTTGCAGGCGATGGCGCAGGATTTCAGCTGGGACGCCAGCGCGGCCCAATATGCCGCGCTCTATCACACCGTATCGGGCCTTCCCTATGCGCCCGCGCGCGAGCCCGCCGTCGCGCCGGCGCCGGTCGCAAACCCGGAACGACAGGCCATCCGCTGACCTGTCGCCGCCGGGTCGCGACCTGATATCCGCTTATGCTTCGATGATGACCTTGAGCGCGTTGGTCTTGGCCGCGTGGCCGAAGGTCTCGTAAGCGTCCAAAATCCGGTCCAGCGTGAAATGGTGGGTGATGAGGCGGGTGGGATCCACTTTCCGCGACTGCACCGTTTTCAGCAGCATCGGCGTGGTGACGGTGTCGACCAGCCTCGTGGTGATTGCGATGTTGCGGTCCCACAGGCGCTCCAGATGCAGATCGACCTTCATACCGTGGACGCCGATATTGGCGATCGTTCCGCCCGGCGCCACGATGTCCTCGCAGGTGACAAAGCTGGCCGGCACGCCGACCGCCTCGATCGCCGTGTCGACGCCGCGCCCGCCGGTCAGCGCCATCACCTTTTCGACCGCCTTGCCGTCGCTGTTGTTGAGCGCGGTGGTCGCGCCGAAGCGGGTGGCGATCGCCAGTCGGTTGTCGTCGAAATCGATCATGATGATTTCGGCCGGCGAATAGAACTGCGCCGTCAGCAGCGCCGCGAGCCCGATGGGGCCGGCGCCGACGATGGCGACGCTCGATCCGGGCTGCACCTTGCCGTTGAGCACGCCGCACTCGAAGCCGGTCGGCAGGATGTCGCTCAGCATGACGAGCGCGTCCTCGTCCGTGCCGGCGGGAATGTGGTAGAGGCTGGTGTCGGCATAGGGCGTGCGGACGAATTCCGCCTGGGTGCCGTCGATGGTGTTGCCGAGAATCCAGCCGCCCGTGGTGCAATGCGAATACATCCCCTTGCGGCAATACTCGCATTTGCCACACGACGATATGCACGACACGATCACCCGGTCGCCCGGATGAAAGGCGGTAACGGCGGCACCGACCGCCTCGACCACGCCGACGCCTTCATGTCCCAGGATGCGTCCCGGCGCGCAGCTCGGCACATCGCCCTTCAGGATATGCAGATCCGTGCCGCAGATCGTCGTCTTGACGATCCGGACGATGGCGTCCGTGGGCGCCGTAATGTCCGGCCTGGGTCGCTCTTCGAGCGCCGATTTTCCTGGTCCCTGATACACAAACGCCTTCATGATTGCCTCTTCTGTGAGATCCGCTGCCGCCATCCGGCAGGGCGCAACAGACAGGATGGCCCTGCCGCGCACATTGACGCCCATCAATTTCCCCGACAAGCCGCCGCGCTAGGCTTCGGTTCATCGTCGAAAGGTGTGAAAGCGCGATGGCTTTTCCGTATCTGCTGCGAAGGTTAGGCGCGAACCGGGCGCGCCGATTGCTGATCGCCTGGCTGCTGTTCGCGCTTGTGTGGGCGACGACGCTGGGCAGCTACGGCGTCTATCGCTGGGCCAACAATCCGTGGCGGACCGTTTCCGAGCGGTCCGTCCCGTCGGTCTGCGACCACAGGCCGTTTCCGCCCTGGTGCGTCTATTGGCGAACCCGGCCGCAGACCACCGCCTTCGACCGCTATGCGGGCGGCGCGCCGTCCCTGTGGGACAGCGCCGTCGTGGTGCTCGTTCCGCCCGCCGTCCTGCTGCTCCTGGGCTGCGGCTTCTGGTGGATCGCGCGGCATTACGCAAAGCGCACCGCATAGCACGCGAATCCATGTTGGGCGGCGCTAGGGGACCAGGACCGCGGCGCCTTCGAGGCGGCTGGCGCGCAGATCGTTCAAGGCGTCGTTGGCATGGGCGAGCGCATAAGGCGTCGTCGTCGTGCGCACGGGGATCTCGCCCGCCAGAGTCAGGAATTCCTCGCCGTCCTGCCGCGTGAGATTGGCCACCGAGCGGACGATCCGTTCCTCCCAGAGAAGATCGTAGGAAAACGCCGGGATCTCGCTCATATGGATGCCGGCGCAGACCACCGTCCCGCCTTTGGCGGTCGCCGCCAGGGCCGTGGGCACCAGCGGACCCACCGGCGCGAAGATCAGCGCCGCGTCGAGCGGTTCGGGCGGCAGGATATCCGATCCGCCCGCCCATGCAGCACCGAGGCTGCGGGCGAACGCTTGGCCGTCCGCGTCGCCCGGCCTGGTAAAGGCGAACACCTCCTGGCCGCGATGGCGCGCGACCTGGACGGCGATGTGTGCCGCCGCGCCGAAGCCGTAAAATCCCAAACGCTTTGCCGCGCCCGCCAGCTTCAGCGCGCGATAGCCGATAAGACCAGCGCACAGCAGCGGCGCCGCTTCGATATCGCTGAATCCCTGCGGAATGGGAAAGCAGTAGCGCTCGTCCGCCACGGCGTAATCCGCATAGCCGCCGTCGATCTGGTAGCCGGTGAAGCGGGCCCGGTCGCAGAGATTTTCGCGGCCGGACCGGCAATAGGCGCATTCTCCGCAGGTCCAGCCGAGCCACGGCACGCCGACGCGGTCGCCGGCCTTCAGCGCGGAGACGCCGGGGCCGCACGCCTCGACCGTGCCCACGATCTCGTGGCCGGGAACCAGCGGCAGCTTGGGATGCAGAAGCTCGCCGTCGACGACATGCAGGTCGGTGCGGCAGACGCCGCAGGCCCGCACGCGCAGCAGGACCTGGTGCGGCCCCGGCGTCGGCTTTGCCGCCGTCTCATCGAGACGAAGGGGTTTCCCCGGCCCATCCAGAATCATCGCATGCATGGCGCCATTCCTTTCCGTTTTCGCCCGCCGATCCTTGACGCCTGTCAAAGAGCGATCCGCCCGGCATAGTCTATATCTAGCGACGTCCAGCGAAGGAGCAGATTGCCATGTCGATCATGAAAATCCTGGCCCCGGTGACCGGCGGCAGGCACGATGCCGTCGTGCTGGCGACCGCCTTCGCGGCGGCGCGGCCTTTCGGCGCCTATGTCGAAGTGCTG
>JAATGL010000041.1 GCA_015654705.1 Alphaproteobacteria bacterium | reverse complement strand
GTTCGTCGCCGGCGGAAAAAAACTGGTGGCGGAACTGGGCGCCGCCGTCTCAACCGATATTCCCGTCATGCGGCTGGCGAACGGCGACATCGCGGCGATGCGCGGGGGCGAGACCTTCGTTCTGAGGCCCTACGATCCGTTCGAAAGCGCCGAGGCCGCCGGCGTCGCGGCCGACCGCATCGCCACGCCGATTCCGGGCAAGATCCTGCAGGTGCTGGTGAAGGCGGGCGACCGCGTCGCCAAGGGGCAGCCGCTGGCCGTTCTGGAGGCCATGAAGATGGAGCACACGCTCGCGGCCCCCGCCGACGCGACGGTGGAAGCGGTCGATGTCGCGGCCGGCGACCAGGTGACGGCCGAGGCCGTCGTGGTGCGCTTCGCCGGGCAAGCCGCATGACGGTGCATCTGATCAAGCTCTGCGTCGGCGCGGAGTCGCTCGACGATCTGGCGCAGTGGCAGTCCAAGCGCCTGGCCGAGCGCCGGAAGAAGAAGCTGCCGCCGGTGCTGCAGCACGTGACGCGCATGACGCCCAAGCGCGCCGACGAATTGCTGGACGGCGGCTCGCTCTACTGGATCATCAAGGGCCAGATCGCGGCGCGCCAGAGGCTGGTGGCGCTGAAGGCGGTGCAGAAGGACGGCAAGCCGCATTGCGCGCTGGTCTACGAGCCGAAGCTGATCCCGGTGCTGCGCCGCCACCACCGCCCGTTCCAGGGCTGGCGCTATTTCGATCCCAAGGACGTGCCGCCCGACGTGCGCGACATCAGGGCCGGAAACCTGCCGGAGAAGCTGACGCTCGAACTGGCGGAATTGGGGTTGCTGTAGTGTCCCGCTTCGTCATGGCCGCCTTTAAGGCGGCCATCCAGCACGCGAGCGTCGGCGAGCGGGGAAAGAGTCGTTGCGGCGCGCTGACGCGCCCCCGGCTGGCCGGGTCAAGCCCGGCCATGACGAGAAATGTCAGTTACACCGCCAGATTGTCGATCAGGCGCGTCGCGCCGATCTTGGCGGCGGCGAGGATGCGGGCGGGGCGCGACGGGTCCGAAACCGGCTGAAGCGTCCCGGCATCGCGCACCGCGACGTAATCGACCGAATTGAAGCCTGCTTCGAGCAGATCGCTCCGGCCGAACTGCTCGGCTATGGCGACCGGATCGCCGTGCTTCAGGCGCGTTGCCACATCGCGCAGGATCAGGTTGAGGCGTCCGGCGACGACGCGCTCCTCGGCCGACAGATAGGCGTTGCGCGAGGACAGCGCGAGCCCGTCGGCCTCGCGGACGATCGGCGCGCCCAGGATCTCGATGGGCAGCCCCAGATCGGCGGTCAGCCGTCGGATCACCAGCAATTGCTGATAGTCCTTCTCCCCGAAGATCGCGACATCGGGCATCGCGGCGATCAGCAGCTTGGCGACCACCGTGGCCACGCCGGAAAAGAAATGCGGACGGAAATCGGTCTCCAGCCCGGCGGCCGGTCCCCATACCTCCAGCCGCGTGGCGAAGCCCTCCGGATAGATTTCGGCGACCGACGGCGCGAAGATCAGGTCCGCGGTATCGCCCAGCTTCCCGGCATCGGCCTGGAGCGTGCGCGGATAGCGGTCGAAATCTTCGTGCGGCGCGAACTGTGCCGGGTTCACGAAAATGCTGACCACCGTCCTGTCGGCGTGGCTTTGTGTCGCCGCGACCAGGGAGAGGTGGCCGTCATGCAGCGCCCCCATGGTCGGGACCAGGCCGACGCGGCGGCCGTCCCTGCGCCAGTCCGCGACGCGCGCGCGCAACGCCTCGACGGTGGTGACGATTTCCGCGGTCTTCATGGCGCGGACATTAGCCGCCGGGCAGCGCCCGCGCTAGGATCGGCCCGCGATTCAAACCCCGCTCCGCCCATGACGTCTTCGCCGCTGCGCCAGGCCATTTCGGACGCCTATCTCGCCGACGAGAACCGCATCGCCGGCGAGCGCATCGCCGAGGCGCGGCTGTCGCGGGGCGAGGCCGCCGCCACCCACGCGCTGGCGCGTGAGCTGGTCACGCGCATCCGCCAGGAAGGCGCGCGGCGCGGCGGCGTCGACGCCTTCATGCAGGAATATGCGCTCTCCGGCCCCGAAGGCGTCGCGCTGATGTGCCTGGCCGAGGCGCTGCTGCGGGTGCCCGACAGCGACACCGCCGACCGGCTGATCCGCGACAAGATCGGCTCGGCCGATTGGGCGCGCCACAGGAGCAAATCCGAATCGATGTTCGTCAACGCCTCGACCTGGGCGCTGATGCTGACGGGACGCATCGTGCGGCTGGACGAGACCGCGAAATGGGATTTCGAGGGCATCCTCAGAAAGCTGGTGGCGCGCTCGGGCGAGCCGGTGATCCGCCAGGCGGTGATGTACGCGATGCGCGTGCTGGGCCAGCAATTCGTCCTCGGCCGCACCATCGCCGAGGCGCTGAAGAAGGCCCGCGACTACGAGGCCGAGGGCTATCGCTTCTCCTTCGACATGCTGGGCGAGGCGGCCTACACCGCGCACGACGCCGCGCGCTATGCGCAGTCCTATCGCGATGCGCTGTCGGCCATCGCCGCCGGCCATCCGCGCGACGGCCGCGCGATCTTCGAGCGGCCCAGCATCTCGGTGAAGCTCTCAGCGCTGCATCCGCGCTACGAATGGGTCAAGCGCGACCGGGTGATGACCGAACTGATGCCCGTCGTCGTGGCGCTGGCGGAGCAGGCGCGCACCGCCGACCTGGCGCTCACCATCGACGCCGAGGAATCCGAGCGCCTCGACCTGATGCTCGATTTCTTCGCGGCGCTGGGCGAAACGCCGTCGCTCAAGGGCTGGAGCGGGCTGGGCCTGGCGGTGCAGGCCTATCAGAAGCGCGCCCTGCCGGTGCTGGCCTGGCTGGCCGATCTGGCGAAGCGCCAGGGGCGGCGCATTCCGGTGCGCCTGGTCAAGGGCGCCTATTGGGATACGGAGATCAAGCGCGGCCAGGAGCAGGGCCTCACCGACTATCCCGTCTTCACGCGCAAGCCGGCGACCGACACGTCCTATCTCGCCTGCGCCCGCGCGATGCTGGCGGCGGGCGAGGCGATCTATCCGCAATTCGCCA
Source organism: Alphaproteobacteria bacterium (assembly GCA_015654705.1). Lineage (GTDB taxonomy): Bacteria > Pseudomonadota > Alphaproteobacteria > Micropepsales > Micropepsaceae > Rhizomicrobium. The sequence continues at coordinate 2,924 of JAATGL010000041.1, read as the reverse complement.
CCCACAACGCGCATACCGTGTCGGCCGTCGAGGTCCTGGCGGGCGGGCGGCGCGATTTCGAATATCAGCGCCTGCACGGCATGGGCGAGGCGCTCTACGAACTCTATCACGCGGTCAAGAAGCCGACCGCCAGCGGCGCCGGCACGCGCATCTATGCGCCGGTCGGCAGCCATGAGGACCTGCTGGCCTATCTGGTGCGCCGCCTGCTGGAGAACGGCGCCAACACCTCTTTCGTCAACCGGCTGGCCGACGAGGAAGCGCCGCTCGAAGACATCATCGCCGATCCGGTGACGCAGCTTGCCCGCGACGTGCCGCTGCGCAATCCGCGCATCGCGCTGCCCGCCGATCTGTTGCCGGGGCGCAGGAATTCCTTGGGCTTCGTGTGGAGCGATCCCGCCATCAGCGCGCCGATGCTGGCCGCCATCGAAGCGAGCCTGACGCCGCCGCAGAGCGCGGCGCCGCTGATCGGCGGCACGGCGCGCAAAGGCAGCGAAGCGGCGGTGCGTGATCCCGCCGATCTGCGGCGCGTCGTCGGCACCGTGATCGAAGCGAGCGACGGCGATGCCGCCGAGGCGCTGGGGCGCGCCGCCGCGGCGCAGCCCGACTGGGACCGCGCGGGGGCCGAGGCCAGAGCGGCGATCCTCGAACGCGCCGCCGACCTGTTCGAGGAGAACCGCGCCCATCTGATGGCGCTGGCGGTGCGCGAAGCGGGCAAGACGCTGCCCAATGCGCTGGGCGAAGTGCGCGAGGCCGTCGATTTCCTGCGCTATTACGCGCAATGTGCACGCGAACTGTTCGGCGGCTCGGTGAAGCTCCCCGGCCCGACCGGCGAGAGCAACGAGCTGACGCTGCACGGCCGCGGCGTCTTCGCCTGCATCAGCCCGTGGAATTTTCCGCTGTCGATCTTCACCGGCCAGGTCGCCGGCGCGCTGGCGGCCGGCAATGGCGTGCTGGCCAAGCCGGCCGAGCAGACGCCGCTGATCGCCGCCGCCGCCGTCAGGCTGCTGCATCAGGCCGGCGTGCCGGTCGAGGCGCTGCATCTGCTGCCGGGCGACGGGCCCCGCATCGGCAATGCGCTGTTCGCCGACGCGCGGCTCTCCGGCGTCGCCTTCACCGGTTCGACCGACGCCGCGACCGCCATCAACCGGGCGCTGGCGGCGCGCAGCGGCCCGATCGCCGCGCTGATCGCCGAGACCGGCGGGCAGAACGCGATGATCGTGGATTCGACGGCGCTGCCCGAACAGGTGGCGCGCGACGTCCTCTCCTCCGCCTTCGACAGCGCCGGCCAGCGCTGTTCGGCGCTGCGCGTGCTGTTCGTGCAGGAGGACGTGGCAGACAAGATGATCGCGATCATCCTGGGCGCGATGGATGAATTGTCGCTCGGCGATCCGATGCGCCTCGACACCGATATCGGGCCGGTGATCGACGAGGCGGCGCGCGCGATGCTCGACGCCCATGTCCGGCGCATGACGCGCGAGGCCAAATTGCTGCGCCGGCTGCCGCTGGGGCCGGACTGCGCCAACGGCGTCTTCTTCGCGCCGCACGCCTTCGAGATCGATTCGATCGTGCGGCTGCCGGGCGAAGTCTTCGGGCCGGTGCTGCATGTGGTGCGCTACGCGGCCGACAGGCTGGACAAGGTGTGCGATGCGATCAACGCCACCGGCTACGGCCTGACGCTGGGCGTGCACAGCCGCATCGAGGAGACGGCGGCGATCGTGCGCGGGCGCATCCATGCCGGCAATATCTACGTCAACCGCAACCAGATCGGCGCCGTGGTGGGCGTGCAGCCGTTCGGCGGCGAGGGCCTGTCCGGCACCGGCCCCAAGGCGGGCGGGCCGCACTACCTGCTGCGTTTCGCGCTGGAGCGCAGCTACACGGTGAACACGACGGCGGCGGGCGGCAACGCGGCGCTGCTGAGCGCGGGCTGATGATCGTTCTCCTTGGGGCGCTGGCGCTGATCGTTTGCATCGTCCTGCTGCGCATCGCGGTCAGCAGCGATCCGCAGCAATTGATGAAGGCGATGCGCTATCTCGCCGCCGGGCTGCTGGCGCTGCTGACGGTGTTCTTCGCGGTGACCGAACGCTGGGCGCCAGCGGTCTTCCTGGCCGGCATCGTCTGGAGCCTGTTTACCGGCGGACATCTGTGGCCGGGCAGCGGCGGGCAGCGCGAAATCCCGGGCGCGGGCGCGCGCAGCAGCGGAGGTCCGATGACCCGCGCGGAAGCGCTGAAAGTCCTTGGCCTGGAAGACGGCGCCGGCGAGGACGAGGTCCGCGCCGCGCATCGCCGGCTGATCCTGCAGAACCATCCCGACAAGGGCGGCTCGGACTATCTGGCCTCCAAGATCAACGAAGCGAAGGACGTGCTGCTGGGATCGTAGCGCGCGATCAGCGCGTCGCCATCGCGGCGAAGCAGGTCTGGCCGCGTTGGGTCAGCCGGGCGCAGACCTCGCGGGCTTCACGCTCCACGAACGGGCCGAAGCGGGCGCGGAACAGCGTCTGTCCGTCGACCGAGCGGAACGGCACGACGATGCGCGCCGCCTGGCCCAGCACGTCCATGGAGCGTTCGGCATAGCTGGCCAGTTGGGTGCGTGCCAGGTTGCTGTCGTTGTAGGCGCCGATCTGGATGGTCCAGTCCTTGGCGGCGGCCTGCCTGGGCGCGACGGAGGCCGGATCGTCGCCGATATCGCCTTCGCCCATTTCAGGCCGCAGCATCGGTTTGGCCGTCGCCGGACGATAGGCGGCGACGACGAGATTCGGGCGCGGCTTCGGCAGCGGGATGTGGGACGGCACGGCGGCGGCCGTCAGCACCGGACGCGGCGGCGCCGGGGTCGGAACCGGGACGGACATCGACACCACCGGCGCCGGCGCCGGCGCGCGCTGCGGTGGTGCAGCCGCGAGCGCGGGGGCGCGGGGCGGCGAGGCGGC
>JAATGL010000310.1 GCA_015654705.1 Alphaproteobacteria bacterium | reverse complement strand
CTCGCCGCCATGCGCAACGTGGCGCTGATGCTGCGCAAGGGCGAAGGCGTGGCGCAGGACCCCAGGGCGGCCGAGGAGATGTATGCCCGCGCCGCCAATGGCGGCCTCGCCACCGCCGCCGCCGATCTCGGGGAAATGCTGCTGAAGGGCGAGGCCGGCCCGCCTGACGCCAGGGCGGCGCTGCCCTGGCTCGATGCGGCCGCCGCTGCCGGACACCCGATCGCCGCCTTCGAACTCGGCCAGATCTACGAGGACGGCAAGGTGGTGCCCAAGAATCTGCCCCGGGCGCGCAAGCTCTACAAACAGGCCGCCGCCGCCGGCATGACCGAAGCCGCCAAAAGGCTGGCCGCCATGGTCCCGCAAACTCTACCGCCGGAGACCGGCACCCCTTAGCACGGAGGCAGGTCAGTCCCTATATTGGGGCCCGATGCTGGCGATTCAGGCCGGGCGAGAGGAACAATGCGCGATCCATACGAAGTCCTGGGCGTTTCCAAGAGTGCCAGCGAGGCCGAGATCAAGAAGGCCTTCCGCAATCTGGCCAAGAAGCACCATCCCGATACCCACAGCGGCGATTCCGGCGCCAAGAAGCGCTTCCAGGAGATCAGCGCCGCCTACGACATCGTCGGCGACAAGGACAAGCGCGCCAAATTCGATGCGGGCGAGATCGACGCCGGCGGCAATTCGCGCGGCTTCGATCCGGGCGCGCAGGGCTTCCAGGGCGGGCCGTTCGGCGGCGGCAGCCCCCGCGATTTCAATTTCTCCTGGACCGGCCATGACGGCGAAACCGCCGAAGGATTCCGCGCCGAGGATCTGTTCAGCGACCTTTTGGGCGGGCTCGGCGGCCGAGGCGGACGGCAGCAGCCGCGCCAGGGCCAGGATTTCGCCGTCAACGCGACGGTCTCCTTCGAGGAAGCGGCGCGCGGCGGTTCGCGCCGCGTGATGCTGCCCAATGGCGAGCAGATCGACGTCAAGATCCCGCCCGGCCTGAAGGACGGCCAGCAGATCCGGCTCAAGGGACGCGGCGGCGCCGGCAAGCGCGGCGGTCCGCCGGGCGATGTGCTGATGCAGGTGTCGGTGGCGCCGCATCCCTACTACACGCGCGACGCCAACGATCTGCGGATGGAATTGCCGGTCACGCTGCAGGAGGCGGTGCTGGGCGGCAAGGTCCCGGTGCCGACATTGACCGGCACGGTGTCGCTCAGCGTGCCGGCCAATTCGAACTCCGGCAGCGTGCTGCGCCTCAAGGGCAAGGGGATTCCCGCGCATGGCGGCGAAGCGGCCGGCGATCTCTACGTGAAGCTGGTCATCGCCCTGCCCGACGGCGGCGATTCCGCCTTGCGCAAATTCTGCGAAGGCTGGGATACGACTTACGATCCGCGGGCGAAGCTGCGGTAAAACGGTCCGTCCAAATCTAGGGAACGGCGAAACCGTTCGTTAGCCGCGTTCGGAGCCCTCCCGCAACGCGCGATGGTGGCTCCCGTTGTCACTGGGACCGCGCGTCGAGGAGACGGTTCTCCTCGCAACAGCGCGGAATCAACGGGAGACATCAATGTCGGTTCAGACACGCACTCTTGCGGCTTCGCTCGCAATCGCCGCCGGACTTTTGACGGTCCACACAACCATCGCCTCGGCGCAAAGCCAGCCGCAGGCCGCCAATGGCGGCTGGGCGGTCATACGTTCCGACGGAACGCTCGGTCGCAATTCGAATGTCGCGAAGGTCGAGCATGTGAGCACCGGCGTCTATATGGTGACGTTCAGCCAGGACATCAGCGATTGCGCGATGACCGCGACGCTTGGTGGCAAGGGAAAGAACTCGACCTTGCCGGGCTATATCGTCGTCGGCAAACACGGCAAGGGCACGGCGCGCGTCGGCACCTTTCTCGGCGTGACGCTCCTGCCGGCGGATTTCAACTTCAACCTCGTCGCCACCTGCTGAATCTTTTTCTCGTCGCGCCGACCGCGGAGCGGAGCCCTAGGCTCCGCTTTTGCGTTTTTCTGTCAGGCCAATAGGCGAATTCGTCCGCCCAGATCGGGCCGCGCGGCGGCAAGGGCGGCGAACCGGCGATCGGCGGTGACGACATGCGTCTCCTCGCGCAGCGCCAATGCCAAATAGAGGCAATCATAGATCGGATGCGCCAGTTCGTTGGCGAGTTTCAGCGCTGCGGAGAGATCGTGCTCGACCGGCGTCGAAACGATCGGTGAAGATCGCAATATCCGCAGCCGATCTTCGGCGTCCGTAAAAGAGATTTCCCGCCGCCGCGCCCTGCTCCACAAGGCGTTGCCCGCCTCGATGAGCCAAAGTGACGGCGCGCTGAGCTGCTCGCTGCGCAATCTCAGGGCCGCGTCCGAATCCGCTTCGTCAAGCACCCATTTGACCGCAACCGATGCGTCGATGACGATCACCGCTTGTCGCGCTCTTCCCGAATCAAATCGGCGGAATTTCCGCAGATGCGACCGCGTGTTTCCTCCCGCAGCTTCGCCGCCTGTTCCCAGAAATCGCTGCCCTCGGTGCCGAGAGACTGTTCCAGCAAGGCGCGGTGTTCCGCTTCCGCGCTGCGGCCATTGCGGGCAGCACGCTTCTTCAGCGCGGCGGCAATCGCGTCGGGGACGTCGCGGACCAAGAGCTGAGCCATCGCCGGATGCTATCACGTGATAGCATATGCCGCAACGCCCTGTTCTCGCATCATTGCGCCGATGCCCCGGCCGGCTTGGCGAGGTTGTGACAGGTGTGTCACAAAGGGGCGACGTGCTTGATTTCTCCCCCAATCGGCCTTAGCCGGGGCCTGTATTCCGCCCGATCTCAGGAGTTGCCTTATGTCCACAAGCGGCCTGATGAAGGGCAAGCGCGGCCTCGTGATGGGGGTCGCGAACGACCGCGCGTTCGCCTGGGGCATCGCCGAGGCGCTGCACGGGGCCGGTGCCGAACTGGCCTTCACCTATCAGGGCGAAACCTTCCGCAAGCGCGTGCTGCCGCTGGTCGAGCCGCTCAATCCCACGGCGGTGATCGATTGCGACGTCACCAGCCAGGGTTCGCTCGACGCGGTCTTCGCCGAACTGGCGACGAAATGGGAGACGCTCGATTTCGTGGTCCACGCCATCGCCTTTTCCGACAAGGACCAGCTCAAGGGCCGCTACGTCGACACGACGCCCGAAAATTTCCGCATGACGATGGACATCTCCTGCTATTCCTTCACCGCCGTCGCCCAGCGCGCGGAGAAGATGATGCCCAATGGCGGCGCCATGGTGACGCTGTCCTATTACGGGGCCGAGAAGGTGATGCCGCATTACAACGTGATGGGCGTCGCCAAGGCGGCGCTGGAGGCCAGCGTGCGCTACATGGCCGAGGATCTCGGAAAGCGGGCGATCCGCGTCAACACGATTTCGGCCGGCCCGATCAAGACGCTGGCGGCGGCGGGCGTCGGCGATTTTCGCTACATCCTGAAATGGAACGAGCACAATTCGCCGCTCCGCCGCAACATGACGACGGACGAGGTCGGCAATGCGGCGCTGTTCCTGCTCTCCGACCTGGGCACGGCCGTCACCGGCGAATGCCTGCATGTCGATGCGGGCTATCACATCGTCGGCATGAAGGCGGAAGACGCGCCCGACATCGCCGCCAGGCGAGCGGAATAGATGGCCCTGACAACGCGGATCGCGCTCGTCTGCCTGTCCGTGCTGGCCCTGAGCGGCTGCGGGCGCAAGCCTGCCCGGGTACCGACCAATCAGGCGCCGGCCTCGTCCGCCGCGTCTGAGACGGCGGCGGCGCCGGCGAAGACGACCTCGCTGTTTTCCGCGGATTGTCCCGTGGCGCCGCTCAAGAGCGCGGTGCAGGACGCGCTCAAATCCGCGATGGTCCAGATCTACGGCACCGATGAAGCCCCGGTGCGTTTCGTGGTTTCGGACATGGCGCCCGCCGCCGACTGCAAGAACATGGTCGTGCATTATCTGGCATCGGGAACAAAATCGGTCGCTCCCCTCGCCTATGACGACGACGGAAAATGGTACGTCACGCTCTACGCCAAGCACTATGCGGTGCGCTGATGGTGTTGAAGCTGCCGCCGGACATCACGCTCTATTTCGCCCGCCACGGCGAAACCGAGGCCAATGTCGCGAAACGGTTTCAAGGCCACACGATCGACACGCCGCTGACCAAGCGCGGCCACCGCCAGGCCAAGGCAATCGCCAAAATCCTCGAACACCATGTCGACGATCCGGGCGCGCTAAAATTCGTCAGCAGCCCGCTGCACCGGGCGCGGCTGACCATGGAGATCATCCGCACCGAGCTCGATCTGCCGCCCAAGGCCTATTCCGTCGACAAGCGGCTGTGCGAAATCGATCTGGGAACCTGGGACGGGCTGACGCACAAAGAGGCCCGCGCCCTCGATCCCAAATTCTTCGACAAGCGCGAGCACGACAAGTGGAACGTGCGCGTGCCGGGCGGCGAGGACTATGCCGACGTCGCCAAGCGCATCGAGAAATGGATCGCCGGCCTCAAGCGCGACACTTTCGCGGTCAGCCATGGCGGGCTGACGCGCATCCTGCGCGGCCTGTTCGAGGGGCTGAACGCGCAGGAGATGTCCGACCTCGACGAGCCGCAGGGCGTCGTGTTCCGCGTGCGCGGCCACAAGATCAAGCGGTACGACAAGCCGTGACGGCGCTCACGCTCTATATCGTCCGCCACGGCGAATGCCGGCACAATGTCGAGGGACGGATCGCGGCGCAGAACGACTCGCCGCTGACCGCGAAAGGCCGCGAACAGGCCCGCGCCAACGGACGGCTTTTGAAAGAACTCACCCCGGCAATCGACAGCCTGGATTTTTTCGCAAGCTCCCTGCACCGCACCTGCGTGACGATGGAGTTGCTGCGCGCCGAAGCGGGGCTCGCGCCCGACGGCTATCGCGCCGACCGCCGGCTGATGGAGATCGATTTCGGCGACCACACGGGGAAGCGCTATGCCGAGATCGACATGGGCCCGGAAGGCCGCTTCGGTGCCGCAAACTGGGACTACGTCCGCCCCAATGGCGAGAGCCTGGCGATGGTATATGCGCGGGTCGGCGAATTTCTCGCGACCCTGGCGCGCGACGCGCTGATCGTCACCCATGCCGGAACGCTGCGGATGATCCGCGCCCATCTGCTCGGGCTTTCGCGCGAACGCACATTGGAGTACCACCCGCCCAATGCCGGGATGCTGCGGTTTTCGTCGGGGACGGAAGCCTTTTTCGGCGCATAGGACGGGCCATGTCGCACAACACGTTCGGCCATCTGTTCCGCGTGACGACCTTCGGCGAAAGCCACGGCCCGCCGCTGGGCTGCGTGATCGACGGCTGCCCGCCCGGCATCGCGCTCACGGTCGAGGACATCCAGGCAGACCTGGACCGGCGCCGGCCGGGCCAATCCAAATTCGTCAGCCAGCGCAAGGAGCCGGACAGCGTGCGCATCCT
>JAATGL010000003.1 GCA_015654705.1 Alphaproteobacteria bacterium | reverse complement strand
CCTCCATCCATTCCGACAGCGCGTTGACGACCGAGGCGCCGACGCCGTGCAGGCCGCCCGAGGTGTCGTAGACCTTGCCGCCGAATTTCCCGCCGGCATGCAGCGTCGTCATGATCACTTCCAAGGCCGATTTGTTCTTGAACTTGGGATGCGGGTCGACCGGAATGCCGCGGCCGTTGTCGCGCACGGTGAGGACGTCGCCGGCCTGAAGCTCGATCTCGATGCGGCTGGCATGGCCGGCCACCGCCTCGTCCATCGCATTGTCGAGAATCTCCGCCGCCAGATGGTGCAGCGCGTGCTCGTCGGTGCCGCCGATATACATGCCGGGGCGGCGGCGCACGGGTTCCAGGCCCTCCAGGACCTCAATGTCCTTGGCGGTATAGCCCTTGGACGGTGCGGAGGGCGCGTCGAACAGGTCGGGTGTCTTGGCCATGGCTCGTTTGCTGCGGATTTTCACGATTCGCGAATTGTTCAGGTTAACGAAAGCCTACCGCCGGCGCATGCGTTCAAAGAAGGTCTCCGTTAACGCGCTGTGTGCATGCTGGCTCACGTGAACACGCATCCGCTCGAAAAGTCACTGGCCGGCGAGCCCCGCAAGGAAGATCTGCGGGACCTTGACGCGCGCCTGAAACAGATCATCAGCAGCCTGCCCGCGACGATCGTCTATAACCCGATCATGACGGCGCTGGCTACGGTCGCCTTCGTCATCGGCCCGAACACGTTCGGCCACGTCTCGGCCCGGAACATCATCGCCGCGCTGGCGCTTCAGGTCATCACCTCCGCCCTTGCGCGCCTCGTCTATCGCGCCAACCTCAATCCGGCCCATGGTCTCGCGGTCGCGCAGCGCGAGCTGGTGCTGTTCGTGGTCGTCTATTCGGTCGGCACCGGCGCGGTCGGCTGGCTGTGGTGGTCCAGCGGCAATGCGGTCAACAACGTCTATATCGCCATCCTGATGGTCTGCGTCGTGTGGGCCGGCGCCTTCACCCGCTCGGCGCACCGGCTGATCTTCACCGTCGGCACGCTGACGACCACCGCCGTCTTCTGGCTGCGGTTTCTGACGGCGCCGGGCGACACCGCGCTGGTGATGTCGGTGGTGGCGCCGGTCTACATGGCCTACATCCTCGTGATGGGCGGCGTGGCGCGCAAGCGCGTCGACGAGATGCTGGCGGTGCGCTTCGCCAACGAGGATCTGACCGATGCGCTGAGGCTGGCGCGCGACGACGCCTTGCGCAAGCGCTTCGAGGCCGAGGCGGCCAACGCGTCGAAGACCATCTTCCTCGCCAATATGAGCCACGAGCTGCGCACGCCGCTCAACGCCATCCTGGGCTTTTCCGACATCATCGCCGAACAATCCTTCGGCCCGGCGATCGAGCGCTACCGCGAATATGCCCGCGACATCCACAATTCCGGCGCCCATCTGCTGAGCCTGATCAACGACCTGCTCGACGTCGCCAAGATCGAGGCGGGCAAGATGGAAATCGATCCGCAGCCGCTCGACCTCGAGCCGCTGCTCGAAGGCATCAGGCGGCTGATGGCGCCGCGCGCCCTGGCCAAGGGCCAGACGCTCAACTTCACGCTCTCCTCCCACATCCGCCAGCCCGTCGCCGATCCGCGCGCGGTGAAGCAGATCGTCCTCAATCTGGTGTCCAACTCGGTCAAATACACCGCGCATGGCGGACATATCGAAGTCGTCTGCCTGCCCGCGGACGATGGCGGCTTCACCATCAGCGTCATGGATGACGGCCCGGGCATTCCGAAGGAAAAGCTCGCCCGCGTGTTCAAGCCGTTCAGCCAGGTCGACAACCGCTACGACAGCAATGGCGGCGGCACCGGTCTCGGCCTGGCGCTGGTGCAGGGCCTGGCCCAGCTGCATGGCGGACGTGCCTGGATCGAAAGCGAAGTCGGCGCCGGAACGAAGGTCATGGTTTATTTTCCCTTGGCGGTTCACGTGCCGCGGCAGGTGCTGCGCGCGGTGCGTTAGTCCTTTTCTCAGCAAATTTTAACGGACCGCTCGTACGATCCGGAAAGTCGGAAAAAGGGTGAACGAGGCATTGACCGTGGGATTTGGCAAGCGGTTGCGCGTCCAGCGAAGCGCGGATATCCGCGTTCTCAAGGCGCAACTCGATCTCACCGCCGAAGCCTTGCGCGCCACCCGCCTCTCGGCGCCGCTCTGGGCGCTGGCGATCGCGATGCTCACATCGGTCCGCATCGGCCTGGTGGGGCGTCTGCCGCCGCTCCACGTCATCGTCCTGCCGGCCATCCTCGCGGTGACGATGCTGGTGGCGGCCCAAGTGGTTTCCTATTACCAGAAGGATACGGCTGGCAGCGCCGGCTATGAGCGCACGCCGGGCTGGTTCGCGCGGATGGTGACGCTACAGGGAGCGGTCAGCGCGGCCTGGGGCCTGATGCCGTGGCTGCTGTGGGATTCCGCGAGCCAGACCAATCACATTTTTCTCGCCGCCGCCACGGTCTGCATATTGGCCGGCCTGGTGGTCAGCCGCGCCAGCCACATGGACATGGTGCTGGCGAGCCTCATTCCCTTCACCGCGATGGCGTCGCTGCGCTTCGTTTTCGGCACCTCGCTGATCGATTACGGCGCGGCGGGCGTCATCCCGATGTTCGCGATGCAATTGCTGATCGACGGACAGCGGCTGATGCACCGCCTGGACGAGGATTCGCGGTTGCGCTTCCAGGTCGAGGACCTCGCGCGCGAACTGGAGGAGACCCGCGACGACGCCTTGCGCAAGCGTTTCGAGGCGGAGACCGCCAATGCCTCCAAGACCGCTTTCCTCGCCAATATGAGCCACGAACTGCGCACGCCGCTCAATGCCATCCTGGGCTTTTCCGAGATCATCGCGCAGGAATGTTTCGGTCCCACCGGCTCGCCGCGCTACAGGGAATATGCCGGCGACATCCATTCGTCCGGCGCGCATCTGCTGAGCCTGATCAACGATCTGCTCGACGTCGCCAAGATCGAGGCCGGCAAGATGGAGATCGAGCCGCAGCCGCTGGAGGCGCATCGCACTTTCGACATCGCGCTGAAGCTGATCGCCGCCAAGGCGCGCGAGAAGCATCAGAGCTTGACCATCGAGGTCGACGCCTCTGCGCCGCCGCTCTATGCCGACGAGCGCGCGCTCAAGCAGATCCTGATCAACCTGGTTTCCAACGCGGTGAAGTTCACCCCCGAAGGCGGACACATCGCGGTGGTGGGAAGTGCGGCGCGAGGGGGCGGCTTCCAGATTTCCGTGCAGGACAATGGACCGGGCATTCCGCGCGACAAGCTCGACCGCATCTTCACGCCGTTCAACCAGGTCGACAACCGCTACGACCGGCAGGCCGGCGGCACCGGACTCGGCCTGGCATTGATCCGCGGCCTCGCCGAACTCCACGGCGGACGCGCCTGGCTGGAAAGCGAGCCGGGCCGGGGCTGCTGCGGTTATGTCGTGCTGCCGCTCGAACCCGTCCGCGCCGAGACCGGCGAAGACATGGCCGAAGCCGCGGCATAGCGCGAAGCGAGGGGCCCGGATCGCTCCGAGCCCGATGGCGATTCGGTCCAGACCAAATAAGCGGCTTAAACGCAATCGAATGCGGCGTGCGGGAGCCCGCCGGTCGGAACTTGCGAAAAAGGTCCATGTGTATATGATTCAGAAATCATACACATATGAATTGGCGAACGTCATGCGGACCAACATCGAAATCGACGACATGCTGCTGTCCCGCGCGATGGCGGCGTCGGGCCTGACGACCAAGCGGGCCACGGTGGAGGAGGGGTTGCGTCTCCTGGTGCGGGTTCGGGCGCAGGCCAGGGCGCTGGCGGACCTCAAGGGATTGGGGTGGACCGGCGATCTGGACGAGATGCGCCAGGGGCGTCGCGGGTGATCCTCGTCGACAGTTCCGTTTGGATTGCGCAACTCAGGGGCCATACCACTGCGGCGACCGTCAAGCTGCAGACCGCCGCGGCGCGGGAGCCTCTCCTGATCGGCGACCTGATCCTGCTGGAGGTTCTGCAGGGCGCCTGCAACGAAGCGCACGCCGCACGCATTAATCGAGCCTTGCGCGAGTATGCCGTCGTGCCGCTTCTGGGCGCCGATCTGGCGCCAAAGGCGGCGCGCAACTACCGCCGGCTGCGGGACCTTGGAATCATCATTCGCAAAACGGCGGACATCATCATCGGCACATTCTGCATCGAACATCGTCACGCGCTGCTGCATGACGATCGCGACTTCGCGCCGATGCAGAAACATCTGGGGCTGAAGGTGATGTAGAGAATGCTGAAAAGCAAAAGGGCCCCGCGGTGACGTCGGGGCCCTTCCGGTTCTTTGCCGTCAGAAAAATCTCACACCGAATAATACATCTTGAACTCGACCGGATGCGGGGTGTGCTCGAAGGCGTGCACCTCGGTCATCTTCAGTTCGATATAGCTGTCGATGAAGTCGTCGCTGAACACGCCGCCTTTCTTGAGGAAGGCGCGGTCCTTGTCGAGCTCCTCCAGCGCCTGGCGCAGCGAGCCGCACACGGTCGGGATTTCCTTCAGCTCCTCGGGCGGCAGGGCATAGAGATCCTTGTCCATCGGGTCGCCGGGATGAATCTTGTTCTCGATGCCGTCGAGGCCCGCCATCAGCAGCGAGGCATAGGCCAGATAGGGGTTCGATCCCGCGTCGGGGAAGCGCACCTCGATGCGCTTGCCGTTGGGGCTGGCCGAGAACGGAATGCGGCACGAGGCCGAGCGGTTGCGCGACGAATAGGCCAAAAGCACCGGCGCCTCGAAGCCGGGGATCAGCCGCTTGTAGGAATT
>JAATGL010000018.1 GCA_015654705.1 Alphaproteobacteria bacterium | reverse complement strand
CCGCCGTCGCGCCGGCCGGCGCCCCCGCGTCGCCGTCACGGGCACGGCCGTGGCGCGCCATCTCCGCCGTCGCGCTGGCGATCGCGGTCGCGGGTCTGGCGCTTGCCGTCGCTCTCATGATGGCGGCGCGGCCGCGCTCCTGGACGATCGCCGAATCCCATCTGCTGTTCATCGCCACACCGCTGGTCGAGCGCGGGCCGGCGTTCTCGCCCGACGGCACGATCATCGCCTATTCCGCCGGCACCGATCTCGCGCACCGCAAGCTCTATCTACGCCTGCGCAACGGCGGCGATCCGATCCGGCTGACCGACGATCCGTTCGGCGCGCTCTGGCCGGCCTGGTCGCCGGACGGACGCACCATCGCCTATATCGGTTACGAGTCCGGCAAGCCCTGCCGGATTCTGCTGATCGCGGTGCCGGCGGGAGCCTCGCACGAGGTCGGGCGCTGTCGGAGCAGCTTTCTCACGACCGTGGCCTGGGATCACGGCGGACATGCGCTGTTCTTTTCCGACAGCGCGGTTGCCGACCGGCCCCAGCACATCTTCCGCCTCGATCTGGATACCGGAAAAGCGGACGAGTTCATTCACGCCGCGAGGGCGGCCGAGGACGGCTTTTCCGCGCTGTCGCCCGACGGAAAGACGATGCTGCTTGTCCGCTTCATCAGCGCCGTGGCGTCGCAGATCGTGCTGCATCCGCTCCCGGCGGGTCCGGAGCGGGTGCTTTTGCAGAGCGATGACGACGATATGAACGCGGCTTGGTCTTCTGATTCCCGCACCGTGTTCGCGTCGCGTACGAAGCAATGGGATTCGTCGTTGTGGGCCTATCCGGTTTCGGGGGCAGCGCCGTAGCGGATCATGACGAGCCCCGTCGAGATCGATTCGCTGGCGTCCGGGCCCGGCGGCCTTCTGGCGCTGGCCCTGGACTCTTTCAAGAGCGTTCTGACCGTCGCATCCGCCTCGGCCGACCGGCCGCCGCAGATCCTCGACCGCAGCGGTCTCGAAGTGCGGTCGATGGATTATGCGCCCGACGGAACGCTGGCCGTCATGGCCGTGCAATCGGGCGGGCCGGGGATCTGGCTCGCCGAGCCGGGCAAGCCTCTCCACCAGTTGCTGAGTCTGACGAGCTGCGGCTGCGGTCTGCGCTGGTCGCCGGACGGAACGCGATTCTCCTACCTTCAGGCGACACGCGAGGGCTTTGGGGTTTCGGTACTGACCCGCGGCGGCGCGCCGCTGGCGCAGTATCTATCCGTGCAGGAAATAGCCTCGGCCGATTGGAGCGCGGACGGCAAGAGCCTGCTGGTCGTGCGCCGCGATGCGACGGACTGGCGCCTGTGGCGTGTGGACCTCGCCCATCCGGAACGATCGTTTCCGGTGTCCGGCTATGGCTGGCAGTTCGTCCGCGTCCGCGGCTCCATGATCTTCGGCGTCAAAAGCGGCGCGCCCGGCATCTGGCGGATGGACGGCACGCCGCGCCGCCTGACCGACTGGCCGGACCTATCGGCGCCATGGTCCTGGACCGTCACCGCCGGCCGCGTCGTCTATCCGGATTTTTCCGATCCCGCGCATCCGCGACTCATGGCAGTGCCGGTGACGGGCGGACAGGCGGTGCCGATCGGATATGCGGCCGGCGCCGTGCCGGGCTCGCCCATCGCCGTCGATCCGACATCGGGGCGGGCCGTCTATCGGCAGCAGACGCGCGAGGATGCCGATATCGGCTGGATCCGGCTGGTGCGGCAATAGGATAACCGCGCCGCCAACGCGGTTGAAATGGGCGCGCAAGTTTCCAATTGTTGGTCGATCGCAATCAGGAGACTTCGCATGGAATATCGGCAATTGGGACGTTCGGGCTTCACGGTCCCGGTCCTCAGTTTCGGCACCGGCACATTCGGCGGCAAGGGCGGTCTGGCGGGCTGGGGCTCGACCCAGGCGGAGGAGGCGACGCGGCTGGTGGATATCTGCCTCGAACACGGCGTCACCCTGTTCGACTCCGCCGACATCTATTCGGGCGGCGCGGCGGAGGAAGTTCTCGGCGCCGCGATCAAGGGGCGGCGCGACAAGGTGCTGATCTCGACCAAGGCGACCTTCCGCTCGGCCAAGGAGGCCAACGCGGTCGGCTCGTCGCGCTATCACCTGACGCGCGCGGTCGAAAGCGCGCTGAAGCGGCTGGGCACCGACCATATCGATCTGTTCCAGCTTCACGGCTATGACGCGATGACGCCGCCGGAGGAAGTGCTCTCCACGCTCGACGGGCTGATCCGCGCCGGCAAGATCGGCTATATCGGCGTCTCCAATTTTTCCGGTTGGCATCTGATGAAGGCGCTGGCGGTGGCCGACCGCTACGGCTTTCCGCGCTACGTCGCCAACCAGACCTATTACTCGCTGATCGGGCGCGAATATGAGTGGGAGCTGCTGCCGCTCGGCCTCGACCAGGGCGTCGGCGCGGTGGTGTGGTCGCCGCTGGGCTGGGGCCGCCTGACCGGCAAGATCCGCCGCGGCGGGAAGCTGCCCGAGCAGAGCCGCCGGCATACCACCGCCGATATCGTCCCGCCGGTGGAGGACGAATATCTCTACCGCGTGGTCGACGCGCTGGACGCGGTCGCCGAGGAGACGCAGAAGACCGTGCCGCAGATCGCGCTCAACTGGCTTTTGCAGCGGCCCACCGTCGCCACCATCGTGATCGGGGCGCGCGACGAGAAGCAGCTGAAGGACAATCTGGGCGCCATCGGCTGGAACCTGACGCCGGAGCAGGTGGCCAAGCTGGATGCCGCCAGCGCGCGCACACCGGCCTATCCCTACTGGCACCAGAAGCAGTTCGTCGAGCGCAACCCGTTCCCGACGCGGGTCTGAGTTCCCGTTCAACCTCGTACCGTCAGCCGTCCGTCCGGCGCGTTCGCGCGCTGCGGATGCTCCTGCGCATCACCGGCCGAATCCTGCTAGGACTGCCGACAGAGCAGGTTCATGTTCCGTATAAAAAGGAAACCCATGGCGAGCGAGAGCATCTACCGCTCCGCGCCGACGCCGCCGGAAATCCATCCGGCGCAGACGGTGGAAGATCCCGAACTGCGCGTGCTGCTGGATTACTGGAACCGGCTTCGGGGCGAGCGCGCCATGCCGGCGCGCGCCGAGATTCGGCCTAAGGACATCCGCCACGCGCTGCGCCACATCCACATCTACGAGCCGGCGGGGATGGGCGATTTCCGCGCCCGGCTGGTCGGCACCGGCGTCTATCCCGGCCTCGACCAGGACCAGACGGGCCGGCTGGTCTCCGAGCATCCCGATCCCGGCGTGCGGCTGCGCTTCGCCGTCCTGCTCGCCCATGTCGTGGCGACCGCGGCGCCGGCGCGCAGCCTGTCGCTGCGCGTCACCGGAGCCGCGCGAGGCAATCAGCGCACCGAAGGGCTGTGGCTGCCGCTTGGCGCGGGCCGCACTGTCGAGCAGATCCTGGTGCAGTCCAACTTCCGCGTCGCGGCGCCGTACTAGGCCGCTTCGGCGACCGGCAGGCGCGCGGTTTCCAATCCGTCCAGCACGCAGGCGATGGCGTGGACGGTTGCGGCGATGCGCACCGCGGCCTGGATCTGCTCGACGCCGATGCCGTGCTCGCGCAGCACCTTCTCATGGCTGTCGACACACATGCCGCAACCGTTGATCGCCGACACCGCCAGCGACCAGAGTTCGAAATCGACCTTCTCGACGCCGGGCTTGGCCATCACGTTCATGCGCAGCCTGGCCGGCAGCGTGCGGTATTCGGGCGCCGAGGCCAGATGGGTGAAGCGGTAATAGATGTTGTTCATCGCCATGATGGCGGCCGCCGCCTGCGCCGCGTTCAGCGCCTCGGCCGAGAGAAGCGGCGCGAATTCGCCCAGCATCGCGCGCGTCACCTCCGCGTTGCGCGCGGCGAGGGCCGAGACGATGAAGGTGCCGGCGCGCTGCTGCGTGGTCAGCAGCGTTTCGCCGGCCAGCGAGGACAGGTTCAGTTTCAGGTCGCGCGCATAGTCGGGCAGGCGGCCTTTCAGGGATTCGAGATTCATCTGGGTTTCCTTGGGTGAAAAAGACGCTCCGCGGCCAGGGAGAGGGCAATGGCCGCGGAGCGCCGAGGCGCAATCCGGCGAAGGGGTACGCCGTTAGATCGCGCAACATCGTCAGGCCGCTTTGAGGACCTCGTCGCCCTTCTGCCAGTTGCAGGGGCACAATTCGTCGGTCTGCAGCGCGTCGAGCACGCGCAGCACTTCCTGCGGATTGCGGCCGACCGAGAGGTCCGTCACATAGACGAAGCGGATGATGCCGTCGGGATCGACGACGAAGGTCGCGCGCTGCGCCACGCCCTCGGCCTTGTCGAGCACGCCCAGCGCCGAGGTCAGCTCGCGCTTGACATCGGCGAGCATCGCGAAGGGCAGGTGCTTGAGGTCGGCGTGGTTCTGCCGCCAGGCCAGGTGCACGAACTCGCTGTCGATCGAGACGCCGTAGATCACCGCGTCGCGGTCCTTGAAGTCGCCGGCCAGGGCGCCGAAGCCCGCGATCTCGGTCGGGCAGACGAAGGTGAAATCCTTGGGCCAGAAGAACACGATCTTCCATTTGCCCGCGTCGGTCGCCGGCGTGAAGTCCTTGAAGGCGGTCTTGGGGTCGGTGGACACCACGCCTTTCAGCGCGAAATCGGGGAATTTGTCGCCAATACTCAGCATTTTCGTCTCCGGATGGGTGAGGGTCTTTCTGCGAGTGATAATTAGAAACGTTCTAATAGATGTCAAGGTCAAAAAAACTTCTTGCTTGCGAACTTTACCCTCGCGGCGGTTTTCGGCATCGTCCGGGAGCCCTCGGATCGGAGAAGAAGCCATGCGCCGCAGGTCGAACGTCATCGCCGGTGTCGCGGTGCTGCTGCTGGCCGGCCAGGTCCAGGCCGGCACCGTCTATGATGCGGTGAGCGGATTTTCGCGGGTCAAGAACACCAAGAAATCGACCTGGTCCTACCGCTACAACACCACCGGCGTGCGCGACGGCAAATACACGCTGCTGTCCACGGTCAACCCGTCCGATACGGAATGGTCGCGCACGACCAAGAAGGGCACCAAATTCGTCAAGACCTATATCTGGTCGAGCCCGTCCTATCCCTACATCAGCGACAATGCCAAGCCGTATGCGCTGACCACCAATTACTGCTGCGGCGTGGTGACGTGGCCGGCCGACACGATGTTCATGGATGTCGGATCGGCGGGCGACAGCGTGCTGAGCTTCCTGGCGCCCAAGGCCGGCGCGGTCAGCATCGCCTACAGCTTCACCGACATCGATCCCTATGGCGGCGACGGCATCCGCTGGTATGTCGACCTCAACAACGCCAAGCACGGCGACCTGGCATCGGGCGCGCTCGATTCGACCGACCCGAACAACCTGGCCACCACCGGTCCGCAGGAACTCGACATCACGGTCAAGGCGGGCGACCACATCGATTTCATCATCGACAACAACGCCGATTTCCGCTTCGACTCGACGGCGCTGACCGCCACGGTGACCTACGCGAATTGAGGCGTGGGTCGTTCGCCGACCGCGGCAGAACGGCGGCTACTTCGCCTTCACGTCAAACAGGGTGCCGCGGTCCTGCCTGCCGCCGGCGATCGTGTCGCCGTAAAGGTTATTGTACGGACCGAGCACCAGACCGGCATAGGACGTCGCACCGTCCTTCGGCGCGCCGGCGAATGTGTGCAGCACCGTCTCCGTTCCATCCATCCCCATTTCGAACACCACGCCGCCATTGGAAGGACCGCCGCCCTCCGCGGTGGTGCCGTAGAGATTTTTCTTCAGCAGGACGAGGTTGCAGAACGGATTGGCGCCGTTGGCGTCGTCGGAAAAGGAATGCAGGACGGTGAATTTGCCGTTCGGCGCCAGCTTGAACACCGTGCCATAGTTGGCCGCGCCGCCTTGCGAGGCGGTGCCGTAAAGATTGCCCTTGTTGTCCAAGGTGAGGAAGTTCATCGGTACGCCGCCGTCGTTCGTTCCGTCGAAATCGTGCAGCGTGGTGAAGGTCCCGTTGGCGCTGAGCTCGAAAACGGTGCCCCATCCGTTCGCGCCGCCGTTGGCGGTGACGCCGAACAGGTTCCCGTTCTTGTCCATGATCAGGCGCGCCGGCGGGTTGAGGCCTTCGGTGCCGTTGAAGGTGTGCAGGACCTTGAACGTGCCGTCCGGGCTGTATTCCCAGATGGTGCCGCCGTCGCCTTCGTCGCTGGTCGAGGCAACGCCGTAGAGATTGCCTTTGCCGTCCATGACCGGCGCGTCGACCGGCGAGCTGCCGTCGCTTTGACCGGTGAAATTGTGCAGCACGCTGAAGCCGAGCTGAGGATCGATCTTCCACAGAACCCCGTAACCGACGAACTGGTCCGCATACGCGTTGCCGCCGTAAATCGTGGTGCCGTAGATCGTGCCGTCCGACGGCTGATACAGCACGCCGCCATTGGGATACATCCCGTCGGTGCCGCCGAAATCGTGCAGGTCGATATATTTGGTGCTGTTCGCCGGTTTGCCGAAGATCATGCCTTTGTTGCCGGTCCCCCCAATGGATGCGGCGCCGTAGAGGCCGGAGGCTGAGTCGATGGCGAGCGCGCCATATTGGGGCTCGATCCCGCCGCCGTGCTTCGGGTTGAACTCGAACACCACTTGGTATTTGGCGGCTTCGGCGGCGGTCGCGGCAAACGCGGCCAGCACGGCAATCGCGGCACCTAGCAATCCGCGCATTTTAGGCATACTTCCCCCCTGCCCATTCACAACTGCGCGTATTTTGCAAATCTTATTTCGCGCGTCAACCGACCGGGCCTGTGCGGGTATGAAGTCGGGGTGACGAGAAACAGGATCGGCCTATTCGGGCGAGTTGGAAGCGATCCAAAGTTCATGCCGCCGATCATGGGCGCGAACGGCGCGCTCTGCAGGACCACGCGTTCCGGCACCAAGACGCATCAACATGGCGATATTGGACCGACCAATGATTGTCGTACGTTTTCGAGCTCACGCCCTGCGTCGGTTCAGAGACCCGCTGAAAATGACAAGCTGCCAGTTCCCATTCATGCCCTACGGCGCGCCGGTACCGAGGCCCGGAACCATCGCAGCCGCCGCCCGTTCTCTTCCCGGTGGGAGAAAGCGAGTGAGCGTGCCCCAATTTTATCTCAATGTCTGTGACGGCGGCCATCGCCAGTTCGATCCCACGGCCTATGAGTTTCCGACGCTGAAAGACGCACGCGATGCAGCCATCATCGCGGCCCGCGATGTGCTGGCGCACCAGCCTCGCGGCTCGCGCGACATCGCCTCCAAACACATCGAAATCGCCGACGCCGAGGGCCACACCCTCGCCACGGTGCCCGTGCGCGACGTGCTGCGGCACTGACGGTTCAGAGATTTCTGCTTTCTGATGTCATCCAAAAATCTTTCTACTGGCCTTGCAATTGCGCCAGTTGTTCTATATTTGTTCCAACGTGATCGTTGGAGATTTCGCGATGCCGACGTAGCGATGCCGCAAGACCAGACAGGTGAGGGCGCGAGCTTGCGGGCGCCCGTGCGAAACGCGAAACGGGCCCTGGCGCCGGGGCTTTCGATTTCGCCGATCGCTAGGACCGTGGCGATTGAAGCGAGAGTGCTTGCGGTTGGCCGCCAGGGTCTTCCGCCTGCCGGCTGGTAGCGAGGAAATCAGGAACGGCCTTGTTCCGGCGGCCGCCGGGCGGGGCTTTTCTTTTGGCGATATTATACTTGACAGACCCAGCGCTATCGGTAGGCTACCCTCATACTGAGGGAGGCGAGTAATGACCCCTGCTGAATGGGCAGACTGGACGACGGTGGCCGAAATCGAAGGTCGAAGGTTCCAAGGACACCTCGTCGCATTAATGTGGTCCGGCGCCATCGGTGGCGCGACCGTTTTGGGCACTATGGCTGCTTTCGATGTGTCGCTGAAGTGGATGCTTGTCTTTGCCTATGCCCAAGGCGTGCTCGCGCTTGGCGCGATGCTCAATAAGATGGGCGCGCGTCAAGAAGAGGGACGTTCAAAGGGCGAAAGCTTGGGATGGGCTATCCACGGTCTTCTTTCGCAGAAGCAGTCTGCTTAGGTTTCGCCTTCGCGATCTTCTTCAGCTCCGCATCAAACTTCTTCAGGTCTGGATCGCACTCAAGGCGCGCCGCGACCGAGGCGAAGTCATCCGGCTTTATTTTCACGGGCTTTTGCGATTTGGCTTGGGTCAACCGAGACATCTACTAAATCCTTCCAAGTCCACTGATAAGGGATTTCCCAACACGTGGCGCGTGCCGCAGTGTCCATGTGCTTTCTAACTGGTTCCCACCAGTGTAGCAGCATCGCTGATTTCGTGAAAAAGCTAACGTCAGACCATTTTCGCTCAAAAAAATATGTGACCAAACCCGCCTCAATGAGAGCGGCCAATTCGTGAACCCTGGCCCTCATCTTTGTATCGCCTGAGATAACGATTTGGCCGCCATCCTTGGCAAAGCGACGGACCCAGTGTTCGTCACCGCGTTCGTCTATTGGCCGGTATTCTTTGGCGGAAACAATCTCGCAATTCAAGACTCCTCCATCGCTGGCGAGGCTTCTGAAAACCGTCACCATTAGCGGAGGCATATTTTCGTCAAAAGCTATTTTCAAGCAGCCATTGCAAGATTGATTTCAAATTGCACAGCCTCACGAACGCAGGCGGGAGTTATGTCAAACCACTTTGCCACACTATCGGCGTCGTCGCCTTCTGCCTGAAAAGCTTCAAACAGCGTACGCGTAGGAACGCCTGCATTTTTCAGTGTCGGATGGCCGAATGCCACGCGCGGATGAATGACGATGTTCGGCATCTCTGGCCGAGGAAGCCATTGCGCGGCGTCACCAGACGGATCGTATTGGACTTCGCGGTGTAGAGATTGCTCTATCACATCAAGCATCGCCCAATTTTTGGCGCGAAGGTCATAGAGTTTTTTATCCCCCGTCACTTGCGCCGTCTCAGCGAATATCGCTCGACCGTCAGTTTGGAAAACGGTCTTTGTTGCGAACGGATGGGGATGATTGAGAACCTTTTCAGCCTCTCTAGCCATTTCGCGGATAGTCGCGACACGGACCTCAAGAGCGGGGAAATGTTCGATGAAGCGAATCTCCATTAGATTCGCAAAGCTGAAAGCTAAAGAATCTTTCAGCCAGCCCACATCGTTATTCAAAATCGGTCCGGACTTTGTGCGAGGGTATCCAGCGATCCATCCGCGAACGCGCTGCGGGCTGATTCTAAGCAACCGCGCGGCGTCACCAACCGTATAAAGTCCACGATCAAGAAGCGGCGCATTCATGGTTCGGGATATTACCCTACCAATGAGTCCCGGTACAGAAGCCTTTTGCCACGGGCACCTTTGAGTGCGAGTTCCGCGCGAACTTTGTCATTCACGCCGTTAGCGACACGGTGATTATACCGGAAATCGAATTCCGCCATATAGCGATGCAGGTGCTTCTCCTGACAGTGCTGGTAGACGCCCTTCATTCCGCGCTTAAACACAGAAAAGAAGCCTTCTGCCGTATTCGTAAAGACATCGCCCCGAACGTATTCGTCCTTGCCGTGATGCACGACGCTGTGTTCCGCGAACTCGCGACCAACGTGCAGATAGTAACCTGCTTCGTCAGTCATCAACCGTGCCTCGCGCGCCAAATTGGCGCGCAGGATAGGAGCCAGCGTTGCGGGTTTTGTATTATCCACGACAAAGCTTTTGGCGCGACGCGTGTCACGATCTACCAACGTCAGGACCTTCATCTTGTGATGATAGGCGCGGCGCTTCGGCTTACCCTTCTGGCGTCCGATAAAAGTCTCATCCACTTCGACCGCGCCGCCGCCAGCGCCGAACGGATTGAGGATACCTTCGGCCATCGCCTCACGGAGACGGTGCGAGAGAAACCACGCGGTCTTGAGCGTCACACCGAGCGTCCGGTGAAGCTGATTAGCGGAGACGCCCTTCTTGGAAGAGCACATGAGGAACGCCGCCTGAAGCCACAGGTGAAGTTCTAAGCGGCTCTCTTCGAAGATCGTGCCCTTGCGAACCGTGAACTTGCCCCGGCAAGCATAGCACTTCCAAACGCCATAGACCGGCTTGCCTTCGGGGTTGCGCTTGGACGGCTTGGAGGTCTGGACGGCGAGCTTGTTGGCCTTTCCCTCGACGCTACAGAGCGGGCAATGGGACGGCTTCCCGCCAGCCCACATGATCGCCTCAAGGGCGGCGAAGGCTGCCTCTTCGCTATGAAACCGGGGATCGTCAAATGCGCTCGCCATACTCCAAACCTAAGGTTTTGGGTTGGGTCTGTCAAGTATAACATCGCCTTTCTTTTGGGGGCTGCCCCTTCCGGCCCCCTCCCGAACGCGCCGGCCTTGAAACGGGACCGCCGGGGCGGCTATCTCACCGCCCGCCCCCAGAGAAACGCGCCATGGCCGGTCATTCTCAGTTCAAGAACATCATGCACCGCAAGGGGCGGGTGGATAAGGTCCGCTCCAAGATATTCTCCAAGCTCAGCCGCGAGATCACGGTCTCCGCCAAGCTGGGGATGCCGGACCCCGACCACAATCCGCGCCTGCGCGCCGCCATCATCGCCGCCCGCCAGCAATCGATGCCCAAGGACAACATCCAGCGCGCCATCGACAAGGCGACCGGGGCCAATGCCGAGAACATCGAGGAGGTGCGCTACGAGGGCTACGGCCCGGGCGGCGTCGCGCTGATCGTGGAGACCCTGACCGACAACCGCAACCGCACCGGCGGCGACGTGCGCTCGACCTTCTCGAAATTCGGCGGCGCGCTGGGTGAGCCCAACTCCGTCACCTTCATGTTCGACCGCGTCGGCGTCATCGTCTATCCCGCGGAAAAGGGCAGCGACGACGCGATGCTGGAAGCCGCGATCGAGGCCGGCGCGGAGGAATGCGTCTCCTCGCCGGAGGGCCACGAATTCCTCGTCGGGCTGGAGGATTTCGGCGCGGTGCGCGATGCGCTGGAGGCGAAGTTCGGCCAGCCCTTGTCGTCCAAGATCGAATGGCGGCCACGCACCATGACGCCGGTCGCCGACGACCAGGGCGAGACGCTGATCAAGCTGCTCGATGCGCTGGACGATTTCGACGACGTGCAGACCGTCTACGGCAATTACGAGCTCACCCCGGCGCTGATGGAAAAGCTGGGCGGCTAGGGTTCGCTGTCTCGACGTGCCGGCCGTCTGTATAAACGCCCATGGCGCACGAATCCCCCCTCATCGGCGTGCTGGTTTTCGGGCTGGGCCTGGCCTTCGTCCTGGGCACCCTGGCCAACCGGCTGAAGTTGTCGCCGCTGGTGGGATATCTGCTGGCGGGCGTGCTGATCGGACCGTTCACGCCGGGCTATGTCGCCGATGCCGGGCTGACGCTGCAGTTGGCCGAGATCGGCGTGATCCTCCTGATGTTCGGCGTCGGGCTGCATTTCTCGCCCAGGGACCTGCTGGCGGTGCGCGCCATCGCCGTGCCCGGCGCGATCCTGCAGGTCGCGATCGCAGCAGTGCTGGGCGCCGGCGTGGCCTGGTGGCTCGGCTGGCCGCTGGCCACCGGCCTGGTGTTCGGCCTGGCGCTGTCCGTCGCCAGCACGGTCGTCATGATGCGCGCGCTGCAGGATCGCCGGCTGATGGACAGCGAGCGGGGGCGCATCGCGGTCGGCTGGCTGGTGGTGCAGGATCTGCTGACGGTCCTGACGCTGGTGCTGCTGCCGCCGCTGGCGGCGCTGCTGAAGGGCGGCGCCGTACTCGATACCGGCACGCTGCTCGTCTCTCTGGCGTGGACCTTCGGCAAGCTTGCGGCGTTTGTCGCCCTGATGCTGGTCGTCGGAAGCCGCGTCATTCCCTGGATATTGCATTACATCGCGCACACCGGCTCGCGCGAATTGTTCCGCTTGGCCGTGCTGTCGCTGGCGCTGGGCGTCGCGTTCGCGGCGGCCGAGCTGTTCGGCGTGTCCATCGCGCTCGGTGCTTTCTTCGCTGGAATGATCCTGAGCGAATCCCCCTTGAGCCAGCGCGCGGCGGAGGAATCCCTGCCGCTGCGCGACGCCTTCGCCGTCCTGTTCTTCGTGTCGGTCGGCATGCTGTTCGACCCGATGACGCTGCTGCGCGAGCCGCTCGCGCTGACCATGACGGTTCTTGTCGTCCTGGTCGGAAGCGCCGGCAGCGCCTTCGCGATCGTGCGCCTCTTCGGCTATCCGCTGGCGACCGCGCTCCTGATTGCGGCGGGCCTGGCGCAGATCGGCGAGTTCTCCTTCATCCTGGCCGATCTCGGCATCGGGCTGAAGGTCATGCCGGAGCGCGCGCGGGCCCTCATCCTCGGCACCTCGATTCTTTCCATCTTCGTCAATCCCTTCCTGTTCCAAGGCGCGGAATGGTTGCGCAAGCGCGCGGAGCCGCAACCCAAGCCGACGCCGGACAAGAAGGCATCGGTGCAGGCGCCGACAACCCTGTCCGGCCATGCCGTGCTGGTCGGCTATGGCCGCGTCGGACGATTGATCGGGGATGGCCTGAAGGCCGACGGCTTGCCGTTTCTGGTGATCGAGGAGGCCGCCGACGCCGTCGAGGCCTTGCGCGGCGCCGGCATCGAATGCATCCAGGGCAACGGCGCCGACGATCCGGTTCTGGCGGCGTCCAATCTCGCGGCGGCGCGCATTCTCTTCGTCGCCATTCCTGAGGCCTTCGAGGCAGGTCAGATCGTCCAGCAGGCGCGCAAGGCACGTTCCGACCTGGAGATTGTTGCGCGAGCCCATTTCGATGCCGAGGTCGAGCATCTCCGACAGCTTGGCGCCAGCGCCGTGATCATGGGCGAACGCGAGATCGCGGCCGCGATGCTCGGCTATGCACGGACAAAGGCCGTTGCCTGACCAGTTGCGCGCCGGCCCACGCATCCGCGACACTGCCGACAGCGATTCTGGAAACGCTTGATGGTCACAATTCGCATCCTGGGCCTCGATCCGGGCCTCGCCTTGATGGGCTGGGGTGTGATCGACGTGGTCGGCTCGCGGCTGACGCATGTCGCGCATGGCGTGATCGCGACCCGCGCCGCCGACGGCCTGGGTCCGCGCTTGATGATGCTGCACCGCGAGCTTGAAGGCGTGATCGCGGCGCTGCGTCCCGCCGCCATCGCCGTGGAGCAGGCCTTCGTGCACAAGGATCCGTCGGCGGCGCTCAAGCTCGGCCACGCCCGCGCGGTCGCGCTTCTCGCCGCGGCGCAGGCCGGT
Organism: Alphaproteobacteria bacterium; assembly: GCA_015654705.1. Taxonomy (GTDB): domain Bacteria; phylum Pseudomonadota; class Alphaproteobacteria; order Micropepsales; family Micropepsaceae; genus Rhizomicrobium. The sequence continues at coordinate 5,800 of JAATGL010000018.1, read as the reverse complement.
CTCGATATCGCCGAATACACGCCCAACCACATCAAGAAATGCGTGGTCGGCAGCGGCCATGCCGGCAAGGAACAGGTCCAGGCGATGGTGCGCCGGCTCCTGCCGCTCAGTCTGGTGGACCAGGCTGATGCAGCCGACGCGCTGGCGGCCGCCATCGCCCACGCGCATCTTTCGGGCACGCGCGCACGCATCGCGGCGGCGATCCTGTGATTGGTAAACTCACCGGCCGGATCGACACGGTGGCGGAGGACCACGTGCTGCTCGATGTGGGCGGGGTGGGCTATCTGGTGCATTGCCCCGCTTCGACCTTATCGAAGCTCGCGGCCGGGGCGAGCGCCGCGCTGATGATCGAGATGCGGCTGACCGACGAGACCATCCGCCTCTATGGATTTTCGAGCGCGGAAGAGCGCGAATGGTTCCGCCTGCTGCAGACCGTGCAGAACGTCGGCGCGCGTGTGGCGTTGAATGTGCTATCGGCGCTGTCGCCGCGCGAACTGGAACGTGCGCTGGCGCTCTCCGACAGGGCGGCGATCGGAAAGGCCCAGGGCGTCGGCCCCAAGCTGGCGCTGCGCATCGTCACCGAGCTTAAGGACAAGGCGCCGTCGATGATGCTGCGCGGTCATGCCGATGAGGGCGCGGTGCAGATCGTCGCACCGCACGGTCCGGAGGCCGATGCCGTCGCCGCGCTGGTCAAGCTCGGCTATTCTCCCAGCACCGCCGCCGAAGCGGTCGCCCGCGCTGCGCGCGACCTCGGCGAGGCGGCGCCACTCGACGCGCTGATCCGCGAGAGCTTGAAGGGCATGGGACGATAGATGGCCAAATCTGCGACCGCCCCGACGGACCGTCTGGTCGCGCCTGAGCGCGCGGAAGAGGATTCGCTGGAGGCGAGCCTGCGTCCCAAGCGACTTGCCGAATTCGTCGGCCAGCAACAGGCACGCGAAAACCTGTCGATCTTTATCCAGGCGGCGAAGGGGCGCCAGGAGGCGCTCGATCACGTGCTGTTCTCCGGCCCGCCCGGCCTGGGCAAGACCACGCTGGCGCAGATCGTGGCGCGCGAACTGGGCGTTAATTTCCGCTCGACCTCCGGTCCGGTGCTGGCCAAGGCCGGTGATCTGGCGGCCATCCTCACCAATCTCGAACCGCGCGACGTGCTGTTCATCGACGAAATCCATCGCCTCAATCCGGCCGTAGAGGAAATCCTTTATCCCGCAATGGAGGATTTCGAACTCGACCTGGTGATCGGAGAAGGGCCCAGCGCGCGCTCGGTCAAGATCGGGCTTTCGCCGTTCACCCTGGTCGGTGCCACCACACGGTCCGGCCTGATCACCACGCCGCTGCGCGACCGTTTCGGCATTCCGGTCAGGCTGAATTTCTATTCGGCTGAGGAATTGCTTTCGATCGTGGAACGCGGCGCGCGCGTTCTGGGGTTCGATCTGACCAAGGAGGGCGCGCGCGAGATCGCCGGTCGCGCGCGCGGCACGCCGCGCATCGCCGGCCGCCTGCTCAAGCGGGTACGCGATTTCGCCTCCGTCGCCGGCCACGCGCACGTCGATGCGAAGATTGCCGATGCGGCGCTGACGCGGCTGGAAGTCGATGCGCGGGGGCTCGATGCCTTCGACAAGCGCTATCTCGCATTGATCGCCGAATCTTTCGGCGGCGGTCCGGTCGGCGTCGAAACCATCGCTGCGGCACTGGGCGAGGCGCGCGACGCGATCGAGGAGATCGTCGAGCCGTTCCTGATGCAGCAGGGCTTTGTGCAGAGGACGCCGCGCGGGCGCCTCCTCACCAGCGCCGCCTTTGCGCATCTGGGCCTCGCCGCACCGCCGCGCGATCCGGCCCAATTCGGCCTTTTCACGGAAGAAGACAGCGATGGCTGATATCGGCGGTCTGGGGCGTTTCGAGGGCAAGATGCATATCCTGCCCCTGCGCGTCTATTACGAGGACACCGATCTTTCCGGTGTCGTCTATCATGCCAACTATCTGCGCTACATGGAGCGCGGCCGCACCGAGTTCTTCCGCTCCGCGGGTATCTGGTTGGCCCGGCTGCACGAACCCGAACCGCTCGCCTGGACCATACGCAAGGCGACCATCGAATATCATCGACCGGCGCGGCTAGATGACCCGCTGGAAGTCCATACGATCTGCGATGGGCTCTCCGGCGCGCGCATGTCGGCGGCGCAAAAGGTCGTTTGCGGCGAGACTGTGCTGGTGGAAGGCTGGGTCGAGGCCTGCGTCATCACCTTGAGCGGCAAGCCGCGCCGTATCCCCAAGGAAGTTCGCGACGAACTTCTGCCTTTCCTTTGTGAAACAAAAGCTTGATAGACCGGCGCCAAAATTCGGCCATGTTTGGATGTGCTTTTGCGGTAACCCGGCATAATTGCTTTCGATTTGAGACATCACGGGTCGGTCCGTGGTCAAAGGGTTGGTTCATGAAGATCACGCGCGTTTTCGCCGTCCTGCTGCCGGCGCTGTTGATTTGCCTGGCCTTGACGGAAGCGACGCAGGCCCAGCCGACGCCGAGCGCGGCGCCCACCGGCGAACCGGCGCAAAGCGAAGCTCTTGCGGCGCCGACCACCAATATCGACGTCGCGCCCACCACTGAGGCGCCCGGGCCCGCCATCGGCGGAATTTCGGTGGTTTCGCTTTTCATGCGCGCTGACCTGCTGGTCAAAGGCGTGATGATTTTGCTGCTGATCGCGAGCCTGTGGTCGTGGACCATCATCATCAACAAAACGCTGGCGCTGGGCGCGCTTCGCCGGCGCGCGAGCAAGTTTGAAAAGATATTCTGGTCGGGCCGCTCGCTGGACGATCTTTATCAGCAGTTCTCCGCCGGAACCAATCATCCGATGGCGGCGGTGTTCATCGCGGCGCTGCGCGAATGGCGCCGGGCCTTCGAGGGCGGCGCGCCGCGTGAAAGCATGCTGGCTAGCGTCAAGGACCGCATCGACAAGGCGATGTCGGTGACGATCCTGCGCGAGACAGACGGTATTGAGCGCCAGCTTGGCTTTCTGGCGACTGTCGGCGCCACGGCGCCCTTCATCGGACTGTTCGGGACGGTCTGGGGAATCATGAACTCCTTCTCGGCGATTGCCGCGCGTCACGACACGACGCTGGCCGTGGTCGCCCCCGGCATCGCCGAGGCGCTGTTCGCGACCGCCATGGGTCTGCTGGCGGCGATCCCGGCGGTCATTTTCTACAACCGCTTCGTCAATGAGATCGCCCGCTATTCCAACCGCCTCGACGCGTTCGCGGACGAGTTCTCCGCCATCCTGTCGCGCCAGCTCGACGAGAAGGCGCGCTGATGGCGGCGGGGGTGCAGCGGCGCGAAGGTGGGCGAAGGCGCCGGCGCCCCATGGCCGATATCAATGTCACGCCTTTTGTCGACGTGATGCTGGTGCTTCTGATCGTCTTCATGGTGACGGCGCCGCTGCTGACCGTCGGAGTGCCCGTCGACCTGCCCAAGACCAAGGCGCAGGCGCTGAGCCAGGACCGCGAGCCGCTTTCCATCTCGGTCAAGCGCAGCGGCGCGATCTATCTGCAGAACACGCCGATCGCAGAGGAAGATCTTGTGGCGCGGCTGACCGCGATCTCCGCCAATGGCTACGACCAGCGCATCTTCGTCCGCGGCGATAAATCGGTCGATTACGGCCGTGTGATGGAGGTCATGGGCCTGTTGAGTGCCGCGGGCTTCACCCATATCGGGCTTGTCACCGATGTCGCCAAGCACAAGCCGGACCAGGATTAGCGCCGCGCCCGCGCCGCGCGCGACATCCTCCGCCGGGCTGATCGGCGCGGTGCTGCTGCATGCCGGCATCATCGCCGCGACCTTCTTCACCTGGTCGCACCGCCTCGACATTCCGGATCAGGCGCCCCCGGTGGTGCCCGTCGACCTCGTCACCATCGGCCCGAAGACCAATATCGCGCCGATGGTCAAGGTACGGCCCAAGGCACCGCCAAAGGAGGAGGTTCAGCCGCCCGCCCCCGAACCGGTGAAGGTACCAGACGCCGCGCCGCCCCAGGAGGAGCAAGCGCCGCCTCCGCCGCCCGAGCAGGCGAAAGCCGAACCGAAGCCCGCGAAGCCGCCGCCGCCGGTCGAACCGAAGACCAAGCCGCAGCCCGAGCAGAAGCCCGAGCCGAAGAAGGACAAGTTCGACATCAACAACATCGTGGCGCTGCTCGACAAGCGCGCGCCCGCGGCGGCCGCGCCGCCGAAAGCGAAGGTCGGCAGCCGCAACGTCAAGGGCTTCGGCGCACAGGACGCCATGACGATGGATCTCGTCGATGCGTTGCGCAATCAGATCACCCAATGCTGGAGCCCGCCGGTCGGCGCGCCGCATTCCGATCAGCTCATCATCTCCTTCGAGCTGTTCCTCAACCAGGACGGCTCGGTCGCACAGCCGCCACAATTGGCGGATAGCTCCGCAGGCGCGGCGTCCGGCGATCCGTTCATGCGTGCGGCGGCGGAAGCGGCTCGGCGCGCGATCTATACCTGCGCGCCCTACAAATTGCCGGCCGATCGCTTTGGCCAGTGGCGTGACATCACGTTGACCTTCGACCCGCGTCAGATGGTCGGACAATAGTTTGGGAGACCGCATGATAAGGACCCTCGCGCTTGCTATCGCAGCCCTGCTTGCGCTCGCGGCGCCCGCTTCGGCGGTCCTGCAGGTCAATGTCAATCAGGGCAATATCCAGCCGCTTCCCATCGCCATTCCCGATTTCGTGGCGCCGCAGGCCGGCGACGCGACGGCGGCGCAGAACATCGCCAAGGTGGTGCGTGCCGATCTGGAGCGCTCGGGCCTTTTCAAGCCGCTTGATCCCCGGTCCTTCATCGAGCAGATCAAGAACATCAACACGGCGCCGACCTTCGCCAATTGGCGCGTCATCAATGCGCAGGGCCTCGTCACAGGACAGGTGGCGATGCAGTCCGATGGCCGCCTGCGCGTCGATTTCCGCCTCTGGGACATCTATGGCGAAAGCCAGATGCTGGGCCTGCAATATTTCACCCAGCCGGAGAACTGGAGGCGCATCGCGCATCTGATCTCGGACGCGATCTATGAGCGCATTACCGGCGAGAAGGGTTATTTCGACACGCGCATCGTCTTCATCTCGGAGGCCGGCCCGGCCCTGAACCGCAAGAAGCGGCTTGCGGTGATGGACGAAGACGGCGCCAATCCGATCTTCCTGACGCGCGGCGATTACCTGGTGCTGACGCCGCGCTTCAATCCGACGGCGCAGATGATCGCCTATATGTCCTATATCGCCGGCAAGCCGCGCGTGTATCTCTTCGATTTGGAGAGCGGCCGCCAGGAGATGCTGGGCAACTTTCCCAACATGACATTCAGCCCGCGCTTCTCGCCGGACGGCAACAAGGTCGCGATGACGCTCGAGACCGGCGGCAACTCCGACATTTATTTGATGGATTTGCGCACCCGCGCCTACAAGCGGCTGACCTTCGATCCGGCGATCGACACCTCGCCGTCCTTCTCGCCTGACGGGACGCAGATTGCCTTCGAATCCGACCGCGGCGGCAGCCAGCAGATTTATGTCATGAACGCCGACGGCTCCAACCAGCACCGTGTTTCGTTCGGGGCGGGCCGTAACGGCACTCCGGTCTGGAGCCCGCGCGGCGACCTGATCGCATTTACCAAACAGGACCAGGGCTCCTTCCGCATCGGCGTGATGCGCCCGGACGGCTCCGGCGAGCGCATCATTACGGACGGCTGGGAAGACGAAGGCCCCACCTGGGCACCGAACGGCCGCGTTCTGATGTTTACCCGCACGGCGCAGGGCGGCCGCGGCT
>JAATGL010000135.1 GCA_015654705.1 Alphaproteobacteria bacterium | reverse complement strand
TCTGCGCCCACTCTACGATGCGCTGTTCGAAGTGATGGGCGAACAATGCAACAAGCTTATGGAACAGGGTACGATCGAGGTCGCGCCGCTGGCCTTCATGCGCGGGCGCACGCTGGCGCGCGCCTTCGTCATTCTGGACGAGGCGCAGAACTGCACGCCGGCGCAGATGAAGATGTTCCTGACGCGGCTGGGCGAGGATTCGCGCATGGTCGTCACTGGCGATCCCAGCCAGAGCGATCTGCCGGGCGGCGCGGCGGCCGGATTGAACCAAGCGCTTGATATCCTTCACGGTGTCGAGGGCGCGGCGGTGGCGCGCTTCGGCGAGAAGGACGTCGTGCGCCACGCCCTCGTCACGCGCATCGTCGCCGCCTATAATGCGGCCGACGACAGCGCAGGCGTCGAGCGCACCCTGCAGCGCCGGAAGGACCAGGCGTGAGCATCACGCTTCTGATCGATGAGCCGAAATGGCGCAGTCCGCGCGGACTGGGGACGCGGTTCAGGCGCGCTGCCCGGCTGGCGCTGGAGCGCGGTGGCCACAAGGACGGGGCGCTGACGATCCTGCTGGCCGACGATGAAAAGCTGCGCGCCCTCAATCTGTCATTCCGTGGCAAAGATGCCGCGACCAACGTGCTGTCCTTCCCGGCGCGGCGCGAGGATTACCTGGGCGACGTCGCGCTTGCCCATGGCGTGACGGCGAAGGAGGCGCAGGAGCAGAACAAATCGTTCGCCGACCATGCCGTCCATCTCGTCGTGCATGGCGTACTGCATCTTCTGGGCTACGACCATGTGACCACGCGCGACGCGCGGGTGATGGAGCCGCTCGAGATCGCGATCCTGGGCGAACTGGGAATCGGCGACCCCTACGCCCGTGAAGCCGCGTGACGCACACAAGCGAATGAGCGACGCCGTCGAACCCGATGCGGACATCGACAAGCCGCCGTCCCTGCTGAAGCGGCTGTCGCAGCTTCTGCGCGGCGACGGCACCGCCGCCTCGATCCGCGAGAGCCTCGAGGAAGTGATCGAGGAAAGCGACCGCCAGAGCGCGGCGCTCTCGGCGCAGGAACGCACCATGCTCGCCAACCTGCTGAAGGTGGGCGAACGCAAGGTCAGCGACGTGATGGTGCCGCGCGCCGATATCGTCGCCGTCGAGGAAGCGACATCGCTGGCGGCGCTGGTCGCGCAGTTCGGCGAGGCACAGCATTCGCGCCTTCCGGTCTATCGCGAGACACTGGACGATCCCATCGGGCTGGTCCACATCAAGGACGTGCTGGCGCAGATCAAGCCCCAGGACGACGGCAGCTTCCGCTGGAGCGACGCGCCGATCGCCGAGATCAAGCGCCCCATCCTGTTCGTGCCGCCTTCGATGCCGGTGCTCGACCTGCTGCTGAAGATGCAGACCACGCATACCCAATTGGCCTTGGTGATCGACGAATATGGCGGCACCGACGGGCTGGTTTCGATCGAGGATCTAATCGAGGAAATCGTCGGCGACATCGCCGACGAGCATGACGAGGACGCCGCCCCGGTGCGCCGCGACGCGACCGGCGCGTTCATCGCCGATGCGCGTCTCGATCTGGAGGACTTCCGGACCGAGACGGGGTTGGCGCTCGGGCTGGACGACGAAGCCGACCAGGACATCGACACGCTGGGCGGATTGGTGATTTCGCTGCTCGGCCGCGTGCCGCAGCGCGGCGAGATCGTCGCCCATCCTGCCGGCATCGAGTTCGAAGTGCTGGAGGCCGATCCGCGCCGCGTCCGGCGCCTGCGCATCCGTCCGCCGTCGGGCGCGGCGGCACCGCCTTCCTGAAATGTTCTCACGGCTTGGTCGAATCGGCGATTTCATAAGCGGGCTCGCTGGCTGGCGGGCGCGGGGCTTCGCCCTCGGCGCCGGCGCTGTCTCCGCGTTGGGCTTCGCGCCTTTCGAGATGTTCCCGTTTCTGCTGCTGGGATTTGCAGTGCTCGTCCTTCTGCTCGACGGCGCGCACGATCGTTCGCACCCGATCCGGAATTCGGCTTGGTTGGGCTGGGCTTTCGGTTTCGGACAATTCCTCATCGGCCTGCACTGGATCGGCTATGCCTTCATGGTCGATGCGTCGGCACATGCGTGGCAGATTCCGTTCGTGGCACTGCTGTTCCCGGGCGGGCTGGCGCTTTTCATCGCCGCGGCCGGCGCGCTTGCCGCGACATTCTGGAAGAGCGGGCCGTCGCGCATCTTCGTTTTCACGGCCGCCTATGCATTGGCCGAATGGCTGCGCGGCCATGTGCTGACCGGCTTTCCCTGGAACATCGCGGGCTATGGCTGGGGCGCCGCGCCCGGCATGATGCAGAGCGTTGCCCTGTTCGGCGTCTACGGATTGACGCTGTTGACGATCCTGTTCGGCGCGTCGCTCGCCGAATTGTTTGGCGGACGCGCGCGGTGGCGTTTGCCGCTGGCAATGACGGCGCTATTCGCGGTGCTGTTCATCGGCGGCGAGGTGCGACTATCGGTAGTCGACGTTCCCAATGTTCCGGGCGTGCGCCTGCGCATCGTGCAGCCCGACATCGCGCAGGCAGACAAATATCGGTCTGAACTGATGGATCGCAATTGGGAAACCCTGCTGCGGCTGAGCAGTGCGCCCGCGAAGCAGAGACCGACGCACATCATCTGGCCCGAGGCCGCGCCGCCTTTTCTGCTGACGCGCTCGCCCGAAGCGCTGGACCAGATTGCCGTGCTTACCGGATCCGATCGCGTGCTGATGACCGGAGCGTTGCGGGTGCTGCGCGCCGGTGAACGCCGCAACTATTATAACAGCTTCTATATTTTCGGGCGTGGCGGCCAGCTTCTCGACGTCTACGACAAATTTCATCTGGTGCCGTTCGGTGAATACCTGCCGCTCGAAAATCTGATGAAGCGGCTAGGCCTGACCAAGGTCGTGGGGATCGAGGGCAGTTTCGCGACGGGCGACGGGCCGCATACGTTCGACGTACCGGGTGCGCCGAAAGCAGGCCCGTTGATCTGCTACGAGATCCTCTTTTCGGGTGCAGTGACGGCGGCTGGGAGGCCCGGCTGGATCGTCAATGTCACGGACGATTCCTGGTTCGGGCCCTGGGCCGGACCGCTGCAACATCTGCTGATCGCACGCATGCGCGCGATTGAGGAAGGCCTTGCGGTCGTGCGTGCGGCCAACACCGGAATTTCGGCGGTGATCGATCCGCTGGGACGGGTCCGCGCAAGCCTCGGGCTGGGTCGCGCCGGCGTGCTCGATGCCGATCTGCCCGCCGCGATTGCGCCGACGCCGTTTGCACGCCTTGGTGATCTTTGGTTCTGGGTGATGCTTTTGGGCTGCGCGGTTGCAGCCGGTTTGGCCGTGTATTATCGTGCTAGGATTGATTGAGAATTCCAATTAGAGCATTTGGAATCCCGCCCGCACCGGTTAATGTCGTTCACGAGATCAGAGCTCCGTGTAGAGACCTTGCCAAAAAAGCACGCAAATCCGGTCGACGCACAGGTCGGCAGCCGCGTTCGGCTGCGGCGGATGCTGATCGGGATGAGCCAGGAAAGGCTGGGCGAGCTTCTCGGTCTGACCTTCCAGCAAGTGCAGAAATACGAAAAGGGAATCAACCGGATCGGCGCCGGGCGGCTGTTCGACGTGGCGCGCATCCTGGGCGTGCCGATCGACTATTTCTACGAGAGCGTGGCAAACCAGCTGACCGGCAGAAGCGGTTTTTCGGAAAACGAAGCCTCGCCACCGGTCATGGAATTTGTTTCGAGCGGCGAAGGCCTGCAGCTCAGCCTCGCCTTCATGCGCATCAAGGACGCGAAGGTGCGCAAGCGCGTGCTCGATCTGGTGAAAAGTCTCGCCGAAGAAAAGGGCGGCGGCGGCGACTGAACATCAGCGGCGTTTGCGCGTCCGCTTCTCGGTCAGGCCGGAACGACCCCGTCGCGCTTCTAGCGCGTCGTAAACCGATTTCGGCTTGATGTCGCATGCCGCCCACAGCACTAGCAGGTGATAGAGAACATCGGCCGATTCGGCGACGATCTCCCGCTTCTTTCCGCCGACGGCGGCAAGCGCGGCCTCCACGCCTTCCTCGCCGAGTTTCTTGGCGCATTGCGCGACGCCCGCGGCCAGCAATTTGGCGGTGTAGGATTTCTTGGCGCTCGCCGCGCGGCGCTCGGTAATCGTCGCAAAGAGACGATCGATGGGATGTTCCGTCATCGACCGACCCATTTTTGCGGCAAGCGAGCCGGCGCATGTGCAGCGCGCGCAAATCTTCCGTCCCGCCTCGCCAATGGCAAAACGTACGTTTTGACGGCCTGGACTCCTTTTGCCGAGAGAACGGTATCCTCGCAATGGGCCGAAAGATGGGGCACGAAAAAAAAGGTCATGGTTTCGCGGCTGTGATGTGTTCGCCGATGAAGCTTAGCGGAGTATTTTCCGCGGCGCACCATCGACCTCCTCGCGCCGGTCTCTTGCAAGACCGCGCCGGATCGAGATCATGCGCTTTCACATTTGCCGTGTTGGGGATTCGCGAAATGGACAGGTTTCTCCGCGCCGCCGTCGCGGCCATTGCCCTATGCGTCGCCGTACCGGTGCTGGCCGCCGAAGACGATCCGGCCGGCATGAAGAAGCTGCACGACTGCACGCTTCTCCATGGACAATACAAAGGCGATGCAGGCGGCGGTGGACGATTTCAAAAAAGGCGGGGGCCGGCGATCCCGACCTGAACAGGCAGGCAAGAGCATCGGCGACAACAGCAAGCCCCTCGCCGAGATGGAGGCGAAGAGGGCGGCCGGTCCCCGCATGTTTGCGATCTATCGCAAGCACGGGCTGACGGCGGAGGATGTCGTGCTGATGCCGTTCGTTCTGTTGGACGCCGGCATGGCGGTGGCATACCCGTCCGCCGCCGCCAAGTTGGCCGACCGTACCTCCCCGGCGCAGATCGCCTTCTACAAGCAGCACCAGGCCGAGCTAAAGAAAATGTCCTGGCTATCCGGCGGATAAGCATGAAGTCGGGCGCTTGAGCTATACTTGGCTGTCGGTCCCATGCGCGAGCAACAAGATTACTTTGCCGGCCGAGCCGAGCGGCGCCATCCGCGTTTTTCGCCCTTCGCCTTGCTCGCGATCTCCTTCAGTTTGACCGTCTGCAGCATCGACAGCGCGGTGCCCGGGCCGCCTTTCTCCGGATCTCGGAAGGCGCGGCCATAACGCTCGACCCGGCCCTCGACCGAGCCCAGAAACTCGCCTTCCCAATCGGAAAGCTTGACGCTGGCCAACTCCGCCGTCTTGCGCGCCTTGCGCAGCGCCTTCAGCGCGGCCCGCTTGGCGCGCGCCTGGTCCGCTTCCCTGCGCTCCTTCGCCGTGAGAAGGCGCGGCTTCATTCTAGAGCCGCTCAGTGCGCTTTATGCGGATCGCGCTCGCCGGCGCGCACATCCATCGCCAGACTGTCCAGCGCATAGGGACAGGTGAAATAGGCCGAGCGCGCGCAGTTGGGATTGTAGGCGTAATTGAAATCGATATTGAACGCTTTCGGCGGGAACCGGCCGAAGCCCTCGACGTCGACATAGCGACCGGCGCCATAGGTTTCCTTGCCGGTCAGCCCGTCGGTGAAGAAGGCCGAGAGTGCGGTCACATTGGCCGGCACGTTTCCTTCGGCAAAGAACGGCAGCGTGAAGGTTTTCCTTTTCAGCGTGAATGTCGCGTCGCCGGCATGGAAGAACTGCTTTTCGGTGCCGCGCGAAGTCTTGAAGTTGCGCGCCGGAAGCCCGGGATCGGACGTGAAGCGCGCCGTAACGATATAGGACGGATCGTAGGGAAAATAGGACAGGCCGGTGAAGGCTTTCGCCGCCGGGTTCTTCTGATTGTAAACCCAGATGCGCGCGCCGATCACGCCGGCATCGACCTGGGTCTGCGCGCCGGTAATGTCGACATCGCGGTCGACGGGAATGCCCTTGCCGATTTCGGCATCCGCATAGGCCTTGCCGTCCTTGGTCACGACGGGATGTCCGCCGCGCACGGTCGCGCTGAGCACGCCGTTGGCCGCGGCACCCTTCACCCAGCGATAGGTCTCGGGCTTGCCTTTCATGCCGACCAGCGTCGCCGTGTCGCCTTCGCGCAGATAGGCCGCGTCCTGGATTTTCAGGATCGCATGGGGCGTATCCGCATAGTCCTTGTTGGCCTCCGCGATGGAAGCCTGCCATGCGGCTTGCGGCGATGGCGTCGCTGCACCCGCGACCAGCACCAAAGGAAAAAGACTACAGATCAACAATCTGCGCGGACGCATGCGGAATATCCCCGAAACTGCCCTGTCATCTTGCCCCGGATTTCGGCGCGCAGCACGCGATTTTGCATGCAACCGATCACCTGCTTTGCGATGCCCCGCGACTGCCCCGGATCCGCCGGCCAATCCAAGATAGGTGGTTGCAGGAGCGCGAAGCCGCACCGATCACTTTTTCGGAGGATCGGTGGTGCCGATATCGGCGAGCACTTTCCAGGCGCCTGCCACGTTGCGCCAGACGGTCACGTAGTGGCCGGTCAGCCTCGGCCGTCTGCCTTTCGCGTCGGGCGCGCCTTCAAAGAACCAGTGACCATCGCTGTAGCCGAAGCTGCGGTTCTTCGAAACCTCGGCATGGTCGAGCACCCAGCTCAGCACATTCGTCCGGGGATCGCATTGCCGCTCCCGGGAGCGGAAAAACGCTTGATCGCCTCGGCCTTGCCGATGATCGGCGCTTCATTGCCGGTGCCGAAGATGCGGCCGTCATCGGCCAGATAGGCGAGGAAAGCGGCGTTGCTGCCCTTGGCGACGGACAGCGCGCTGAACGCTCTGTCCGCGGCGATGATGTCCTCTTTCGCGCCGGCCAAAGCCTGCGAGGACAGAATTATTCCCACCGCTAAACTCACGCTCGTCAGAATTCTGTTCACGCATCCTCCCGTGCAACCGTCGTAAGCTTGCCACTCCGGCGATGCCTTTGGCATCAATACTTCATTAGATCTTTTTGGGGCGGGGCGCCAAAAGCGCCAAATGGCTGGGCGCGGTGCACCACGAAAGCCGCTTGAACGGATTCACAGGCCAGCTGCCTTGCGCACCTCGGGGACCGTCATGCCGGCCTCGCGCATCGCGTGGAGCGTGGCGGCCGTATCGCGCTTGGAAAATTTGCGCCCCGTGGCATCCAGGACGAGTTTGTGATGCGCATAACTTGGCACTGGCAGATCGAGAAGCGCCTGCAGGAGACGCTGCACGTGGGTGGCCGCGAACAGGTCGTTGCCCCGGGTCACCAGCGTGACGCCCTGATCGGCATCATCGACAACCACAGCCAGATGATAGGCGGCCGGCATTTCCTTGCGCGCCAGCACGACATCGCCCAGCGAAATCGGATCGACTGCGATCGCACCCCGCTGGCCTTCTGGCCCCGCTCCCTGCTCCTCGAAACAAAGGGGGCCGGCCAGAGCGGCGGCCTTGGCCGTGTCCAGCCGCAGCACATGGGGAACGCCGGCTGCGATGCGTTCGCGGCGGGCATCTTCCGGCAGGGCGCGGCAAATGCCGGGATAGAGCGGCCCTTCCGCGCCATGCGGCGCCGCGCCGGCGCGGGCGATTTCATCGGCGATGTCCTTGCGCGTGCAGAAGCAGGGATAGAGCAGACCCCGCGCCGCCAGCCGGTCGAGCGCGGCGCGATAGGCGTCGGAGCGCGCGGACTGGCGCAGCACCGGCTGCTCCCAGCTCAGACCGAGCCACGCCAGATCCTCGAAGATCGCGGCCTCGAATTCGGATCGGCACCGCGCGCGGTCGATATCCTCGATGCGTAGCAGGAAGCGCTCGCCCGCCTCGAAGGCGCGGGTCGCGGCATAGGCATGGCCCAGATGCAGAAAGCCGGTTGGACTCGGCGCGAAGCGCGTGACAATCATGGCGAAACCTTACACCGTCCCCGCTATGCCAAAACCACACCGCATCGCCACAAGGGCGCATCTCGATGAAGCCGTGGCCGGTCTTCTCGCCGCCGACAAGCGCCTGCGTCCGGTTGCGACGCGTGTGGGCGAGATGCCGTTCGTGCCGCGCCGCCGGCACGGCTTCGAGGCCCTCATCTCGATCGTGGTGAGCCAGCAATTGTCGGTCGCCGCGGCCGATACGATCTTCGCCCGCCTGAAGGCCAAGATCGTGCCGTTCACGCCGGCGCAGATCCTGGCCGCCGATGCCGAGACGTTGCGCGCCTGCGGCCTCTCCGCGCCGAAGCAGAAGCACATGAAGGCGATCGCCGCGGCCATCCTCGACGGTTCGCTGGACCTGAAGCGCGTGCGCCTGATGGCCGACGACGATGCCCGCGCGCATCTGACCGCGGTGAAGGGCATCGGGCCGTGGACGGCGGACATCTATCTGATGTCGTCGCTGGGCCGCGCCGATATCTGGCCGGTGGGCGATGTCGGCTTGCAGGCCGCGATCACGCGCGCGCTGGGGCTGCGCAAGCGGCCCAACGAAAAGGCGATGGAAAAGCTCTCGAAGACCTGGCGGCCGTGGCGAACCGTGGCAGCGCGGCTGTTCTGGCATCACGAGGATACGCTGCGCCGTGAGAAGAAGCTGGCGGACGCGGAAGCGAAGGCCGGGAAGCGGAGGAATACGTAATGGCGCTGCGCCCGCTCTCCGGTCCGCGCCTGCCGCCGACGCGCGGCAAGGTGACCCATCTGGTCGTGCTCTGTCACGGCTATGGCGCGGACGGCAACGATTTGATCGGGCTGGCGCCGCATTGGCAGCGCGTCTTGCCGACCGTGGCGTTCGTGGCGCCTAACGCGCCCGAGCCCTGTGCCGGCGCGCCCAGGGCCTATCAGTGGTTTCCCATTTCGCGCCTCGATCCGCATGAGATGCGCCGGGGCGTCGAGGGCGCGGCAGCGACGCTGAACGCCTTTCTCGACTCCGAACTTGCGCGGCTGGAGCTTGGCGGCGACCGGCTGGCGCTGGTCGGCTTCAGCCAAGGCACGATGATGGCGCTGCATGTCGGCCTGTCGCGGCCGGTGAAGCCGGCCGGGATCATCGGCTTTTCGGGTATGCTGGCGGGGGCGCCTCCAGCGCTCGGCGCCGATGCGCCGCCGGTTCTTCTGGTTCACGGCGACACCGACCCGATGATCCCGGTCGGCGCCCTGTTCGATGCGGCCGGCAGCCTGGGCAAGGCGGGCGCCACCGTGCAGTGGCACATCGCGACCGGCGTCGGCCATTCGATCGACGAGGCCGGCCTGGCGCTGGGCGGACTGCATCTGACGCTGGCCTTCCGCGGCCTGCTGCGGCGGACCGGCGAAATCTGCTGCCCGCTTCGTTAGACCGTCGCCTTTCCGTCACAGCGAATCGCTTATGCTGTGGCCAACTTGGCAGGCTGGCCGCCTGCCCCTAAAGTCGTCGGCGCAGAGGAGAGGTGCCTTCCAAGGAGTGTTCCCGTGTTAGCCGCCGCGCGCATGCCGGACAACTGCCCGGCGCTGGTGCTCAACGCCGATCACCGGCCGCTCAGCTATTTCCCGCTGTCACTGTGGTCCTGGCAGGACACGATCAAGGCGGTGTTCCTGGAGCGCGTCAACATCCTGGAGGAATACGACCGGGTGGTGCATTCGCCCAGCTTCGAGATGAAGCTGCCCTCCGTCGTCTCGCTGAAGACCTACATCAAGCCGGCGCGCAATCCCGCCTTCACGCGGTTCAACCTGTTCCTGCGCGACCGCTTCGAATGCCAGTATTGCGGCATCGATGAGGACCTCACCTTCGACCATGTGATCCCGCGCTCGCGCGGCGGGCGCACCACCTGGGAGAACGTGGTCACCGCCTGCGCGCCCTGCAACCTGCGCAAGGGCGGGCGGCTGCCGCACCAGATCAAGATGCAGCCGCGCCAGCGCCCGCACCGGCCCACCGTCAACGAGCTGCGCAGCAACGGCCGCCGCTTCCCGCCCAATTATCTGCACGATTCCTGGGCCGATTATCTCTATTGGGACAGCGAGCTGGAGCCCTGATCCGGCGTCACGGCCCGCCGCCTGAAAAACAGAAGGCGGGCGTCGCGCGGGACGTCCGGCTTCTTTTCTTTCGCCGTCCGCCCGCGGACAGGGCCCGCCGCCAGCATCGAAGCGCAAGGCCGGCGGGCAACATCCGTTTCGAGGCGGATCGGCACGCACCATGGCTTCGCCCCGGGCCTTGTGGCGCCTGCGGAGTGCGTCCGACGGCACGGTTCGGCCGCTCGGGACGGACCTGATCCGCCGCTCCACCCGGATGCGCGCGAGCTCGCATCCTGGCCCTGTATGGTCTCGCGTCAGCGTCTGAACAGAGCCGTCAACGGCTCCCGCAGCATCTGATCGGACATGGCAGTTCCTTCAAATCGACTTCGTGAACGTATCAGGAACAAAATGTGGGCGCAACCCTCGCGCGCAAATAAAATGCGCGGCGGATGCGATTACTCCCCCATCAGATGCAGGGCGATGCGGCGGGTGTGGGGCTGCTGGCGGTGCTCGAAAAGGTAGAGGCCCTGCCAGGTGCCCAGCACCAACGTGCCGGCGGCGAGCGGGATGGAGAGCTGGGTCTGGGTGAGCGCGGCGCGCAGATGGCTGGGCATGTCGTCGGGGCCTTCGTCGTCGTGCGAGTAGCGGCCCGGGTCCTCGGGCGCGATGCGTTCGAAGAAGGCCTCCAGGTCGCGGCGGACATTCGCGTCCGCATTCTCCTGGATCAGGAGCGAGGCCGAGGTGTGGCGGCAGAACAGCGTCAGCAGGCCCGTCGTCAAAGATTGCGCGGCAACCCATTTCGAAACCGGCGCGGTGATCTCCACCAATCCGCGCTTCCTGGTCGCAACCGTCAGCTCGTGCTGTGCCTGCCGCATCGCGTCGCCCGATCCGCCTGTCCTGCCACGGCAGACTAGCGCAATCGCCGCGCTTGCAGAACGCTTTCGCCGTGCCTAAGTCCGGCTTTCAGGATGGCGGCACGATGGCGCGACTCGCGAAAGCATGGAACTTCGCCCGCGACAGCGGACCGAAACTCGCCGGCGAGGCGCTGATCAATTTCATCCTGCCCTATATCATCTATACGCTGGCAGCGCCGCGTTACGGCGATGTCGATGCGCTGATCGCCTCCTCGGCGCCGCCGATCCTCTGGAGCATCGTCGAGTTCGCGCGCCACCGCCGCGTCGATGCGCTGTCGATGATCGTGCTGGGCGGCATTGTGCTGTCGCTCCTGGCCTTCCTCGGCGGCGGCGGGGCGCGCTTCCTGCAGCTGCGCGAAAAGCTGGTCACCGTCATCATCGCGCTGGTGTTCCTGGGCTCGGCGGCGATCGGCAGGCCGCTGATCTACCAGCTGGCGCGCGCGCAGATGGCGCGCAATTCGTCGGCCGAACTGGAGTCGTTCGAGGCGCTGCGCGACAACAAATATTTCCGCCGCACCATGATGGTGCTGACGGTCGTCTGGGGCCTGGGGCTGCTGGCCGATGCCGCCGTCTCGATCGCGCTGGTCTTCACACTGTCGATCCGCGCCTATCTGGCGGTGGGCCCATTCGTCGGCTACACGACAATGGGCGGCCTGGCGCTCTGGACCTATCTCTATGTCAAGCGCCAGCGCAGGAAAGGCGCCGCCCGCCGCGCCGCCGAGGCCCTCGAAACGGATCGGGCGCAGGCGGCGGCCTGAGTTTGTTTTGGACGGGCTCGCGATTGCGCGCAGCAATTTTGCGCATTCCTGTCCTGTCATCCCGGAAGCCGAGCGATAGCGAGGCTATCCGGGACCCATCGCTAAGCTTGCACGATGGGTCCCGGCGCTCGCTGTGCTCGGCCGGGATGACACGGTTGCTCGGTCAATCCGAGCGCGCCGCGCTTTGGCGCGTCGCTCATATCCGCGTCGAAAGACGGATCGCCAGGCGGCAGCCGGCCTTGATGGTTTCGCTGAGCAGGCGGTAGCCCGGCGCCTGTTCGGCGCCCTGCGCCAGGGCCTCGTCGCGATGGGCGATCTCGTCGGCGCGGAAATCGGCGACCGTCGCCTTCAGCGCGTCGTCGTCGGAGCCGAGCTTCTCGATCTGCTGCGCATAATGCTGGTCGATCACCTCTTCCACCGCGGCGGTGCAGGCGAAGGCGGCCTTCTCGCCCATCAGCGCGGTGGTGGCGCCCAGCGCGAACCCGGCGACGCGCCACACCGGCTCCAGCGCCGTCGGCCGCACGCGCCGTTCGTTGACCAGCCGGTCGAAGGTTTCCAGATGGCGCTGCTCCTCCTGTGCCATGCGGCGGATCGCGTCGCCGGCGGGGCGCTTGCCGAGCACCGCCAATTGTCCTTGGTAGATTCTGACCGCGCCATATTCGCCGGCGTGATCGACGCGGATCATCGCCGCGATTTCGTCGCTGGTTTTTATCCCCGGCGGCGCGGGGCGCGCCTTGCGTTTGGTCATCGCCGGCCGCGAATCAAAAGCACGGCGCCGATCGTCGCCGAGCCCAGCGAGATCAGCGCGTTGTAGCCGGCGAGCGAAATCCCGAACAGGCGCCAGGCGGCCACGTCGCAGCGCACCGCGCCCGGCACGTTCAGATTGTCCAGCCCATGAAAGACGAAACGCGCGCCGGTGCATTCGGACGGCCCCGGCCACCAATGCCATTCGACGCCGGCCTGATAGGCGCCGATCGCACCCGATGCCGCGACCAGCGCGATGGTCAAAAGCGCGATGCCGCGCGCGGTGCCGTTGCTGCCGGAGGAAAAAAACGCGCCGCCGCAAAGCCCCACGACCGAAGCGGCGATCAGCGGCCAGCGCTGCCAGTGGCACATCTCGCAGGGCGGCAGATGACCGAGATACTGGAATCCCAGCGCGCCGAGAATCAGCGCCAGCGCGACGCCGCCGATATCCATCGCAATGCCGGCCGGCTTCATCGCGCGAAGATCCGGCTGTCGTCGTCGAACGCCTTGAACTCCAGCGCGTTGCCGCTCGGATCGCAGACGAAGAACGTCGCCTGCTCGCCGGGCTGGCCTTCGAAGCGGATGTCGGGCGCGATGGTGAACGTCACATTCTTTTCCTTCAATCGCTGCGCCAACGCGCGCCACGCCGCCATATCGAGGATCGCACCGAAATGACGCACCGGCACTGCGTCACCGTCGACCAGATTATGCGCATTGTGTCCGGCCGCGTTCGGGCTTAAATGGGCGACGATCTGGTGACCGAAGAAATCGAAATCGACCCAGTCGTCGCTCGCGCGCCCTTCGGGGCAGCCGAGAACATCCGTATAGAACGCGCGCGCCTCGGCGAGGTCGTTCACCGGAAAGGCAAGATGGAAGCGCGGGCGTGACGTCATCTTGCGTTTTCCTGCGTCGGAGCTTGAAGGGAAGCGCATGCGCAGGATGAAGGCAACCCGCAAAGTGCAGGCCGCGCGGCGCGAGCTTCTGAAGATCGACGGCCGCGCCGTGGAGGTGAACGTGCGGCTCAATCCGCGTGCGCGCCGGCTGATCGTCAAGGTGCATCCCACCACCGGCGAGGTCAGCGTGGTGGCGCCGTCGCAGCGCGCGCTCGACCGGGCGCTGGATTTCGCGCGCGGCCACAGCGACTGGATCGCCAGGCAGATCGCCCATGTGCCGCTGCCGGTGGTGCTGAACGTCGGCGCGCGGCTGCCGTTCCGCGGCCACGAGCATGTGGTGCGCGAAGGCGAGAGCGGGCACGGCACGGTGTGGCTCGAAGCCGATGGCGACACGCGCATCATCCGCGTCGCCGGCCACCGGGAGCACCATCCGCGCCGGCTGCTCGACTTCCTCAAGCGCGAGGCGCGCAAGGAGCTCGAAGCCCGCACGCTGGAATTCACCGCCAGGCTCGGCGTTCGCCACAAGCACATCACGGTGCGCGACACGGCGAGCCGCTGGGGCTCCTGCTCCGCCGCGCGCTCGCTGTCCTTTTCCTGGCGGCTGATCCTGGCGCCGCCCTTCGTGCTCGACTATGTCGTCGCCCATGAGGTCGCCCATATCCGCGAGATGAATCACGGCGCCGGCTTCTGGCGCCTGGTGCGCGACCTGGTGGGCGACCCGCGCAAGCCGCAGAGCTGGCTGCGCGACCACGGCGCGGCGCTGCACCGCTACGCGCCGAAGGGGTAGGCGGCCGAAGGAGGGGGCGGATGTGGAAGCGGGTGGCCTTGTACGGCGCCTTCCTGGCGGCAGGGACGCTGGCGCTGCAATGGCTCGACTACCAGAGCCTGGCGCGGGCCCATGCCGGCGACATCTATATCGGCCTGACCGCCGCGGCGTTCCTGGCGCTCGGCATCTTCGTCGGCGTCCGCGCCATCGGCATATCCCGGCCGGCCGCCTTCGACGGCAACCCCAAGGCCCGGGCCGCGCTGGGCATCAGCCCGCGCGAGCTGACCATCCTGCAGGAGCTGGCCGCCGGCCGCTCCAACAAGGAGATCGCCGCCAACCTGAACGTCTCGCCCAACACCGTCAAAACCCATGTGGCGCGGCTGTTCGAGAAGCTGGACGCCAGGCGGCGGACCGACGCGATCAACAAGGCCCGCGAGCTGGGAATCGTGCCCTGACGGGCGACAATTCCGAGTGATTTCGTCCCAATCGCCCTTTTGGGCGATTGCCTTGCCCGGTTGCGCCGCGGCTGATGACGGCTCAACCTGCTCAAGGGGAGTGCACAACATGTTCCGCAAGATTCTGTCCTACGGCCTGATCGCCGGCCTGATCGTCGGCGTCCCGCTGTCCGCCCTGATCGTAGCGACGAACGGCCACGAGCTGCCTTACGGCATGGCGATCGGCTACGCGATGATGCTGGTCGCCCTCAGCACGATCTTCGTCGCGGTCAAGCGTCACCGCGACATCGACCTCGGCGGGGTCATCGGCTTCTGGCCCGCCCTGGGCCTGGGGCTGGGGATCAGCTTCGTCGCCGGCGTCGTCTATGTGGTGGCCTGGGAAACGGCGCTCGCGGTGGCGCATCTCGATTTCGCCGGCGGCTATGCCAGGACGCTGATCGCGCAGAAGAAGGCCGCCGGCGTCAGCGGCGCGGCGCTGGCGAAATTCACCGCCGAGATGGAGCAGTTCAAGATTCAATATGCCAACCCGCTCTATCGCCTGCCGATGACCTTCATCGAAATCTTTCCGGTCGGCGTGCTGGTGTCGCTGGCCTCGGCCGGCCTGCTGCGCAACAGCCGCTTCCTGCCGGCGCGGCGCGGGTAGGCGCGACAGATTGTCATCGCGGCCGGGTGCGGCGAGACCGGGGAATCCCAAGGGAAACATCGACCCGGATTCCCGGTCCTCCGCGCCCGTGCGCGGCGACCGGAACGTCCGCTGCTGGAATTTTATTGCGCACCGAAACGTATCGAATTTCGGCCGGATTTTGGCTGGCTCGCACGCATGCGCCACCGGCATTTCATCCATGCCTTAGTCGCACAACTATCTTTCAAAAATGAGATATATCTGTAAAAACAGCATGTTATGACGAAATTAAGTTTCGTAAACGATGAACATTACATAAATCATTCACTTGTAAGGTCGCCGCCGCTCTCCTATCTCAGCCTCGTACGGCGATGCGCCGGCAAATTCAGGCGGCACGGAAGGGCTTCCCTCCGGACCGCGAAAAGGAGTGTGACATGACCAATTTTTCTCATCGTATGGCAGCGGACCACATGGCGGATGACGGCAATCTGGTGGGCTTCCTCACCGGCGCCGTCGTGATCCTTGCGGCCGTGCTGCTGCTGGCCAGCCAGATCGCAATGGCCTGATCAGGTTCTGGACGCGCCGGCCCTCCCCCCGGTGAGCGTGTCCAGTGGCCAGCGGGCCTTCGGTGCGGCATCCAGCCCATCGGACAAGCCACGCTGGCCACGTTCCACCCCCGCCCAGGCGACCATCGCGGCATTGTCCGTGCAAAGCCTGGGCGGGGGTATTTTTGTCTGAAATCCCTCCCTGTTCCCCAGTTCCGTCAGCGCCTCGCGGATCGCCCGGTTGGAGGCCACGCCGCCCGCCAGCACGAAGGCGGGATCGCGCGCCTGCGGAAAATCGGCCCTGAACATCGCCATCGCCGCCCGCGTGCGGTCGCCCAGGATGTCGATCACCGCGGCCTGGAACGAGGCCGCCAGATCGGCCGCGTCGGTCGCGCCGTCCTGCACCAGCTGGCGCACCGCCGTCTTGAGGCCGGAAAAGGAGAAATCCGCGCCCGCCCGTCCGCGCATCGGCCGCGGCAGGGCGTGGCGCCTGGGATTGCCGTCCCGCGCCGCCTTCTCGATGTTGGGACCGCCGGGATAGGCGAGGCCCAGGAGCTTGGCGGTCTTGTCGAAGGCCTCGCCGACCGCATCGTCGATGGTGGTGCCGTAGAGGCGGAAGCGACCGACATCCGCCACGCCCAGAAGCTGGCAATGGCCGCCCGATATCAGCAGCAGCAGGAAGGGAAACGCGGCGCCCTCGGTCAGCCGCGCGGTCAGCGCATGGGCTTCCAGATGGTTGACCGCGATCAGCGGCTTGCCTGCGGCCAGCGCCAGCGCCTTGGCCGTGGTCAGCCCTACCATCACGCCGCCGATCAGGCCGGGCCCCGCCGTCGCCGCCACCGCATCGAGGTCGGACAGGCTCAGGCCCGCTCCGGCCAGTGCCTCCTCGACGATGCCGTCGATGCGTTCGACATGGGCGCGCGCCGCGATCTCCGGCACCACCCCGCCATAGGGCCGGTGGGCGTCGAGCTGGCTGAAGACGATGTTGGACAGGATGGTGCCGGGGCCCGGTGCGCGGCCGCGCACCACCGCGGCGGCGGTTTCGTCGCAGCTCGTCTCGATCCCCAGGACAGTCCAGTCGCGCACCTTGCCGGCGCCTCATGCTAGATAGCGCATGCGTCCTAGCCCGAATGGCCCCATGCCGCAAAACCGGCTCCGGATCCTGATCACCCGTCCGGTGGAGGATGCGGCTCAGATCGCGGTGGTGCTGGCGGCGCGCGGCCATGAGGGCGTGATCGCGCCGCTCCTGACGGTGCGGTTCCGCGACGGGGCGGAACTCGCGCTGGACGGCGTCCAGGCGATCCTCGCCACCAGCGCCAATGGCGTGCGCGCGCTGGCGCGGCGCAACCGGCGCCGCGACGTGGCGCTCTTCGCCGTCGGTCCGCAGACGGCGGACGAAGCCCAGGCCGCCGGATTCCAGACCGTGAAGAATGCCCAGGGCGATGCCAGGGCGCTGGCCGCCGCGGCGGTGCGCTGGGCCGCGCCTGCGGACGGTCCCCTGCTGCATGTCAAAGGCGCTGAGGGCGACGGCCTGCTCGCGACATTGCTGAGGGGGCAGGGCTTCGATGTGCGAAGCGTGGCGCTCTACGACGTGGTCGCCGCCGAAGCCCTGCCGCCGGCGGCGCGCGACCGTCTGGCGCGAGGCGCCTTGGATGCCGCGCTGTTCTTCTCGCCGCGCAGCGCGCGCGTCTTTCGGGATTGCATCGAAGCCGCCGGTTTGCCCGTGGATGGGCTGATTGCCATCTGCATCAGCGACGCGACGGCCGCGGCGCTGGCGCCGCTGGTCTTCCGCGAGATCCGCATTGCCTCCCGGCCGAACCAGGAAGCGCTGCTCGCCTGTCTGTGCTAGGGCGCGTTGTGCTCAACTTTCGCTTTCAAAAATTGTCATCCCGGCGCTCGCTGCGCTCGGCCGGGACGACAACGCAACGCGGACAATTGCCTGCGGGCTTCGATGCGATTGCGGTATCTTTCCGCGCGAAGAACTTGAGGGGAACGCCATGGGAAAATTTCTGATCGGTCTCGTGATCGTCGCGGCGGTTCTGGTGGGGCTGTACTGGTATGCCAGTACGCCGGATATCCCGCGCGCCGCGCTGGAGGCGAAATACGACGCGCCGTCGGCCGAGTTCGTCACGCTGCCGGACGGCGCGCGCGCCCATTATCGCGGCCGCGGCGCCACCAATGCGCCGCCGCTGCTCCTGCTGCACGGCTCGAATGCCTCGTTCCTCACCTGGGAGCCGTGGTCGAAGGCGCTTTCGGACAATTTCCATGTCGTCGCCGTCGACCTGCCCGGCCACGGACTGACCGGCGCCGTGCCGGACGGCGATTACAGCCAGGAAGGCATGGCCAAATTCGTCGCCGAATTCGCCGACAAGCTGGGCCTAGCCAAATTCGCGCTGGCCGGCAATTCGATGGGCGGCGGCGTCGCGGCACGCTTCGCCGAGGAACATCCTGGCCGCGTGACGAAGCTGATCCTGGTCGATGCCGCCGGGCTGCCGTTCACGTCCGGCGGGGATGAGCCGCTGGCCTTCCGCCTGGCGCGCATCCCGCTGCTCAACCGGCTGCTGCTGCATGTGACGCCGCGCCCCATCGTGGTCGAGGGACTGAACAGGGCGATCGTGCGCAAGGCGGTCATCACGGACGCGATGATCGATTCCTATTGGGACTTCGCGCGGATGGAAGGCACGCGCCAGGCGACGCTCACGCGCTTCGCCCTCACCGAGGACACCTATGTCCAGGACCATACCGCGGCGCTTCGGATGCCGACGCTCATCCTGTGGGGCGAGCAGGACCGGCTGATCCCGCTCTCGACCGCCCATGACTGGGCCAGGGCGGTGCCGAGGGCCAGGCTGATCGTCTATCCCCTGACCGGCCATATCCCGATGGAGGAGGTGGCCGGCCCCTCGGCGGCCGATGTGCGCGCCTTCCTGGGCGGCGCTTGACGCGAGGGGCCTGTCGCCCCCCATACTTCGCGCATGCAGCAGGGCGCGCTCGCCGACGATCAAGCCACACCGATGCCGCGTCCGGACGGGGCCTATGCCAATTACGCCCTGGGCGCGCCCTATGACGAGATGTTCGCCCGCGACGGCACGGTGCGCGAGCATTACGCGGCGCTGGCCGAGCGGCTCGCCACCCTGCCGCCGGAGGAACTCTACCGCCGCCAGCAGGCCTGCGAGCTTTCCTTCCTGCACCAGGGCATCACCTTCACCGTCTACAGCGACGCCCAGGCGACCGAGCGGATCATCCCGACCGACCTGTTGCCGCGCATCGTCACCGCGGCCGAATGGGCGCGGATCGAGAGAGGCCTGAAGCAGCGCATCGGCGCGCTCAATCTCTTCCTGCGCGACGTCTATGGCGACGCCCGGGTGCTGCGCGACGGCATCGTGCCGCGCTCGATGATCTATGGTTCGAGGCACTACCGCCGCGAGATGCGCGAGCTGTCGGTGCCGCATGGCGCCTATGTCAATGTCTGCGGCAGCGACCTGGTGCGCAACGAGGCCGGCGATTTCGTGGTGCTGGAGGACAATCTGCGCGTGCCTTCCGGCGTCTCCTACATGCTGGCCAACCGCGACGTGGTGCGCCGCGCCTTCCCCGCCGTGTTCCGCCGCATGGGGGTGCGCGCCATCGAGCATTATCCGCGCGAATTGCTGACCACCCTGCGCTCGCTGGCGCCGTTCCACGAGGACGTCTCGATCGCCGTGTTGACGCCCGGCGTTTTCAACTCGGCCTATTTCGAGCACGCCTTCCTGGCGCGCCAGATGGGCGTCGAGCTGGTCGAGGGCCGCGACCTGCTGGTCAACGACAATGTCGTCTATACGCGCACCACCTCGGGCCTCAAGCGCATCGACGTGATCTACCGCCGCATCGACGACGATTTCATCGACCCCCTGATCTTCCGCGAGGATTCCTCGCTCGGCGTGCCCGGCCTGTTCAACGCCTACCGCGCCGGCAATGTGATGATCGCCAACGCGCTGGGCACCGGCATCGCCGACGACAAGGCGCTCTACGCCTATGTGCCGCGCCTGATCCGCTACTATCTCGCGGAGGAGCCGGTGCTCAACAATGTCGAGACCTTCCTCTGCCGCGAGGAAAAATCGCTGTCGCATGTGCTGGCCAATCTCGACACGCTGGTGGTCAAGGCAGTGGGCGAGAGCGGCGGCTACGGCATGCTGGTCGGCCCCCATGCCAGCCGGGCCGAGCGCGACGAATTCGCGCAGAAGATCCGCGCCGATCCGGAAAACTACATCGCCCAGCCGACCATCCAGCTTTCCACCGCGCCGACCTTCGTCGACGGCGTGGTCGAGCCGCGCCATGTCGATCTGAGACCCTTCATCCTGCAGGGCGAGGAGACCGTGATCGTGCCCGGCGCGCTGACCCGCGTGGCGCTGAAGCGCGGCAGCCTGGTGGTCAATTCCAGCCAGGGCGGCGGCTCGAAGGATACCTGGGTGCTGGCGGGATGAGTTTCGCTGCGGCCCGCCATCGCGCCACCGGCATGACGCGCGCGACGCCGCGAAGGGGGACGCCGTGCTGAGCCGGGTCGCGGAGAGCCTCTACTGGATGAGCCGCTATGTCGAGCGCGCCGAGCACACGACGCGGCTGATTGCGGTCAAGCTCGAATCGATGATCGAGCAGACGCATGAGGAATCGCACGCCTCGTGGCGGCGCGTCGTCGCCGCGCTGTCGGCGGAGAAGCATGCGAAGGACGCGGCGATTTCCTACGACTTCACCAACATCCTCACCTTCGAGCGCGCCAACCCTTCCGCGCTGCTGCTGTCGCTGCGCAATGCGCGCGACAATGCGCGCCAGGTGCGTGAGCAATTGTCGACCGAGGTGTGGGAGCACCTGAACCGCCTCTATCTGCGCCTGCAGCCGATCACCATCGACGCGATCTGGGTGCACCATCCGGCGCGCCTGTTCCGCGAAATCCTGGAGGACATGCATGCGCTGGAGGGCGTGACCAATTCGACGCTCAGCCATGGCGAGGGCTGGTACTTCCTCGAACTCGGCCGCCATATCGAGCGCGCGCAACTGATCGGCCGCATGCTGGACGCGCATTTCGGCGCGACCCAGGCGGCGGCGCCCAAATATTTCGACTGGCTGGTGCTGCTCAAATTCTGCACCGCCTTCGAGCCCTACTGCAAAGCCCACACTGCGGCGCTGAAGCCAGACACCATCGCCGAGTTCCTGCTGTTCGACGCCGAATTCCCCCATTCGCTGCGCTTCTCCGTCGACCGGGTCTGCGATGCGCTGACGCGGGTGGCGCCGGGTGCCGCGCCGGCGCGCCGTGCCGCGGTGGAACGGCTGGCCGGGCGCCTGAAGGCGGCGGTCGATTTCGGCCAGATCGACGAGTTGATGGGCGGCGGGCTGGCGCCCTACCTGGCGGAGATCACCCATCAATGCGAGCAGATCCACACATCGCTCTACGCCTCCTACATCGTCTACGGCGCGGAGACGGTGCTGTGAGGCGTATGGCGAATGGCGAATGGCGAATAGGGGCTTCTTTTCATTCGCCATTCGCCATTCGCTATTCGCCGCTTGGCCGGAGGCGCTGATGTTCTATTCCCTGCGCCACATCACCCGCTTCCGCTATTCCGCACCCGTCCATGAAAGCGTGATGGAACTGCGCATGCAGCCGCGCTCGGAAGGGCCGCAGACGCTGCGCAGCTTCCAGATCACCACCAATCCGCGCGCCCAGCTTTATGCGTATACGGATTATCTGGGCAACGCCGTCTATCATTTCAACGTGCTGCGCGCCCATGAGGAGCTGCGCATCGAGGCGCAGGCGGTGGTGGAGATGGCCGCGATCCCCGTGCTGCCGGAAACCGTCGATGCGCTGGAATGGTCGCGCTACAACCCCTACAACCTCTCCGACATTCATTTCGACCTGCTGGAGCCGTCCAAATTCGCGCGCCTGTCGCGCCCGCTCGCGGAGTTCATGGCGCAGCGCGGCATCGAAAAGCCTGCCGGCGACGCACTGAGCGCGCTGAAGGCCCTCAACCGCACGATCTACGACGCCTTCGACTACCAGATCGGCGTCACCGAGGTGCATTCGCCGATCGAGCAGGCGCTGGCGGCGCGGCGCGGCGTATGCCAGGACTTCGCGCATATCATGATCGCGGTGGCGCGCGCCTGGGGGATTCCGGCGCGCTACGTCTCGGGCTACCTCAACAGCCGCCGCCGCGCCGGCGCCCGCGAGCGCTCCGGCGAGGACGCGACCCATGCCTGGATCGAGGCCTATCTGCCGAGCCTGGGCTGGCTCGGCTTCGATCCGACCAACGACATCCTGGCGGGCGACCGCCATATCCGCGCCGCGGTCGGGCGCGACTATGCCGACGTGCCGCCGACGCGCGGCACCTTCAAGGGGCTGGCGGAAAGCGAGCTGGCGATCTCGGTCGCGGTCGAGCCGACCCAGGCGCCGGTGCGCCACGAGGAATTCCTGCGCATCGCCCGCCCGATGAAGCCGCGCACCCCCAGCGACCTGGCCCTCGACCGCCTGCATCACCAGCAGCAACAGCAACAGCAACAGCAACAGTAGGATTGCCGGCCATCCGGCAATTGGTACGTGGCGGGGCGCCCGGCGCTATCGGCGAAATTGGGCCAGGGCTTCGCCGACGCGCGGAATCAGTTCGTTCCAGTCGCCGAATTTTTCGGGGCTGAAGACTTTGGACTTTCGGTACCAGGGATATTCGTCGGTGCCGAGCTGCGGCCAGGTGCGGCCGGCGGTGAGGAACCAGACCTCCGTGCCGACGGCCGCCGCCGTCGCCGCCGCCGCGGTCGGCGCCGAGACGACGAGGTCGAGTGCGGCCGCCAAAGCCGCGGCGCCGTCGATGTCGTTCTTGAGGTCGAGGCCGTCGATCGCCTCGATGGTGACGCCGTGGCGCGCGGCGGCGCGCGCCAGCTCTTCCTGGCAATCGCCGTATTGCAGATTGACGAAGGTGACGCCGGGCACCTTCAGGATCGGGCCCCAGGCGTCGAGCGCGCTGTAATATTTGGCGCGCTTGGCGCCCAGCATCATCGAGCGCCAGCAGATGCCGATCTTGGGCCCGGCTCCCAGCCGGTCGAGCTGCGCGCGACAAGCCGCGACGCGTTCCGGATCAGGGATGAGAAAGGTCTGGTGGCGGAAATCAGAAAGCTGTTTGCGGAAGACATGCAGCGGCGTCCCCATCGGCGCCCAGTAATCCGGCTCGCCCTTGTCGATCGAGAACGGCACGAAGCGCAGCGACTTGTTGCCGTCCCGGTCGATCAGCGTGCGGTCGTCATAGGTGCCGACATCGGCCCTGGGAAAGGAGCGCTGGAACAGCGGCACCAGCCGCGCATCGACCGCGATGTCGAGCTTGCCGTCGTCGCCGACCGCGTCCTGCAGGTCGGGCAGGATGTTGGCGAACATGAACTCGTCGCCCAGCCCCTGCTCGCCGACTACCAGGATGCGCTTGCCGGCAAGCGGTTCGCCCTGCCACAGCGGCGCCTTGATCAGGTGGTGCACATAGGCGCGGAAGCGCGGATCGTTGCGGATCTCGAATTCGCGGAAGCCTTCTTCGATGCGGCCCATGCCGAGCAGGCAGATGCTGCGCGAGTGGCGGCTTTCCATCGTCTCGTGCGCGTCGACAGCGCGCGCCAGCGCCTCGTCATAGGCCTCCAGCGCCTGGTCCAATTGCCCCAGATGCGAGAAGGCGTAGCCGACATTGTGATAGAGCCGCGCGAAATTGGGATCGAGGCGGATGGCTTCGCGGTAGAAGACCAGGCTTTCCTCGACGCGTCCGTTCTCGGCCAGCACGGTGGCCAGCGAATTCCACAGCACCGCCTCGCCGGGCATGCGGTAGATCGCGCCGCGCAGGGTCTCGATCGCGGTCGAGACATGGCCCAGATCGCTCTGCACGCTGCCCAGATTGTTGTAGCCCAGGGGCGATTCCGGGCAGGCCTGGATATAGAGGCTGAACATCCTGGCGGCGCCGTCGGTCAGCTTCAGGTTCCAGGCGGCCAGGCCCAGATTGATCAGCAATTCGGGATCGCCGGGATCGAGCGCGAAGGCGCGCTCATAGGTGACCAGCGCCTTGTGCTGGTGGCCCATGCGCTGCAGCGCCATGGCGAGGACGTGAAACGCCTTGGGATTCTGGTCGTCCTCTTCCGTGGCTTCGAGCGAGAGCTGGGCGGCGCGCACCAGATCGCCGCGCTGCCACGCCTTGATGGCGCGGCGCAGGACGCCGTTCGATTTGCGCCGCGCCAGCGCCGCATCGATCTCCTCGCCGATCTGTTCGAGCTTGGCGATGGCCGCCATCCGGGCGTCGAGACCGGCAAGCGAATCCAGGCCGGGAACGGAGGCGAGCTGCGCCATGGGGAAAACATCTCCTCGGGTCGGCCATCATTAATGCCGCGTCAGGCTTAATCGCGGGTGAAGGCCGCCGGCGGAATTGCAAGGCTTTTGTTAACCACGGCCGTGTAGCGTCGGGCCCTGCGATCGTGACTGGAGTGTGCCCATGCCGCTGAAACTGTCGCTGAAGCCGGGCGAGAAATTCGTGCTCAATGGCGCGGTGCTCGCCAATGGCGACAAGCGCACCAGCCTGGTCCTGCAGAACAAGGCCTGCGTGCTGCGCGAAAAGGACATCATGCAGCCGGACGAGGCGGTGACGCCGGCCCGGCGCATCTATCTGCCGATCATGATGATGTATCTCGATGCCGAGGGCTGGGAGGATTACTACAGCGAATTCGCGCTGCGCATGACCGAGTTCATGGGCGCGGTGCAGACCCGCGCCGTGCTGGCCTCCTGCATCGAGATCAGCCGCGACGTGTCGGGCGGCGCCTATTACAAGGCCCTGA
The DNA here is from genome assembly GCA_015654705.1 of Alphaproteobacteria bacterium. GTDB lineage: Bacteria > Pseudomonadota > Alphaproteobacteria > Micropepsales > Micropepsaceae > Rhizomicrobium. Next base: position 215 of record JAATGL010000135.1, on the reverse strand, counting down.
TGACCTGCCGCAAACTCTTCGACTTTGAACAGGAACGGTTGAGCTATGACCCTGCAAGCCTACCAGAACACGCAGCGCATTACTGAGGATTCGCGTTCCACCGAATACCGGCTGTTCGGCCAGGTGACGGGCGCCCTGATCGACGTGCAGAAGGGCGGCCAGAACGGCGGCCCGCTGGTCGAGGCGATCGACTGGAACAAGAAATTGTGGCGCAC
>JAATGL010000142.1 GCA_015654705.1 Alphaproteobacteria bacterium | reverse complement strand
GCTGCTCGACGTCATCAAGGACGAACTGGACCGGCGCGACGAGCGCGAGATCAACAGCCTCCAGGCCCTGCTTCTGTTCAATGTCGGCGACCAGGAACTGACGGCCGGCGAGCTGCGCACGCGCGGCCATTATCTGGGCTCCAACGTCTCCTACAATCTGAAGAAGCTGGTCGAGGCCGGCTATATCCACCACGAACGCTCCGAAGCCGACCGCCGCTCCGTCCTGGTCCATCTGACCCCCAAGGGCGAAGTGGTGCGCATCATGCTGGGCGAATTGTTCGAGCGCCATCTGGGCTCGCTGGAGCCGGTCGGCAATGTCGCGGAAGGCGATCTGGAATCGCTGAACACGAGTCTGCGGCGCCTGGAACGTTTCTGGATCGATCAGGTCCGCTTCCGGCTGTAGACGATTCGTGCGACATACGGCGCTGCTCTGCGGAGGCGCCGTTGCCGGGTTTCATCCGATCACAATGGAAACACCATTGGCGTTTCTATTTCTGCCTCGCGCTGGGCGCGCTGGTCTTCGCGCTGACCGCGCGGCTGGCCCTGCCGCTGCGCCTTCTGGCCGGCGGCGACACCTTCTTCATCGGCTATGTGACGATCATGATGGTGGTGGCGGCGCACATGACGCCCCAGAAACTGGACCGGAAAGCCGACGTCGAGGACGAATGCATCGTGCTGGTCGTGCTGCTTTCGCTGGTGATGATCGGCTTTTGCTGCTTTGCGATCATCACCCTGTTTCACCAGAAGCATGGCGTGGATTATTTCGCGCTGGCGCTGGCGGTGGCGGGCGCGCCGCTCGGCTGGTTCATGCTGCATGTGATGATGGCGTTCCACTATGCCAACCTGTTCTATTCGCATCCCGGCGGAAAAGGCGGCAGCGGATTGCTGTTTCCCGATACGCCGGACCCGGGCGCCGCGGATTTCCTCTATTATTCCTTCGTGATCGGCATGACGGCGCAGGTGTCCGACGTGCAGGTGACGTCCACGCATATACGGCGTACGACGCTGGGCCATTCCATCGTGGCGTTCTTCTTCAACACCGTCCTGATCGCCATGGCGGTCAATGCGGTGGTCACCATCGCGTCCTGACGGCGCAGCCGCGTCGTTTTGTGTCAGGGGCGCGACATTGGCGGCTAGGATTGGGCCCGTCCGGTAGGCTAATCTTGCGCCCAAGGACGGGCGGCGGGCGGCCGTCCGCGAGGACGCTATGGCCTTTGCCTACCTTTCCCGGTTTCGCGATGCGCTGGCAGGCCTGCGGCGCGAGGGGCGCTACCGCGTCTTCACCGACATCGTGCGCGCGCGGGGAGACTATCCCAGGGCCGATTTTCACGCCCAGGGCGCCAAGCGCCCGGTGGTGGTGTGGTGCAGCAACGATTATCTGGGCATGGGCCAGCACCCGAAGGTTCTGGCCGCCATGCACGAGGCCGTGGATGCGGTCGGCGCCGGCTCGGGCGGCACGCGCAACATCTCGGGCACCACGCATTACCATGTCGAGCTGGAAGCCGAACTGGCCGATCTGCACGGCAAGGAGGCGGCGCTCCTCTTTACCTCCGGCTTCGTCTCCAATGACGCGACGCTGGCGACGCTGGCAAAACTGCTGCCGGGACTGATCGTCTTTTCGGACGCGTTGAACCATGCCTCGATGATCGAAGGCATCCGCCATGGCGGCGTCGAAAAGCGCGTCTTCCGGCACAACGACATGGCCGACCTGGAAGCCCAGCTCGGCCAGGCCGATCCCACTGCGCCCAAGCTGATCGCCTTCGAATCCGTCTATTCGATGGACGGCGATTTCGGGCCGGTCGCGGCGATCTGCGATCTGGCCGAGAAATACGGCGCGCTGACCTATCTGGACGAGGTCCATGGCGTGGGTCTCTACGGGCCGCGCGGCGCCGGCGTCGCCGCGCGCGACGGCGCCATGCACCGCGTCGACATCGTCGAAGGCACGCTGGCCAAGGCGTTCGGCGTGATGGGCGGCTATATCGCCGCGTCGACCGAACTGATCGACTGCATCCGCTCCTTCGCGCCGGGCTTCATCTTCACCACCTCGCTGGCGCCCGCCATCGCCGCCGGCGTGCTGGCGAGCGTGCGCCATCTGAAGGAGAGCGATGAGGAGCGCGCCACCCTGCATGTCCGCGCCTCCCTGCTGAAGCGCCTGCTGACGGAAGCGGGACTACCGGTGATGGACTCGCCCAGCCACATCGTGCCGGTGTTCGTGGGCGATGCGGCCCTCTGCAAGGCAGTATCGGATTCGCTGCTCTACGATCACGGCATCTATGTGCAGCCGGTCAATTATCCGACCGTGCCTCGGGGCAGCGAAAGGCTGCGCTTCACGCCGTCGCCCCTGCACAGCGAGGCCATGCTGAAAGACCTGGTGCGGGCGCTGGACCAGGTCTGGACGGCGCATCGCCTGAGCCGCGCCGCCTGATGGCGCCGTCCGCCTCGCGCGGTTCGGGCGGCGAGATCTTCGTCGAGTTCATCGTTCAGGGAAATGTCGCCAAGGCGACCGCGATCGATGCGGCCTGCGGCACCGAAGCCAGCGTCGTCGGTCCGGCCTCGGCGCCGCGTGCGGCGCTGGTGGATGCGGCACGGCGCAAGCTCGAATACTTGCTCAAAAAGCAAAATGGCGGGACCTGATCCCGCCATCTCTATTTTCTGTTTGCCGGGTATTATCCGCGTCTGCGGCTCTTCGACGGCGGCGAACTGCGGCCGAGCCCGATCTTCTTGGCGAATTCGGAGCGCTGGGCGGCATAGTTCGGAGCCACCATCGGGTAATCAGCCGGCAGGCCCCATTTGGCGCGGTAATCCTCCGGCGACAGGCCGTAGCGCGAGCGCAGATAGCGCTTCAGCATCTTCAGCTTTTTCCCGTCTTCCAGACAGACGATGTATTCGGGCGTGATCGATTTCTTCACCGTGACCGCGGGCTTCTGCGCCGTCGGCATGTCGGCGGACGTCGATCCGGAAAGACTGCCAAGCGTCGTATGCACGCTCTTGATCATGGCCGGTAAATCGCTGACGGGAACGGGATTGTTGCTGACATAGGCCGCGACGATATCGCTCGCCAGCTTGAGAAGATCGTCGGTTCTCGCCGCGACCACTTCATGACTACTCATTTTTATGGGAGCCTCCATTAAATAGAGAGAATCGATGACTTCGGGACTTCCTATTGCGTAATCGAGACGTAAAATCAAGTGCTTATCGAAATTATCTCGACAGCGACAATCTTTGGTTTAGACGCTGTTCACCGATCCCCTGTGCTTTTCCAAAGCAATATTTTGCAGCGGATAGACTATCAAGGGTTGCTTTATATCTCGCCGCATATCTCTGCTTGTCTTCATTGCACGGTTTGATCACTGAAGCGAACATTGCAACCGATCGAACCGCTGCCTTTTCCCTGTTGTCTGGTGCAAGATTTGGTAAAGGATACGGACGAGCCCCCGATAGGTGCCCATCCGGTCCAGACTTAGGGTAATGGGACAGCGGCTTTGGGTTCAGGCGAGGTGTGTATGGCGGCAATGATCGATACCAAAGAGCCGAAGGGCGCCCGTTTTTTCACCGAGAGACTGGCAGACGCCGATCCGGAGATCGCGCGCGCCATCGCCGACGAGCTGAAACGCCAGCAGGACAAGATCGAGCTGATCGCCTCGGAGAACATCGTCAGCCGTGCTGTGCTGGAGGCGCAGGGCTCGGTCCTCACCAACAAATATGCCGAGGGCTATCCGGGCCACCGCTATTACGGCGGCTGCGAATATGTCGATGTGGCCGAACAGCTGGCGATCGACCGCGCCTGCCGGCTGTTCGACTGCTCTTTCGCCAACGTCCAGCCCCATTCCGGCGCGCAGGCCAACCAGGCGGTGTTTTTCGCGCTGTTGCAGCCCGGCGACATCTTCATGGGGCTCGATCTGGCGGCCGGCGGGCACCTGACCCACGGCTCCCCCGCCAACCAGTCGGGCAGATGGTTCAAGCCCGTCTCCTATGGCGTGCGCCGCCAGGACCAGCACATCGACATGGACGAGGTCGCTGCGATCGCCGCGCAGCACAAGCCCAAGCTGATCATCGCGGGCGGCTCGGCTTATGCGCGGTTCATCGACTTCAGGCGTTTCCGTGAGATCGCCGATTCCATCGGCGCCTATTTCATGGTCGACATGGCGCATTTCGCGGGACTGGTGGCGGGCGGCGTGCATCCGAGCCCGCTCGGCCATGCCCATGTGGTGACCACGACGACGCACAAGACGTTGCGCGGTCCGCGCGGCGGCATGATCCTCACGCGCGACGCCGATCTCGGAAAGAAGATCAATTCCGCGGTCTTCCCCGGCCTGCAGGGCGGGCCCTTGATGCATGTGATCGCGGCCAAGGCGGTGGCGTTCGGCGAGGCGCTGAAGCCCGAATTCCAGCTCTATGCGAAATCCGTGGTGGAGAACGCCAAGGTGCTGGCGGAGACGCTGCAGGCGGAGGGCCTCGCCATCGTCTCCGGCGGCACCGACACCCATCTGATGCTGGTCGATCTGAGGCCCAAGGGTGCCACCGGGCGTCCGACCGAAAAGGCGCTCGACCGCGCCGCCATCACCTGCAACAAGAACGCGGTGCCGTTCGACAGCGAAAAGCCCGCCATCACCTCGGGCATCCGGCTGGGCTCCCCCGCCGGCACGACGCGCGGCTTCGGCCCGGCCGAATTCCGCGAGATCGGCAAGCTGATCGTCGAGGTCGTCGACGCGGTGGCCAAGAACGGCGAGGCCGGTGACGCGGCGGTCGAGGCATCCGTGCGCGCGCGCGTCGAGGTTCTGTGCAAGCGTTTCCCGATCTACACGTAACGAAAGAAGAAGAGCATGCGCTGCCCGTTCTGCGGACATGACGACAGTCAGGTCAAGGATAGCCGCCCCAGCGAGGACAATTCCGCCATCCGCCGC
>JAATGL010000249.1 GCA_015654705.1 Alphaproteobacteria bacterium | reverse complement strand
TGACCGTGCCGGCGCCGGCCCGCGCGATGACCAGATGCGCGCGCGCCATGCGCGCCGGCAGGTCGTCGTAGAAGCTGGCCAGTTCCGAGCGGATGCCGGCCGCCGCATAGGCCTCGCGCACCGGCGTAAGATCCTCCGGCCGGCATTGCTGCACGATGTCGAGACGGGCGCGCAGCGCCGGCGGCAGCAGCGCGACCGCCGCCGGCACAATCTCGCTCAAGGCGCGCGCGCCCTGGCTGCCGCCGAAGACCAGCAGATGCAGCGGCCCGTCCGCGGTCGGCACATCATAAGGTGCGCCCGCCAGCGCAATCACTTCAGGCCGCAGCGGATTGCCGGTGAGGACGATCTTGGAGCGATCCTTCGGCGCGAAGCGCGCGATCGGAAAAGCGGCGGCGACGACGTTCACGTTATTCATCACGGCGCGGTTGGCGCGGCCCATCACGGCGTTCTGCTCCAGGATCGCGGTCGGCAGGCGCGCCAGGATGGCCGCGATCATCACCGGCAGGCTCGGATAGCCGCCGAACCCCACCACCGCGCCGGGCTTCAGGCGCAGCAGCTTGACCAGGGCCAGCACGATGCCGGCGGTGATCTCGAACGGCGCCGCCATCAGTCGGAGGAACGAGCGGTCGGAGAACGCCGCCGACGGCACCGTCTCGATCGCCGCACCCGGAAACGCGCGCGCATAGCCGGCGCCGCGCCGGTCGGTCATCACCACGATGGTCCTGCCGCGGCGCACCAGCTCGCCGGCCAGCGCCTCGGCCGGGAACAGATGGCCGCCGGTGCCGCCGGCGCTGAGCACGATGGTCGTCATGCGCGCGCCCCCACCGCCACAAAGAAGGGCTGCTCGCGCGCTTCGAGCCTGGGCCGCTGGCGCGTCACCGCCAGCGCGAAGCCCATCGTCAGCGCGACCGCGAACAGCGAGGAGCCCCCATAGGAGATGAAGGGCAGCGTCATGCCCTTGGCCGGCAGCAGGCTGACTGCGACGCCCATGTTGATGAAGGCCTGCAGCGCCGTGACCATCGCCAGTCCCGCGCCGGCGAGCTGGGCGAACGGATCGCGCGCATTGGCCGAGCGCAGCATGATCCTGACCGTCAGCAGGCAGAACAGCAGCGCCACGATCCCGCACAGCACCAGGCCGAACTCCTCGCCTGCAACGGCGAAAATGAAATCGGAATGGGCGTCGGGGATGCGGTACTTGATCGTGCCGGCGCCGGGGCCGACCCCCAGCAGCCCGCCATGCGCGAAGGCCTTCAGCGCCAGGCCGGCCTGGTAGCCGATCTCGGCCGGATTGAAATACTGCTCCATGCGGTGGCGCACATGCGGGAACAGCAAATAGGCGAGCCCGCCCAGCGCTACCCCGGCGCCGGCCAGCGCGCCCATCCAGATGAGCGAGACGCCGGTGAAGAACAGCAGCGCCGCCCATAACGCCAGCAGCAGCGCCGTCTGCCCGACATCGGGCTGCAGCATCAATATAAAGAGTGCCGGCGCGATCAGCAGCAGCGTGATCATCGGCTTGGGCAGTTTCAGCGGCGCGCGGTCGGCCAGGATCGCCGCCCCCAGCACGGCGAAGCCCGGCTTGAGGAATTCCGACGGCTGCAGCGTCATCCAGCCAAGGTCGATCCAGCGCTTGGCGCCGAGGACCTCGCTGCCGGTGAACAGCACCAGGAAGGCGCCGATCATCGCCAGCGCGAAGACCACGGCGGCGACGCTTTTCAATTGCTGCAGCGACAGCAGCGAGGCGCTGCCAAGGATGAATGCCGCAATCACCGCGAACGCCACCTGCTTGGCGGCATAGCGGAAATCGCCGGCCGTGATCGGTCCACCGGTGGCGGCGGGACTGGCCGCGAAGGCCAGCATCAGCCCGATGGCGATCAGCGCCAGCATGGCCAGCAGCGCCATGCGGTCCACCGTCCACCACCAGGCGGCAAAGCTGCCGCGATCGGCGCGCGAGAGCGTCATGACGCCTCCCGCAGATGGGCCACGGACAGCTTGTCCACCAGCGCACGGAAGGCATCGCCGCGCTGCTCGAAATCGCGGAACTGGTCGAAGGAGGCGCAGGCCGGCGAAAGCAGCACGACCGGCGCAGGCGCGGTCGCACGCGCCGCATCGGCAGCGGCAAACGCGACCGCGTTCGCCAGCGTGCCGGCGATCGCGAACGGCACCTTGCCTTCCAGCGTCGCCGCGAACGCGTTCGCCGCCTCGCCGATCAGGTAGGCTTTGCGAATACGCGGGAAAAGGCGGGCGAGGCTTTCGATGCCGCCCTCCTTGGCGCGCCCGCCGGCGATCCAGTAGATGTCGGGGAAGCATAGCAGGGCGCGCTCGGCGGCGTCGGCATTGGTCGCCTTGGAATCGTTGACGAAGCGCACGCGGCCGATGCGGCCGACCTCCTCGATGCGGTGCGCGAGGCCGGGGAAATCGGCGATGGCCGAAGCGACGGCGCGCGTATCGCGCGCATAGCTGCGGGTCGCGGCATAGGCGAGCGCGGCGTTCTGCCAGTTGTGGCTGCCCGGCAGATGCGCGGCGGCGGTGAGATCGGCGATCCGGTTGGCGCGCCCGCCCAGCGCGTCGTAGAGCACCCCGTCCAGCACGAAGACGCCGCGCCCCAGCACCTTGCCGACCGACACCGGAATGGCTTGGCCCCCCGCCGAGGAGAGCCCAGTGAAGATCGCCGCGGTCTGCGCGTCGTCGACGCCGATCACCGCGATGCCGCCCTGCCGCAGCAGCCGCGCCTTCACCGCCGCATAGGCCTGAAGCGACCCGTGGCGGTCGATATGGTCCGGCGTGATGTTGGAAAGCACGGCGACGTCGGGCGCCAGGCCCGGCGACAGGTCGATCTGATAGGACGAGATTTCCAGCACATAGACCGTCTTCGGTCCCGGCGGCGAAAGCTCCAGCACGGCGCGGCCGATATTGCCGCCGATTTCCGCCGCGAAGCCGCAGGAATTGAGGATATGGCCGACCAGCGCCGTCGTGGTCGATTTGCCGTTGGTGCCGGTGATCGCGATCACCGGGGCGCGGCCGGGACCGGCGGCATCGGGGCGGATTTCGCGCGCGAACAGTTCGACGTCGCCGATGATCGGTGTTTTGGCCGCCTGCGCGCGCAGAACGATGTCGTGCGGCGCCGGATGGGTCAGCGGCACGCCGGGGCTCAGGATCAGCGCCTTCAGCTTCTCCCACGGCCAGTCGCGCCATGTCGCCACCGTGGCGCCTTCCGCTTCGGCCTTCGCACGCGCCTCGTCGCGATCGTCCCAGGCATGGATGCGCGCGCCGCCGGCCTTCAGCGCGCGCACCGAGGCAACGCCGGAGCGCGCCAGTCCGAAGACGCCGACGTCCTGATGGGCGAAGGAGCGGGCCTGGATCATCTGAGTTTCAACGTCGAAAGGCCGATCAGCGCCAGCACCACGGCGACGATCCAGAAGCGGATGACGATGGTCGGCTCCTGCCAGCCCAATTGCTCGAAATGATGGTGGATCGGCGCCATGCGGAAGACGCGCTTGCCGGTCAGCTTGAACGACACCACCTGCACGATCACCGACACGGTCTCGAGTACGAAGAGGCCGCCGACGATCGCCAGCACGATCTCGTGCTTGACCGCGACCGCGACCGCGCCCAGCGCGCCGCCCAGAGGCAGCGAGCCGGTGTCGCCCATGAACACCATCGCCGGCGGCGCGTTGTACCAGAGGAACCCGAGCCCGGCGCCGACCAGCGCCGCCAGGAACACGGTCAGCTCGCCGGTGCCGGCGACGTAATGGAGCTGCAGGTAATCGGCGAATCGCACATTGCCGACCAGATAGGCGATCAGCACGAAGGTCGATGCCGCGATCATCACCGGCACGATGGCGAGCCCGTCCAGCCCGTCGGTGAAATTGACCGCATTGGCGGCGCCGGCGATCACTACGCCGCCGACCAGAATAAAGAAAATCCCGAACGGGATCAGCGCCGATTTGAGGAACGGCACCGCCAGCATGCCTTTCAGGTCGGGCGTCTCCAGCCGCATCAGCAGCCAGGTCGCGATGAAGGCGATGGCGAACTCGGCGACCAGGCGCAGCCTTCCGCTGACCCCGTCGGAGGACCGCTTGCTGACCTTGCGGTAATCGTCGGCGAAGCCCAGCAGCCCGTAGCTCACCGTGACCAGCAACACGATCCAGACATAGGCGTTGGAGAGATCAGCCCACAGCAGCGTCGCGACCACCGCCGGAATGAGGATCAGCAGCCCGCCCATGGTGGGTGTGCCCTGTTTCTCGACGATGTGGCGTTGCGGCCCGTCGCTGCGGATCGGCTGGCCCTTGCCCTGCTTCTGCTTCAGCCAGCGGATCAGCGCCGGGCCGATCACGAAGGCGACCAGCAGCGCCGTCAGCACCGCGCCGCCGGAGCGGAAGGAGAGATATTTGAACAGGCGGAACAGCGCGAACTGATCGGCGTGATGCAGGAGGGAGAGGAACTGGAACATCCGCGCCCCTACGCCGCTTGGCGCGCTTTGAGCGCGTCGATGACGACCGACAGGCGCGTGCCGTTAGAGCCCTTGACCAGCACGACATCGCCGTCCCGCAGCGCCGAAAGCAGCGGCGCCACAAGTTCGGCCGAGGTGGGCGCATAGGCGCCGCGCCGCGACATGGGCAGTTGATCCCACAGCGCCTGCATCTGCGCCCCGCAGAGGAAGACCAGATCGGCGCGCGCCGCTTCGATGGGCGCCGCCAGTGCGGCGTGATGCGCCGCCGCATCGTCGCCCAGCTCCAGCATGTCGCCCAGCACCGCGATGCGCCGGCCCTCGGCCGCGCCCAGCAGCGCCAGCGCCGCCGCCATCGAGGCCGGGTTGGCGTTGTAGCTTTCGTCGATGACCGCGATGCCGCCGGCCGCGAAACGGGCGCCGCGGCCCTTGAGCGCCGCAAAGCCCTTCAGCGCGGCGGCCGCGTTGAGCACGTCGCCGTCCAGCACCGAGACCGCCAGCAGCGCCCCTACCGCATTGGCCGCGATGTGACGGCCCGGCGCGGCCATCGCGAAATCGACCGGCAGACCCAGAATGTCGGCCTTGATATGCGCGCCGCCCTCCGCCTCTTCGTATTGCAGCAGCCTTGCATCGCTGCCCGCCGTCTCGCCGAAGCGCAGCACGCGCGCGACATGGGACTGTCTGGCCCGCGCCGCGAGACGTTCGGCATAGGGACTGTCGGCGGGGATCAGCGCTGTGCCGCCGGGTGCCAGACCTTCGAAGATTTCGGACTTTGCGTCGGCGATGGCCTCGCAGCTGCCGAAGAATTCCAGATGCGCCGGCGCGATGGTGGTGACCAGAGCCACATGCGGACGCACGAAGCCGACCAGCGCCCGGATTTCGCCCGGCCGGTTCATGCCGATCTCGAAGACGGCGTAGCGCGCCTCGCGCGGCAGCGCGGCCAGGCTCAGCGGCACGCCCCAGTGATTGTTGTAGGATGCAGCGGACGCATGCGTCGGCCCCAGCGCGCCCAGCGCCAGGCGCAGCATCTCCTTGGTCGTGGTCTTGCCGGCGCTGCCGGTCACCGCGACGATCCTCGCATCGCTGCGGGCGCGCGCGGCGCGGGCCAGGTCCTCCAGTCCGCGCTGCGTATCGGCGACGACGAGAAGCGGATGGTTGTCGTTCACGGCCTGCGGCCGATGCGTCACCAGCGCGGCGCCGGCAGCGGCCGCGAAGGCGGCGGCGATGAAGTCATGGCCGTCGCGATGCTCGCCCTTCAGCGCGACGAAGAGATCGCCGGGCTTCAGCGTGCGGGTGTCGATGGAGAGGCCGCCGGCCGAAAAGCCCTGCGTGGCCTGCCCCAGCGTGGCGCTTTCGGCTTCGGCGCTGGTCCACAAGGCGCTCATGCGGCACACCCGCCCAGCGCCACAGCGGCTTCGATTGCTTCGTCCCGGTCCGAGAAGGGCCGCGTTTCGCCGCCCACGATCTGGCCGGTCTCGTGGCCCTTGCCGGCGATGACCAGCACGTCGCCTGTCTGCAGCGCCGCGATGGCGGCCCGGATCGCTTCGGCGCGGTGGCCGATCTCGGTCGCGCCCGGACAGGCGGCGAGGATACCCCGGCGGATCTGGGCCGCATCCTCGCTGCGCGGATTGTCGTCGGTGACGATCACGCGGTCGGCAAATTCGGCCGCGGCCGCGCCCATCAGCGGCCGCTTGCCGCGGTCGCGGTCGCCGCCGCAGCCGAACACGACATGCAGCCGGCCTTCGGCATGCGGGCGCAGCGCAACCAGCACGGTTTCGAGCGCGTCGGGCGTGTGCGCGTAATCGACATAGACCGGCGCGCCGCTGGCCGCGGTCGCCACATGCTCCAAACGGCCCGATGCGCCCTCGAGCGTTTCGAGCGCCGCGAACACCCGCGCCGGCTCTTCGCCCAGTCCGATCGCGAGCGCCGCCGCGACCAGCGCGTTCGACGCCTGGAAGCGGCCGGCCAGCGGCAGAGCAATCGCATGGGTCCTGCCGTCGTATACCACAGCAAGCCGCTGTCCCGCGCCCTGCGGCGTCAGCGACGCCAGCCTCAGCGTCTCGCCATGTTCGCCGACGGTCAGGACGCGCAGGCCGCGCCGCGCCGCCACCTCCAGGAAACGGTCCGCATGCGCCGCGTCGGCATTGATCACCGCCGCGCCGCCATCGCGCACGACCTCGGCGAACAGGCGCCGCTTGGCGTCCAGATACGCCTCGAACCCGGCATGGTAATCCATGTGGTCGCGGGTGATGTTGGTGAAGGCCGCGGCGGCGATGGCGACGCCGTCGAGACGGTACTGGTCCAGGCCGTGGCTCGACGCCTCCAGCGCCAGATGGTCGATGCCGTCCTGCTTCAACTGCGCCAGCAGGCGGTGAAGCTCGATCGGATCGGGCGTGGTCTGGCGGAGCGGCACCTCGCCGTTCGGCGTTACTAGGCCGATGGTGCCGAGGCTCGCGGCCGGCTTGCCCAGCGCGCGCCAGATCTGGCGCAGGAACACGGCGACGGACGTCTTGCCGTTGGTGCCGGTGACGGCGGCCACCGTCTTCGGCTGGGCGGCGAAAAACGCCGCGGCCTCACGCGCCAGGGCAAGGCGCGGATTTTCCGCCGCGATGAAACGCGCGCCCAGCGCCTTAACCCGCGCGCCCAGCTCCGGACGGCCGAGCACGGCGACCGCGCCGCGGCCGACCGCATCCGCGATGAAGTCGGCGCCGTCGGCGCGCGTGCCGGGCAGGGCCGCGAACAGATAGCCGGGCCTGACTGCGCGGCTGTCGCTGGCGAGCCCGGTGAAGTCCTTCGACGCCTTCATGGCGTTCTTGCCCACCTTTAGCGCGGCCACCATCGACCCGGATTGTGGTGCCATTATGTGTTGCTCCGCGCAACGACGACCGGCGGACGCGGCGGCACGCCCAAAAGCGGCGCGATGCGCGCGATCACCCGTCCGGCCAGCGGCGCCGCGGTATAGCCGGCCAGCGCGAAGCCGAAGGTCGCCTTGGTGCCGTGCGGCTCGTCCAGCAGCACGAAGACCAGATAGCGCGGATCGTCGATCGGGAAGACGGCGCAGAACGAGGTCACCAGCTTGTGCTGATAGCCGTGCGGGCCCGGCTTCTGCGCCGAGCCGGTCTTGCCGCCGACATCGTAGCCCGGCACATCGGCCTTCTTGCCGGTGCCGTTGGTCACGACATAGCGCAGCAATTGGCGCATCGCCAGGCTGGTTTCGGGCGCGATCACCTGTTCGCCGCGCGCGTCCCCGGGATGCTTCAGGAAGGTCGGCACGATGCGCCGCCCGCCATTGACCACCGACGCGGCGGCGGCGGCAAAGGACAGCGGGCTGACCGAAATGCCGTGGCCGAAGCCGATGGTCGCGGTCTCGATCTGGCCCCAGTGGGCGGGAAAGAGCGGCCGGCGCGCCTCTGGCAGTTCGGTGTGGAGGGCGGAGAGCAATCCCATGCGGGTCAGGAATTCGCGCTGGCGGTCGGCGCCTGAGCGCAGCGCGATCTGGGCCGTGACGATGTTGGACGAGAGCGCCAGCGCGTCGCGCGCCGCCAGCGTCGCCGGCATGTGCTCGGCCTCGTGGATGGTGAACCGGCCGATGCGGTAGCCGTTGCCGGCGGGGAAGATCTCGTCGGGCCGGATGGTGTGATCCTGCATCGCCAGCGTGAAGGAGAAGATCTTGAACACCGAGCCGAGCTCGTAGACGTCCTGCCCGATCACGTCATGCGCGGTGTCGCCGTCGGCGAAGACGCGCATGTTGGGATCGAAATCGGGCAGCGAGACCAGCGCCAGCACTTCGCCGCTGCGCACGTCGAGGACCAGGCCGCCGGCGGCACGGGCGCCGAATTCCGCGCGGCTCGCCTCGACCTCGTGGGCCAGGATGTATTGCACGCGCATGTCGAGCGAAAGCTGCACCGTGTCGCCCGGCCGGCCGCCGCGCAGCCTGGGATCGAGGCCCAGTTCGAGGCCCGAGACGCCCTCGCCGTCGGGGCTGGTGACGCCCAGCACCTGCGCCGTGGTGCGGCCGTCGGGATAGTAGCGCTTGGCGCTCTGCTGGAAATCGAGGCCCGGCAGGCCCAGATGCATCACCCTGTCCTGCGCGTCCGGCGTGAGCTGGCGGGCCACCACCATGTAGGGATGCTTGCCGGCGAACATCTGCGCCAGGCGGTGGGCATCGGTGCCGGTCGCCGCCGCCAGATCGCGCGCCGCCTGCTGCGGATCCCAGAACGCGTGCGGACGGGCATAGAGATCCTCGACCGGCAGGTCGCGCGCCAGCAGCTCGCCGTTGCGGTCGACCAGGTCGGCGCGGGCGAACGCGAAGACGCCGCGCACCGTCGCCTGGGCGCTGTCGCGGAACAGGGTCACGTCGACCAGCCGCACCACCACCAGCGCGAACGCCGCCACGCACAGGACCGCGCCGACGATGATGCGCCTCTGCAGGAGGGTGGCGGCCTGCTTCATGTCATTCGGTTCCGCTGCGCGCGGCGATCTGCTGAAGCGGAGCGGCCGGCGCATCGGCGCTGGCGCGCCTGACGGGCGTATTGGCGAGCGGCGCGTCCTCGCCGCGGCGCGGCAGCAATTCGAGCGACGAAAGCTGCACTGTCGAGGTGTTGTCGAGGCCGAGCTTGCTCTGCGCCAGCGTCGCGATGCGCTCGGGGCTGGCGACATGCTCCCATTCGGTTTCGAGGACGCTGATCGCGGCGTGCTCGCCGTCGATCTGGCGGCTGACCTGTTTGAGCTCGACGCGCGCCACGCGGGTGCGCTCCGACACGTGATAGAGCGCCAGGATCGAAAGCCCAATCAGCGCCACGCAGAGGAAGTTGAGGACACGGATCATGCTGGGTCTCCTAGGCCGCCGGACGAAGCCGCTCGGCCGCGCGCAGATGCGCCGAGCGGGCGCGCGGGTTGCGGTCGATCTCGGCAGCGCCCGGCATGCGCGGCCGCGAGGTGAGAAGGCGATAGAGCGGCGGCGGCGCGCGCCGTGCGTCCGGCGCATGGCGCGAGGCGCGCGGCGCGGCGGAGCTGCGTTCGCTGAGGAAGCGCTTGACGATGCGGTCTTCCAGCGAATGGAACGAGACGACGGCGAGCCGTCCATGGTCCGCCAGAATGTCGGTCGCCGCCTCCAGGCCGCGCTCAAGCTCGCCCAGCTCGTCGTTCACATGGATGCGCAGCGCCTGGAAGGTGCGCGTCGCCGGATGGATCGCGAAGCGCGCCGCGGCAGGGCCCTGCGCGCGCGCCACGATCTCGGCGAGTTCCGCGGTGCGGGTGAGCGGACGCGCCGCCAGGATGGCGCGCGCGATGGCGCGGGCGTGACGCTCCTCGCCATAGCGGAAGATGATGCCGGCCAGCGTCTTCTCGTCGGCATTGTTGACGACATCGGCGGCGCTCTCGCCGTCCTTCGCCATGCGCATGTCGAGCGGTCCGTCGGCACGGAAGGAGAAGCCGCGTTCGGCCTCGTCGAACTGGAAGGACGAGACGCCGAGGTCGAGCACGACGCCGTCGCTCGGCCGGCCCGCCAGTTCGTCCATGCGGGAGAATTCGCCCTGCACCAGGGTCAGCCGGCCCTGGAAATGCTCGACCAGCGCCTGGCCGCGCGCGATCGCGTCGGGATCGCGGTCGATGCCCAGCACGCGGCAATCGGCGGCCTCCAGGATGGCGCGCGCATAGCCGCCGCCGCCGAAGGTGCCATCGATGTAATGGGCGCCGTCGCGCGGGGCGAGCGCTTCGAGGACTTCGGCCAGCATGACGGGGATGTGGGCGCTCACAGGCCGGCGCTCCCCGCATTGCGCGCGGCCAGCGCGCGCTTCAGCCGCTCCGCCTGCACCGGGGCGAAGCGCTCGCTGTCCCAGATCTGAAACTTGCGGCCCATGCCGACGAAAGTGACGCGGTCCTTCAGTCCGGCATGGGCGATCATCTCGTCGGTGAGGCGGACGCGGCCGTTCTCGTCGCGCGGCAGAAGCTGCGACATCGACAGGACGGCGAAAACCTTGTCGTCATATTCCGGCGTGAAGAAGGGATCGAGCGCCGCCTGGCGCTGGTGGAAATCCTGCAGCACCTCCTCGCCGAAGCCTTCCAGCGCGGCCTCGGCGAAGGACGGGCAGATATAGACGCCGGTGGTGTTCTGCGCCGTCAGCACGTCGCGAAAGGACGCGGGGATGCAAACCCGGCCCTTGGCGTCGAGTGTTCCCGTCATCGTTGAGATGAACGGCGCGACCATGCGCGGAATCCCCGCCTCTGCGTCCCGCTGCCGCCGTGGGGCCCGCTGGACGGCCAGGGGCTGAAACCCGTTTCGGGGGACTATGGGATGCTATGGGATAAGATGGGCGCAATTTGACGGCGCGTCAATCGAAAAAGCCTTGTGAATAGAGAGACTTGGGAACTACATCTTGGAACTCGGAGTCTATCGCTGGTATTTCATAGAACAAACAGAGAATACAGAAGGAATAAAGCAATACCTGTAAATAAAAGCTTAAGGTTAAGGGAGATTTTGTTCCAATTCTGTTCTGGCGGCGCGAATCATCCGGCTTGGCAAGCGCGCCGCCGCGCGACCGCTGGTAGAGTGTGCGCGAAAGAGATCAGGTGCCGATCTTTGCCCGGGCGTCCGGCCGGAATAAATCGGCGCCGCAAAACGTCATCCGGTGGTGGCCATTGCGCCACCCTGAAAGAGGCCGGGAGGATTTGATGACCACCAAAATTTACCGACGCCGCAGCATCGCGCTGGCCGCGACCGCCCTGCTCCTGACGTTTGGCCGGCCGGGCCAGGCCGGGCCCCACGCAAACGGGACGGCCGCGCCGCATCCGGTCGGCCTGGGCAATGTCCTGAACACGAAGGATGGCGGCCAGATCTTCGGCTTCGACATCAACCAGAACGGCGACGACGGCGTCCTGACCAGCGCGCAGGACGCGGGCGGCGGCGCCTTCCTCGTCTCCGTCGAGACCTTCGACCAGAATAGCGGAAAGATCACCAAATCCTTCGCCAGGGACCGCGGCACCCGCAACGACTACAATGGCGACGGCATTTTCGCGGGCGACGTCGCGCTGGTGACGCATTACATCACGCCGAAGGGCCAGATTTACGCACGGCGCACCTATGAGGTGATGAACCCGGTGACGGCGGGAAAATTCACCGGAGCCTGGACGCCGCCGATCAAGGATGTCGATGTCATTCAGGCAGCGGAAAACCAGACGACCTCGACCAGCGTGGCCTTCGTCATCGAGCTGAAGAACCAGGACAAGCCCGACCTGCTCGTCACCGATGTGGCGGCCAACACGTTCAGCAACGTGATCCCCCTCGATCCCGACCTCTTCGGCCTCAATGACGGTCCCCATCTTGGGCAATACACCGCGGCCAATGAGGCGGTGATCGCGCTGTCGCCCGATTCCGGCGCCGTTCATGGACGGCCGCCGATCAACGTGCTGATCGACCTCAGCAGCGGCCAGACCACGCAGTTCGACGGCTACAACAACGGGGTGTATCACGCCGGCGGCGTCAACGGACTGGCCGTCGATCCCAACACCGGCATCGCGGCCACGACGACCGAGCTCAATGCGCAGGTCGAGTTCTACGACCTCGCGAAGCAAAGAGGGATCACCGCCGTGCAGCTTCCCTGCACGGGCCCGACGAGCCAGCTCAACAGCGGTTCGAACATCGCGGCGGACCCCGTCAACAAGCTGTTCCTCGTCACCGAGACCTATTACTGCGACGGCAGCCAGGGCAGCGCCATCGTGGTTTATAACGAGCGCGGCAAGTTCATCGAGGCGATCACCGGCTTCAAATTCGCCATCGGCGAGCCAGCGCCGGCGATCAATCCCGGCAAGCGCATGGGCTGGGCCTATGGCGGCAGCGCCGGCTTCAACCAGCTGCAGCAGTTCTTCTATTGAGAGCGGCGTTCCGGACGTCCTGACAATCCCCTTTTTCCGACCGCTTCGGCGTCGCATGATCGCGCGACGGCCGTCACCTGCCGTGTTTCCCCATCAGCCAAAGGAGCCTCGCATGCGGGTCGGATTCATCGGACTGGGCAAGATGGGCGCCGGCATCGCGGAAAACATCCTGCGCGCCGGCCATACGGTGACGGTCTGGAACCGCTCGCCGGAGCCGGTCGCGGCGCTGGCCACCAAGGGCGCCATTGCCGCGAAGCACGTGCAGGACACACTGCAGGGTGAAGTCCTGTTCTCGATTCTGGCGAGCGACGACGCCATGCGCGCGGTGGGCCTGAACGGCGCGCTGCTCGATCACGCGGCCAAGGGGCTGGTGCATGCCAATCTGGCGACGATCTCGGTCGATTTCGCGCGACGGCTCGGCGCCGCACATGAAGACCGCGGCCTCGGCTATGTCTCCGCCAATGTCTTCGGCCGGCCCGACGCGGCGGCGAAGGGCGAACTGATCCTGGTGGCCGGCGGCGCGGCCGGGCATATCGAAGCACTGAAGCCCGTGTTCGATGTCATCGCCAGGCGCGTCGTGATCGCCGGCGAGCGGCCGGAGCA
Organism: Alphaproteobacteria bacterium; assembly: GCA_015654705.1. Lineage (GTDB taxonomy): Bacteria > Pseudomonadota > Alphaproteobacteria > Micropepsales > Micropepsaceae > Rhizomicrobium. Next base: position 17,237 of record JAATGL010000249.1, on the reverse strand, counting down.
GGCCAATCTGTTCAAGATCGCCGGCAATTTCCTGATCGCCTCGGCCATCGAGGCGATGGGCGAGGCTTTCGCGCTGCTGCGCAAAGGCGGCGTCGACGCGGCGCTGTTCCACGACGTGCTGTCGCATTCGCTGTTCGCCGGCCCGGTCTATCAGGGCTATGGCAGCGCCATCGTGCGGGAGACATTCGAACCGGCCGGTTTCGCCCTCGCCCTGGGACGCAAGGATGTCGGCCTGGCGCTCGCCGCCGCCACGGAGCTGCAGGTGCCGCTGCCGCTCGGCGACCTGGTGTACGGCCATTTCGACGAAGCGATGGCGGCGGGACTGGCCGACAAGGACTGGTCATCGGTCTCGCAGGTCATCGCGAAGAAGGCGGGATTATAAACGGAGAGGATCGTCCTCACGGAAAATTTGCGTCAGATGGCCTGTAAGCCGGGTTCTGTCCACCGCTCGACTTTTGCAAGTCTTCGCGGATAGATGGCCATTCCTCTGGGATGTGTGTCGCCACACACCTCGCGCGACCTACCCGGACGGCGATCCGAAAGACCGATCACCTGCCTTCCCTATTTGGTCTTGCTCCCGGTGGGGCTTGCCATGCCGCTTCCGTTGCCGGACGCGCGGTGCGCTCTTACCGCACCATTTCAACCTTGCCGGACCTTTAGGGTCTTGGGCGGTGTCATTTCTGTGGCGCTGTCCCTGGGGTCGCCCCCGCCGGACGTTATCCGGCACCGTGTCCTTCGTGGAGCCCGGACTTTCCTCGACGCTTCGCTCGCGCGAAGCCTCGCGGCCATCCGGCCATCTGACGCGCGCTCAGCATAGGACAAGCGGCGGGCTGCCGCAAACCGCCAAGGGAATCTGCGGCGATCTCGAACGGGATCGCCGCTTTTTTTTTATAAGCAATTTCGACGCGGCGACCGACGCCGCATCCGCTCGACGTCAGGCCGCCGGAGACTTTATTTCTTCGATCAACAAGAAACGGATTCATCGCGGACGTGGCAAAGCCCGTACCTGCGATCTCGCTAATGCCATCGGTGCGCGACGTGACGCCGCATTTCGGCTGACGTTCGCTGTCAACAACCGGACGTGCATCGCCGAAGAATTTCTGGCGGTGGAGCGTGTTGTCTGCTCCCTCCCAGTGTCACTTCGTCTTGTGCGTTCAACGCCGCAAAGCACAAGATAAGGCGATCTGTGCGCGCTGCACGACCGGCATCGGCAAGAACTTCGCGGCGGGACCAGCGATCGCGTGCGAGCAAGACATTTCTTTCTGAATTCTTGCTTGCGCAGCCATAAATCGGCGGGTAGCGTTCCACGCCATGGACAGGGATCGTTCCTGTCTCGAACCTAGGGGAGTTTCATGAAGAAGACTGTACTTTTGGCCACCGCAGCGATGCTTGCAATGTCTGTCGGTGGAATCGCCTCTGCGGCTCCGCAACATCCCAAAATGGCGATCTCGGGCGCCAAGGCCGCGAAGTTCGCCCATAGCCCCACGGATCGCAAAACGACCGTGCTCTGGGACCAGAACAGCGACGATTCGGGCAGTGCCGCGTCCTCGCAGAACTTTGAAACGTCCTTCGACGTCTACGACGACCAGGCGGCGGACGACTTCGTGATTCCGAAGGGCGCCACCTGGAAAATCAAGGAAGTCGACGTGACGGGCCAGTATAGCATCTCGGGGCCGGCTGATTCCGAGAACGTCTTCATCTACAAGAACAAGAAGGGCAAGCCCAGCGGCGACCCGATCGGCTCGTACCTGAACCTCAAGGGCAAGGACAACGGAGCAGGTTCTTTCGTTATCAAGATCCCGAAGGCCAAGGTCCTCAAAAAGGGTACGTACTGGCTTTCCGTTCAGGTCAACATGGACTTCAACCCGAACGGCCAGTGGTACTGGGAAGACACGACCACCCTGCAGAACGGCAATCCGGCCCAGTGGCAGAATCCGGGCGGCGGTTTCGGCGTGTGCCCGACCTGGACCTTGGAAAGCACCTGCGTCGGTTCCGGCCTGGATCACCTGTTCACGATCAAGGGCACGGCGACGACGAAATAAGTGTCGTAGCTATGACTGGAACGCCTGTATGGCGGGTTCAGAGTTTAAGGAAAGGGCGGCCGCTGGCCGCCCTTTTCGTTTCCGATTCCGACCTGATGAAAATGGCGGCGCGGTTATCAGCGCCGCCGTTTCCCTTCGGGCTTTGCAGGCCCGCCGATTTCGTCCTAATTACCGCGGCCCTGGCGATTTTGCGCGGCATGGGACGAGACTTCCGATGAACCAGCACATCCAGCCGCGACCGTCCCATGCGCCCGCAGATGTCGAAGCGGCGGCGCCGGATTCTTTTGCGCTCGCCGATGCCCGGCTCGGCGCGCAGCGGCCCATCCGCAACCGGCGCCTGCAGCAGATCGAAACGCATCTGCGCGGCAATCGCCTCGAGCGTGCGGAGAAGGAGCTGCACGAACATCTCGCCAGGCACGCGGGCGACGCCGATGCGATCAGCCTCATGGCACAGCTTGCGGCCCGCCTCGGCCGTCGCGCGGAGGCAGCATCGCTGGCGGCGCGCTGCCTGGAGCTTGCGCCCGATTTCGCCGCTGCCCGCTTCAACTATGCGAACCTGCTTTTCAAGCTCAACAAATTCGAAGCCGCGCTGGACCAGCTTGACCGCCTGCTGCAGCAGGACAGCGGCAATCCACTGTTCAGGCAGCTGAAGGCCAACATCCTCGAAGCCATCGGCGAGAACGAGAAGTCGCTGGCCATCAGCGAGCAACTGGCGGCCGAAAATCCCGGCCGCGCCGAATCCTGGATCGGCTACGGCCACGCGCTGCGCGCGGTCGGCGCCCAGGACCGCAGCATCGCCGCCTATCGCAAGGCGATCGAATGCCGCCCGTCTTTCGGCCAGGCCTATTGGAGCCTGGCCAACATGAAGACCGTCCGCTTCGGCGATGCCGATATCGCCCAGATGCAGGAACAGCTGAAGCGCACCGACATCGCGGCCGATGACCGCATCACCTTGCAGTTCGCCCTGGGCAAGGCCTTTGAAGACTTGCGCGCCTATGATCGCTCGTTCGAGCAATACGCCAAGGCCAAGGCGGCGATGCGGCTTCGCGTCGACTACGATGCGGACACCATGACGGCGCGCGTCGCCAGCAGCAAAGCACTGTTCACACAGGAATTCCTGCGCAGCCGCAGCGGCGTGGGCTGCAAGGCGCCGGATCCCATCTTCGTGCTGGGCCGGCCGCGTTCCGGTTCGACCCTGGTCGAGCAGATTCTCTCCAGCCATTCGGCGATCGAGGGGACGGCGGAACTTCCCCAGATCACAGCGCTCGCCAAGCAGCTCAAGGAACACGAGTACGCCGTCGACGGGACCGGTTATCCCAAGGTCCTGGCGAGGCTGGAGCCGGCCGCCTTTGCGGCATTGGGGGAGGATTATCTGCAGAGCACGCGCGTGTACCGAAAGCTCGGCAGGCCGTTCTTCATCGACAAGAAGCCGGCCAATTTCTGGGAGGTCGGCCTGATCCACCTGATCCTGCCGAACGCCAGGATCATCGACGTGCGCCGCCATCCCGCGGCCTGCTGCCTGTCGATATTCAAGCAGTATTTCAACAAGACCAATCTTCGCCTGAGCGAACTCGGCCGCGTCTATCGCGACTATGTCGAGCTGATGGCGCATTTCGATTCGGTGCTGCCGGGACGGATCCACCGCGTGATCTACGAGGATCTGGTCGCCGATCCGGAAAGCGAAGTCCGGCGGCTGCTCGCCTATCTCGGCCTGCCGTTCGAGGAGCGCTGCCTTCGCTTTTACGAGACGGAACGGACCGTCCTGACCCCGAGTTCCGAACAGGTGCGCAAACCCATATCCGGCACCGCCGTCGATCACTGGCGGCATTACGAGCCCTGGCTCGGCCCACTGATCAGAAGCCTCGGTTCGGTGTTGACCGACTATCCGTCCGTGCCCGAGGAGTTGCGTTGAGCCGGCACGTCGCTTCGCCGCCCGCCGACGCCGCGGCCCGCGCGGCCGGCGATGATTTCGACCGCGCGGCGCAGGCCCTGCAGCCCGGCCAGTCGCTGCGCCATCCGCGCCTGCGTGAGGCCGCAGCCCTTCTGGACGGCAGCCGGGTCGGGCTCGCCGCCAAGATGCTGCGCGAATTCCTGCGGGATCATCCGCGCGACGCAGGCGCCCTGCATCTCCTGGCCGAAGCCGCCACGCGGCAGGGCCGCAATGAAAACGCGGAAATCCTGCTGGCGCAATGCGTGGAGCTGGCGCCCGATTTCACCGCCGGCCGATTCAGCTATGCCAACGCGCTGCTCCAGGTGAACAGGCCGGAAGCGGCGCTGGCGCAGGCCGAAAAGCTGCTGACGCAGGAGCCGCGAAATCCGCCGTTCCGCGCACTGAACGCCATGGCGCTCGACGCGGTGGAAGATTACGTCACGTCGGCGGCGTCATGGCGCGAACTGACCCTGGATTATCCCGGCCGGCGGGACTTCTGGACGCGCTACGGCCACGCGCTGAGGGCGCTGGGCCTGCGGGAGGAATGCATCGCGGCCTACCGCAAAGCCGTCGAGATCAACCCCGCCTATGGCGGCGCCTATTGGAGCCTCGCCGATCTGAAGACCTTCCGCTTCGGCGACGACGAGATCGCGCGGATGGAAGCGCAGCTTGCCCGCGCCGATTTGGCGGCCGAGGACCGCACCGGGATGCATTTCGCACTCGGCAAGGCTTACGCCGATCAGGCGCTCTACGAGACATCCTTCGCCCATTACGCCAAGGGCAACGCCATCCACCGTCTCGGCCTCAAGCACGATCCGGAGGTGCTGACGGCCCATGTCGCACGCTGCAAGGCTCTCTTCACCGCGGAATTCTTTGATGCGCGCGCCGCTTTGGGATGCGGCAGCACGGATCCCATCTTCATCGTCGGCATGGCGCGCGCGGGCTCGACATTGATCGAACAGATTCTCGCCAGCCATTCGCAGATCGAAGGAACCCGGGAGCTTCCCGACCTGGCGGCGCTGGCAACGGCCCTCAAGACCGAAACCGCATCCGGCGCCGACTATCCCCGAATCCTGGAGACGCTCGACACGGCGGATTTGAAGCGGCTGGGCGAGCACTATCTTGATAGCGCGCGCGTCCACAGAAAACGGGACCGTGCGTTCTTCACGGACAAGATGGGCACGAACTTCATGCATATCGGCATGATCCGGCTGATCCTGCCCCATGCGAAGATCGTGGACATGCGCCGCCATCCGCTGGCCTGCGGCTTCTCGAACTTCACGCAGATTTTCCCGCGGGGACAGAACCACGCCTACCGCCTGGCGGATATCGGGCGGCTTTATCGCGACTACGTCGAGTTGACGGCGCATTTTGACCGCGTGCTGCCGGGCAAGGTGCATCGCGTCTTCTACGAAAGCCTGGTCGCGGACCCCGAAGCCGAAATCCGGCGCCTGCTCGATTATCTCGGCCTGCCGTTCGAACCGGCCTGTCTCCGGTTCCACGAGACCGACCGTGTCGTCACGACTGCCAGCTCCGAGCAGGTCCGCAGCCCGATCTATCAGGATGCGCTCGGGCAATGGCGGCATTACGAGCCATGGCTCGGGCCGCTCAAGGCCGCACTCGGTTCCGTACTCGATACCTATCCCGGTGTTCCGGCTTTCGACTGAACCGCGCCGTGCCGACTATGCGGCCAGCAGGCGCGCGAGGATGTTGCGCGTCTCATCGTCGGCGATACCATCGATGCGCGACGGGCGGAAATGGCGCTGGAACGCGGCGATGGCCTCTTCGCGCGTCGCATCGGCGTCCGGCCATATGCCATAGCCGAAGCGCGCCAGCGCCGCCTCGATCGGTTCGTCCAACATGGACGCGGCACCATAAGACCACAGGCCGATGCCGGCCTCCGCCAGACGTTTCCAGGGAAACAATTCTCCCGGATCGATCTTACGCGCGGGCGCGACGTCGGAATGGCCGAGGACGCGGCGCGGCGCAATCGGATGGCGGGCCAGGATGCCATGCGCCAGCTCGATCAGCGCACCGAGCTGATCGTCGGTGAAGGGGACATAGCCGAAGGCGTGGCCGGGATTGACCAGTTCGATGCCGATGGATCGCGCGTTCACGTCGCGCGTCCCCGCCCAGTAGGAGACGCCCGCGTGCCAGGCGCGCCGTTCCTCCGCCACATGCGCATAGATACATCCGTCGCGATCGATCGTGTAATGCGCGCTGACCTTGGCCGCCGGATCGCAGAGCCGCGCCAGCGCCTCCTCCGCCGTCTTCATGCCGGTGTAGTGCAGGACAAGGATATCGACGGCCGCGCCCTCGGGCCGCGCATCGTGGTTGGGCGATGGGCGATCGACGATCCTCACGGCGCCGGCGCCACCCTGCGGACGGGCACCGGCGCCAGGCAGATGTCGAGGATCGGCGGCGGCTGGCGCACATAGAAGCCGGGCGCCGGATTGGTCTTGCTGGCCTTGAACTGCGCGAAGGCGGCGGACTCGGTACGCATGACCTCGTATTTCGGACGCTCCGCTTGCGGCACGTCAGAGGCCAGCCGGATGCCGAGGATCGCATCGCGCCTGGCCGCATCCGCGATCACGCCGGCCGCGACATCGGGATCGCCACGCTGGAGCTTCTGCAGATATTGCAGCCCGTCGATCACCCGGCCGAAGGCGGTGAGGTTGCGGTCGAGCCGGCGCGGCGCCTCGCCGATCACGATGTAGAATTCGGTCGCCGCCGTGTCCGGCTTGTCGTCGCGCGCGAAGGCGAAGGTGCCGGGGCAATGGATGATCCATTCGCGGCCCTCCTTGGCGTCCCGACCGGCGGGAAAGCCGTCGACATGGCCCGCTTCCGGCGCGAACAGGTCGGGCGAGCCCAGCGGCGTGAACACCGTGTCGCCGCCCAGCGGCCGGTCGAATTCGGCCTTCAGCGGCGGCCAGTCCTTCAGCTTCTTGTCGTCGCCCTCGCCGATGCCGCCCTGCGCCACGAAGCCGTCGATCACGCGATAGAACGACTGCCCGTCATAGAAATGGGCGCGGATCAGGGCGCGCAGCCGCGCCACATGGGCGGGCGCGAAGGCCGGCGCCAGTTCGACCGCGGTCTCGCCGTATTTTGTGTCGATCAGCACCAGATTGTCGGGATCGACCGGGCGCCAGGCGTCCGGCGCCGGCGGAGCTTCCACGGCAGCGGCCGCGCCGACGGCGAAAATGGCCGCCAGCGCTATCGAAAAGATCGATCTCATGGCTTTCTCTCTATACTGCATACTGCGACCCGAAGCGGCATTGTCGCCGTTTCACGAGCCCCTATCAAACCGGTCATGGACGCGCGATCCCCCAAGCCCGAGATAGAGGACGGCGCGCCGGCAGCGGCGGCGCTGCCGACGCTGCTGGCCGTCATCTTCGTCAATCTGGTGGGTTTCGGCATCGTGGTGCCGCTGCTGCCGTTCTATGCGCGGTCGTTCCACGCGCCGGCCTGGCAGATGGCGCTGATCTTTTCCGCCTATGCGATGGGGTCCTTTTTCGGCGAGCCCTTCTGGGGCCGGCTGTCGGACCGCATCGGCCGCAAGCCCGTCCTGATCAGCACGGTGTGTGGCAACTGCCTGTGCTATCTGGCGCTGGCCTTCGCGCCCAACATCGCCGTCGCCTTTGCGGTGCGGCTGTTGGGCGGGATGGCGAGCGGCAACGGCTCGGTGGTGCAGGGCTATATCGCCGATGTGACGCCGCCAGGCGCGCGCGCCGGGCGCATGTCGCTGCTGGGCGCGGCCTACAATCTGGGCTTTATCGTCGGGCCGGCGCTGGGCGGATTGCTGGCCAATCCGTCCGCCGGCCATGCCGGATTCCGCATCCCGCTGATCGTGGCCTCGGTCCTCTCCGCGCTCTGCGCGCTGGGGCTCACCCTGTTCGTGCGCGAAAGCCGCGTGCGCCATCGCCACGCCTCCGGCGCGCGGCCGACGCGCTGGGCGGTGGCGGGCCGTGCCCTCACCCATCCCGTCATCGCCCGGCTGATGCTGGTGACGTTCCTTGCGGGGTCCGCCTTCACGGGGGTCGAATTTGTCTTCTCGCTGTGGACCGCGGCGCGCTTTTCCTGGGGCACGCGCGAAGTGGGCCTGGCCTTTGCCGTGGTCGGCATCGTCGCCGCGTTCTGCCAGCTGGTACTGACCGGACGGCTGTCGCGGCGCTTCGGCGAGGCGCGCCTGCTGGCCGCCGGCATGGCGCTGACGACGGTGGCGATCACGCTGCTGCCGTTCTCGCATGGGGTGAGCGTCGTCGTGCTCCTGGGATTCTCCGCCCTCGGCCAGTCGGTCGCCTGGCCCAGCGTCTCCGCGCTGATCTCGCGCCATGCCGAATGGGAGCACCAGGGCCAGTATCTGGGCCTCAACAACGCGACCGGCGCGCTGGCGCGGCTGGCCGGTCCGCTGGTCGCCGGGCTGGCGTTCTCGAATCTCGGCGTCAACGCGCCGTTCCATCTCGCGGGCCTGCTCGTCCTGCCGGCGATCTTCCTGGCCCTGGCGGCGAGGCGATAGCGATCTGCGCGTGCGACGCGTGCAGTGGATGACGTAGCGGTCGAATTTGCCGGAACTTTTTGCCGGGCCCGCCGCTCGCGCCCGCGCAGGTTCAAAAGAAAACGCCCGTTCCGCGCCGCATCGCGGCCTGTCCCTGTCTGGCCTGAAGCTTGCTCATCGCAGGCCGTACCCATTTCGTTGACGAGGAGGCAATCATGTCCATCAATTCTGCGGCACTATCCATGTTCAACAACACCTTTGCGGCGGCTCCCGCCGGGCAGGGCCAGGGCACCACGACCGGCACCGTTTCCAGTTCGAAATACGGCAACGGCACCTTCGTCTCCCAGCTCGAGGAAGTGAACGGCCAGAAGGTCATAAACAAGACGGTCACCTATGCCGACGGCACGACCGTATCGACGGAGCGCGCCGTCACCATCAATGACGACGGCAGCAAGACCATCACCAGGACGGGAAAGAACGGCAAGACGTCCACCATCGAGGAAACCAAGACCCTGAACGACGACGGCAGCTACTCGATCTCCGAGCAGGTGACGCACGCCAATGGCTCGGTCACCCAGGTTTCGGGTACGGAGACGAAGTCGAAAGGCGAGACCGACAAGGTGCTGACCAGCACCAACGCCAAGGGCAAAAGCGAGACGCTCGATCATCAGAAGGTTAAGGACGGCAACAGCACGACCTACACCACCACCGGCACCAACTACGCCGGCGACGATGTCGACAACACCTCGACCTGGACGACCCTGGTCTGATCCAACGCGCCTCGTCGCATCGGAAGCGCGCCGCAGAAGCCGGCGCCGCTTCGCTCCGTCCGGCCCAATGCGCTACGAAACGCCCAGCAGCGGCAACAGCCAGTCCGGCCAGGTGGTCGAGCAATCCGCGACCGTATGGTCGGCATTGAGCGTCAGGATTTGCTGCTTGGCCTTGTGAAACAGCTGATTGGCCGTGGGCAATTCGGGCGTATTCGGCGTCTGCGTGAAATCGAACGCATGCACCAGGCTGTATAGGCCGCGCCGGTCGGGATCGATGGTCGGCAGGAACACCGGATTGGTCTTGGTCGAAAAAGTCCGCTCGATGAATTGCAGGATCGAGGTGTGATCGACCACCGGCTTGAACACCGTGCCGGGCCGCGCCCAGGGCGAGACGATGAACAGCGGCACGCGAAAACCGGGCCCCACCGCTTCGCCGCCGTCCGGCAATGCGGCCGGCACCTGCTCTAGGATAGCCGGCGGGACATGATCGAAGAAACCGCCGCCCTCGTCATAGGTCAGGAACAGCACGCTCGAATCCCACGCGCTCGACGCCTTCAGCGCATCGACCACGCGCGCGGCCAGCAATTGCCCCATGTCGGGCGGCGCCGGCGGATGTTCGGAGACGGCCGCTTCAGTGACGATCCAGGACACCGCCGGCAGCGTGCCCGCGGCGAGATCGGTGAAGAACTCGCCGATATCGGCGGTCGCCTTGGCCAGCTTCTCGGGATTGGTGAGGATCTGCTGGAAGAAGATGAACGGATTGAAGGCGCCGATCGCCGAAGGCACCGAACCGTCGGCGACCGAATAGCATTTCCACGGCAGGCCGGCATCCTCCAGCACATCGGCCATGGTCGGCCAGGTGAGGATCGGCGGCGGCGCGGTCAGCGACGGATTGTTGTAGGGCAGGCTGTCGACGGTCGTCGCGGGCGTCAGATAGTTCCAGCCGCTGGCGCCGCTCCACAGGTAAAGCCGGTTGGGCAGGGTCGGCCCGATCTGGGCGCAGAAATTGTGGTCGGCGATGGAGAAGGCCTGCGCCAGCCGCACATGGTAGATGTGCTCCGGCGCCTTGAAATACTGGATGGCCGTGGTCTGGCCGCCTTCGGCCTTGACCCATCCGTCCATCGCGCCTTGATTCCATTTCGTGTGCGAACCGTCCCAGCTGTGATCCGGATCCTCGTCGCAGAAATGGGTGAGATGCTGCGGATGGTAGCCCTTTCCCGCAGCGTCGAAATAGGTGAGATCGGCCGGGCGGAATCCTTCCGCCTTGTGCTTTCCGGTTCCGAGCTTGTCGGCGAAATAGCCGAAATAATGATCGAAGGAACGGTTCTCCTGGCACAGGATGACGACGTGCTTGATCTTGTTGGCGGAGGTCCAGCGTGCCCGGTCCGGCCGATGGGCGGCCTGGCCGCTCAGCAGCGACGGCCACAGCGCCGCGGTGCCGGCCAGCGCGGCCGCGCCGGGCATCAATTGCCGGCGCGTGAGGACGTTCTTGCGCAGGATCTGGTTCAGGCGAAGCCAGCCGGGATGGACCTCCGGCGTTTCTGCAGGTCCTGACATATGTGATTTCCCCGACAGACGATCCAATCGCTAACGCGTCCGGTCGCGACGACGTTGCGTGAATTTTCGATGACGGTCCGGCCCCTCGGACATGGCGTCGCATTGCGATTTCGGCGCGGCCTGTCGCGGGCGCGCCGGGACATGCTAATGTCGGGCGCCGGAAAGAATGGGACGCCGATGCTCCGCCGCCTCGCCATAGTGCTTGCCGTATGCCTTGCCGCTGTGCCGGGCCAGGCGCAGACGATGAAGTCGCTGACACATCAGCCGCCCGACGGCGCGCTGATCAGCTTCCAGCTCACCGACGGCACGGTGCTGGTCCAGGGCAACGGCGAAAGCGACTGGTACAGGCTGACCCCCGACAACAAGGGCAGCTATGTCAACGGCAACTGGACCAAGATGGCGAGCCTGCCGTCCGGCTATGTGCCGCTCTACTTCGCCTCGGCGGTCCTCGCCGACGGACGGCTGGTGATCACCGGCGGCGAATACAATTTCAACCAGTTCGCCTTCACCAACCAGGGCGCCGTCTATGACCCACGCGCCAACGCCTGGACCAAGCTCGATCCGCCCAAGGGCTGGGGCTTTATCGGCGACTCGCCCTCGGCGGTGCTGCCGAACGGGACGTTTCTCGTCGGCGAGAAGTTCAAGAAGAACATGGCCTATCTCGATCCGAAAACCCTGACTTGGACGGCGGTCCCCTCCAAGGGCAAGAACGATTTCAACGCCGAGGAGGGCTGGACCCTGATGCCCGACGGCTCGATCGTGACCTATGACGTGAAGGACCACCCCAAATCCGAACGTTATGTTCCCGAGGAGGGCAAATGGCTCGACGCGGGCAGCACGATCGTCGACCTTCGGGGACCGCAGAATTGCTGCGGCTGCATCGTCTACGATCCCAAGAAAAAATGTTACCTGCCGCCCGGCGAGGTCGGCCCCGGGATCCTGCGCCCGGACGGCACGGTCTTCGCCACGGGGGCGATGCCGGACGGCGAGACCAAGGCGCATACTGCGGTCTATACGCCGCCCAGCAAGGGCCACAAAAAGGGCACCTGGACGCCGGGCCCGGACTTTCCCAATGGCGACCAGGCGAGCGACACCTACGCCTCGCTGCTGCCGGACGGAAACGTGCTGGTCGAGGGCTCCAGCGGCACGCTCTACGAATTCGACGGCAAGAAGATGACGCGCGAGCCGTTCAACGGCGCCGGCGGCGCCTTGATGGTGCTGCCGACCGGCGAGGTTCTCGTCGGCGGCAGCGAAATCTACCAGCCGGCCGGAACCTATCAGGCCGCCTGGGCGCCGACGATCAGCGCCTTTCCCTCGGCGGTGACGCGCGGCTCCGCCTATCAGATCGCCGGCACGCAGTTCAACGGGCTGTCGCAGGCCAATTCCTTCGGCGACGAGGATGAGACCCAGACCAATTATCCGCTGGTGCGCATCACCAACAATGCGAGCGGTCACGTCTTCTATGCGCGCACGCATGATCACAGCACGATGGGCGTGGCGACCGGCGCCGCACCGGTCTCGACCAATTTCGACGTGCCGAGCGGCATGGAAACCGGCGCCAGTTCGCTGGTTGTCGTCGCCAACGGCATCCCCTCCGCGCCGGTGTCGGTCACGGTGAACTAGAACACGGCGTCCCGCCTGATCGATACAAGCCGAATCGCAAAATGATGTGGCAGGACAAATTCCGAAAAGCGCTAGCGTATCAGCATGCGGGGCGGCTGGAGGCGGCCGAGCGCAGCTACCGCGCCACGATTGCCGGAAATCCCGGCTTCGCCGCGGCGCACCACAATCTCGCCACGGTGCTGCATCTGCGCGGCCGTTTTCCCCAGGCGATCCATGCGTTCGAAACCTCGGCCAGGCTCGATCCCGATCTGGCCGCCGCGGCGCGCATGGGCGTCGGCGTGATCCTGACGCGGACGGGGGATTTCGCGGGCGCCGAGCGGGAGCTACGGGCCGCGATCGCCGCCGCGCCGGCCTCGCCCGATCCCCATCGCTTCCTGGGCGACCTGATGCGCACGACCGGGCGGATGGAAGAAGCCCGCCAGGCCTATCTCGGCGCCCTGGCCTGCAGTCCGGAAGACCTCGAAGCCCGCTTCGGTCTCGCCTCCGTTCGCCTGGCGCTGGGCGAGATGCCGGAAGGCTGGGAGGATTACGAGGCGCGCAAATCGAAACTCGGCACCGCCGCGCTGATGCCGCTGTGGACCGGCGAGCCGATCGTGGGGCGGACATTGCTGATCCACAGCGAACAGGGGTTGGGCGATTCCATCCAGTTTCTGCGCTACGTGCCGCTGTTGGCGACGCGCGGGGCGATCGTTCGCCTGGCGGTGCGCCACGAGATCACGGCGCTGGCCGCGACCGTCGAAGGCGCGGCCAGCATCGTCCCCCCGACCTATACGCTGCCGGGTTTCGATTACAGTTGCGGCTTGCCGAGCCTGCCGCGCATGTTCGGCACGACCTTGGAAACGATTCCGCGCAACGTGCCCTATCTCCATGCCGATCCCGCGCGCGTCGCCGAATGGCGCACGCGTCTCGGCGAGACGGATGCGCTCACCGTCGCCATCGCCTGGCGCGGCAATTCCGGCCACCGCAACGATCATCGCCGTTCGATCCTCGACGGCGAAATCGCGGCGCTGTTCAAGCTTCCCAATATCCGCTTTCTGGTCGTCCAGCAGGACGACGGCGACGCGCCGGCCTCGAAAAACGTGTTGAGATTTGGCGCGCACGACCTGAACGATGCGGCGGCGATCATCGCGCTGGCGGATTTGACGATCTCGGTCGACACCGTCTTCTGTCATCTCGCCGGCGCGCTGGGGCGGCCGGTCTGGACCCTGCTCAGCACCTCGCCCGACTGGCGCTGGCTGCTCAGCGGCGACACCAGCGCCTGGTATCCGACCATGCGCCTCTTCCGCCAGGACAGGCATGGCGACTGGCCCGGCGCGATCGCGCGCGTGGCGCAGGAATTGACGAAACTGGCGGCCGCACGCTCGGCTGGCTGATCACGCGCAATTTGTTGTCAGTCGTAGCGTCTCTTCGGGAAGACCGGGCTGCGCTACATGACCGCAAATCAAGCCGGCCAATGGAGAATTGCATATGGACGATCAAAAGAAATCCGTCGCCAGAACCTGTCTCGAAGGCGCAGAGAGCGACACGATGACCTTTCCGCAAATCGTCCAAACATTGATGCAGGCGGGTTTCGAGGGCTACGCCATCGACTTCCGGCGAGCATCCGCGACCTACTATCTGCCCGATGGCGACAGCGCCGAATTGCCGACCCACAAGCTCGACGTTGCGGTTGCGCCGGCCTTCGACGCGGCACCCATCCGGGCTGCCATCCGGCAAGCGCAGGAACTGGTGCCCGGCTATACCTACAGGGGCTTTTGCGCGAAGGTCGCGGCGGCCGGCTGCGCGGGCTACATCGTTTCGTTTTCCGGCCGCCGTGCGCTCTATATAGGCCGAACCGCCGAGACGCATGTGGAGCACTTCCCCGACTAGCGATGCGTTTGGACGTGCCGCGAACGCCATTGCTGCCCGCGCGCTTTCCGGAGTCCAACCAAAATTCATCGGCGGAAAAGCCATTCCTCTTTTCAGAGAGCGTGGCGAACGCTAATGTTCAATCCACGGGGTGAAAATTGGGGGCTTCAATGCAGACGAGAAATCTACCGGCAATCATTGCCGCCGCATGTCTTTGGTCGCTCGGCGGAGCCGGCGCCGCGTGGGCGCACAAGGTAGCGCTCGACGCCGGTCTTTTCACCACCTATTCGGCCGGCGCGACGAGCGTCAACTTCGTCGTCTGCGGCTCGTTGCCGGAGTCCGAAGGCTGCTACGGCAGCGGGAGCCTGTCGCCGTTCGAACAGGTCTGTGCCGTGCTGGAAGGAACGCCGAAGCAGAAGGGCGACGTGGTCACGCGCGCGATCTACGTGCTCGACAAGCGCACGTCGAAGAAGTCTCCCATCACGCTCACCGTCTTCACCCGGACCGACACGATCACGGACGGCAGCTTCGACACCATCCAGGTGACGCAGACCAAGCAGATACCGCTCGGCATCACCGGCGGCGCCAAGGCGAAATGCTCGATGGCGGCCAATGACGCGTTCGTCTACGCGGCGACCGACGCGGACACCAACGCGGTTGCGGTCGACAAGACGGCCTTCACGGTTTCTCCGATCGGCGGCTTCAGCCCGCCCGAACCCGTGACGTCGATCACCGCGGACGAGCGCGGCTACGTCGCGCTGCATTTCCAGGACGGTTTCTACGTCCTCGGCCCCGACGGCAGCGACCAGGAAGACGGCGGCGGCCCCGCCGACATGGTCGGCACCCGCAACGCCTGGAAACCCAACTAGGATTTCAATCTGGCGCTCCCACGGGGAATCGAACCCCGGTTTCAGCCTTGAGAGGGCCGCGTCCTAACCGCTAGACGATGGGAGCGTCTGGCGCGTTATAGTACGCGTCCGCGCGCACGATCAAGGAAACGCAAAGCCCGCGCGGAAACAGGAGCCAGAGGACATGGATTCGGCGGTCGCGGCAGTGCTTGGGGACTATGAGGCGCGCATCGCGCGGGAACATAAGCTGGCGGAGACCCTTCTGCCCGACGAGTTCCGGCTGCGGCGCGACGAATTCCTGCTCCCGGTCGGGCCGCAGACGGCACAGCTCCTCGATATCCTGATCCGCGCCCAGAAGCCGCGCCTGCTGGTCGAGGTCGGCACGTCCTACGGCTATTCCACCGTGTGGCTGGCGGATGCGGCGCGCGCGGTGGGCGGCACGCTGCACACGCTGGAATTGGCGCAGCACAAATCGGACCATGCGCGGGCGAACATCGCCCGTGCCGGCCTTTCGGACCACGTCGTGTTCCATGTCGGCGATGCGCGCGAGGCGCTCGCCGCGCTGGCCGGCCCGATCGATTTCGTGCTGCTGGATCTGTGGAAGGATCTTTACATCCCCTGCTTCGACCTGATGCGGCCGAAGCTGTCCGACGGCGCCTTCGTCGTCGCCGACAACATGCTGGAGCCCATCCAGGCGCGCCGCGATGCGGACGCCTATCGCGCCCATGTGCGCGCGCAGCCCGGCGTCAGTTCGGTGCTGCTCCCGGTCGGCAGCGGGATCGAGATCACGCGCATCGGCGGCGACTGAGCCGGCTCAGGGCCGGATCGCGAGAGCGGTGAAAACGCCCGCTTTTGGTACAAAGGCGGCCAGGGCGATTTCGCCGCTCGCCTCCTGCAGCGCGGCGATCAGCCAGACGAAGCCGTCCTCGCCTGCGCTCTCGCAATCCGCAGCGGACGGTTCGGCCCGGCCGTTCGGATGGGAATGGTAGCAGCCGACGATCGCGCGCGCTGTGCCGCGCAACTCGCGCATCAGGTGGAACTGCGCGGCCGGATCGATCGCGAAGCGGTCGGCGCGCGGCGCGAGATTGCGCACGGGATGAAGCGCCACCGCGCGCACCGTGCCGCCGTCGCGCTCCCCCTCGATCAGGCCGCAGCATTCGCGCGGAAAGACGGCGCGGGCCTCGCGCGTCAATTGCGCACGCAGCGAATCCGCCAGGATCAGCGTGGCCGGCATGCTATTTCGGCGCCTTGACCTGCCCGATCAAGCGGCCGCTCTGCGTATCGACGATGTCGATCTCCTCGCCTGTCCGCGTCTGCACGCGCAGCACAAGGCGGTCCCCCTGCATGTCGCTGGCGGCGATCCTGGCCCCTTGCGGCAGCGTGTAGAGCGCGGCCGCCGGCGGCGGCGCGCCATGCGCGCTGAAGCGCGTCGCCAGCCCCACGACCAGCACAACCAGGCCGATGACAATCAGCGCGCCGAGGACTATGACCACCGCGCGCAGCAGGCGATAGCTCAGCGTGCTCTTAGGGTCGACCGGCGAAATGTCTGACACCAAATCCTCCGTGGACGGATTGTCTCTGCCGGCGCTGGTGGCGGCGGAGCAGGCGGGCATGCGGCTCGACCGTTTCCTGGCGCTCAGCCTTCCCGATCTCAGCCGTTCGCGCCTGGAGGGGCTGATCGATGCGGGGGCGGTCGCGCTGGACGGCAAAACGATAAGAGACGCCAATCACCGGGTCAAACCGGGCGAGGATTACACGGTCCGCGTGCCGCCCGCCCGCCCCGCCGCGCCCAAGGGCCAGGACATCCCGCTCGACATCGTCTACGAGGACAAGGACCTCATCGTCATCGAGAAGCCGGCCGGCCTCGTCGTCCATCCGGCCGCCGGCAATCCCGACGGCACGCTGGTCAATGCGCTGATCGCCCATTGCGGGCCGGGACTTTCCGGCATCGGCGGCGAGGCGCGGCCGGGCATCGTCCACCGACTGGACAAGGATACCAGCGGCCTGCTGGTCGCCGCCAAGAACGAGCGGGCGATGAAGGGCCTGGCCAAGCAGTTCGCCAGCCACACGATCGAGCGGGCCTACCACGCCGTCGTCTGGGGGGCGCCGCGCGCCGGCGACGGC
>JAATGL010000024.1 GCA_015654705.1 Alphaproteobacteria bacterium | reverse complement strand
GGCGCGCACCGGCTTGTTGAATATGGTCGTGAAGGGTCGGGTGACGTCGTCATTGTGGAGCGCCAGCGTGACCTGCTTGCGATGGCCGCCCGCGGCGGCCTGTTTCTCATGCGCATCGCGGCCGATGAAATCGTGGTCGAACTTCATGAAGCCGCCATAACCGATGTCCCACGGCGTGAAGTAGTAATCTTCGATGTTGTTCGAGATGAAGCTGCCGCCGAGCGAGGCCGCGGCCTCGTAGGATTTGGCGCCGAGCCATTCGCGATAGGGCTTCATCTTCTCGCCCGAGAACACCGCGGGAAGCGGCGAGGGAATCCAGCCGGATTCGAGCGCGTTGGTCGAATAGGCGCGGCCGCCGACCAGGCGCATGCCGAACTCCTCGCCGGCGCGGACCAGCGCTTCATGCACCGCTTCCGCATCGTCCCACGGCCCGAACAATTCCCATCCCGGCTGGCCGGACATGCCGTGGCGCAGCGCGGTCACGGGTTTGCCGGCGATCTCGATATTGGTCATGTTGAAGAATTTGAGATCCTGCGGCGCGCGGCCCAGCGCCTTTTCCAGCACCTTCATGGCGTTGGGGCCCTGCACCTGGTAGCGCCACACCTTGCGCTTGCCGTCGCTGCGCAGGGCGGTGCGCTGGTCGAGCTCGACCTTCACGTCCCATTTGCCGGTCGCGGCATGGAACTGCACCCATTCCAGCGCCGGCGCGCGGCCGACCAGATTGAATTTGTTCTCCGCGAGATAGAACAGGATCACGTCGCCGATCACATACCCGTCATGGCTGACGGGCGCGAACTGCTTGGCGCGATTGGGCACGAAGCCCTTGAAGCTGTTCGGCGCCAGGTAGTTCAGGAGCTTGAACGCATCCGGTCCTTCGACCGCCAGGTCGGCCATGTGATAGGACTGGTTGAAGAGCACGGCGGTCTTCTGCCACGCCGCCTGCTCGTCGCGCCAATTGGTGTATTCCGGCTTCACGCCCGGATAGACGTTCGGCCCGCTTTGCGAATTCCGCAGAACCTCGACCGGGTTCTTGCCCTGCAGCAGGTCTTCCAGACTCTTCTCGCTCATGCTCTCTCCTAACATTGGTCCATACGTGTTCAGGCGTGTTTTGCCGTCTCTCGTCGCTCGCGGACTCTACGCCGCATTTGCTTCCGGTCTTGCCAGACCGAACAGGTCGTGCATGCCGGGATGCCGGCCGAGGCCGCCGAAAAGATCGAAGCCGCGGTCGATGTAATCGCGCAGCGGATCGTCGTCGTGCAGCGGCGGGGTTTTCGCCACCGACGCGGTCCACAGGAACACCGCCAGCGCGCAGTAATCGGCATAGTTCGGATTGTCGCCGCCCAGCCATTGGGTGCCCTTGAGCAGCTCGCGGAACGGCTCGAGCAGCGGCGGCACGAGCGGCAGGCGCGCCTCGCGGCCGGCCTGCACCTCTTCGAGCTTGCGGCCCTGAAGGAACAGGGTTTGCCGGCTTTCGCGCACATAGGCCTGGTCCTGCGGCAGCGAAAGGTCGTGATAGTCGAGGATGTAGCAGGAAAACCAAGGCCGGATCGCCGTGGCCCACAGCCAGCCGTCGATGAATTTGGTCAGCACCTTCATGCTGGGGCCTTCGAACAGCATCGGCCGGTCGGGATATTTTTCGTCCAGGTATTCGGCGATCAGCCAGCTGTCCTTCACCCAATGGCCGTCGTCGACGATCACCGGCACGCGGTCGGCGAAGCCGCCGGTCCGCTCCACGATGCCGGTGAAGCCGCCCGGAACGAGATCGATATCGAAGCCCTTGTGCTTCAGCGCGTATTTGGTGCGCCAGACGAATGGGCTGATCGTGCAGCCGGTGGCGAGCTGCAGATCGAAAAGCCTGATCGTGTTGTTGGCGGCCATCGCTTAATTCTTTGCCGACTGGCCCGGCGCGAGGCCCAAGCCGGCGGTCATGAACACGACCTTTCCTTCCAGTTCCTGCATCGTATCCTTCCCGCTGCCGCCTTCTAGTGAGGCAGGCCAAGCCGCTGACGCGCCTCGCCGGGCTTCGCCACTTCGGCGCCCAGCCGTTCGATCAGTTCCGCAGCCTGCGCCACCATCGCGCCGTTCGAAGCGGCCTGGCGCCCCGGCCCGAGATAGGTCGAATCCTCGAACCCGGTGCGGACGTTTCCGCCCAGAATTACGGATTGCGCCGCCATCGGCCAGGTATGCCGGCTGATGCCGAAACCCTGCCACACCGCACCCGGCGGCAGGTGGCTCCTGCAATAGATCATCGCCTCCGGCGTGGCGTGGATGCCATACTTCGTGCCCATGACGATGGAATAGACACCGGGGCCGTCCAGGGCACCGTCGGCGATCAGGTCTTCCGCGAAGACGAGGTCGCCGGTGTCGAAACACTCGATCTCCGGCATCACGTTGCAGTCGCGGATCATGTGGCCCATCTTGGTCATCATCTTCTTGGTGTTGATCGCCACCGTGCCGAAGATCTGCATCGTGCAGATGTCGAGCGTGCACATTTCCGGTCTCAGGCGCTCGATGTGCTCCAGCCGGCGCTCCGCGGTGAACACCTGGGCGCCGGGGCCGGGCATCATGGGATCCTCGTCGCTTTGGATCCAGTTGCAGCCGGGGCCGGTCGTCAGGTTGATGATCAGTTCGTTATTCTTCTGCCGGATGCGGTTGTAGACCTCGGTGTAGTCGTTCAGATCGGTCGACGGCGTGCCATCGGGCTTGCGCACATGGACATGGATGATGGAGGCACCGGCCTCTCCGGCGTCCAGCGCGGCGTTGGCGACCTGTTCGTTGGTCTTGGGGAAATCCGGATGATCCGGCACGGGCGAAGAGCCCGTCACCGCGCAGGTAATGATGACCTTGTTCCGCACGAAATTCCTCGCTGCCCTGATGGAGTGAGATCAAGCATATCTGAAACCGGATGTATGCTGGTATAAATCCTACCCCTTTGCCCGAATCCCCAAGGCCCGACCGCTGGGCCGACCCTTGCCTGCGGCGCGGCAAAACCGTAATCGCATTGGGTTTCCTCGATGAAAGGCACCACCGCGCATGCGCCATAGCGCCGACCGCATTCTCACCACCCATGTCGGAAGCCTGCCACGCTCGCAGACGCTGGTGGACGCGCTGCTGCGCAAGGACCGCGGCGAGGCTTATGACGCAGTGCAATATGATCGCGTGATCGCCGAATCCGTGCGGGACGCGGTGGCGCAGCAGGTGGAGGCCGGCGTCGATGTGCCGAGCGACGGCGAGCAGAGCAAGGTCAGCTACTCCACCTATATGATGGACCGGCTGACGGGCTTCGGCGGCGACAACGAACGCCGCATCGCGCGCGACCTCCAAGACTATCCCGAGTTCCGCCAGAAGATGGCGCGGATGACCGGGGCGCAGGAATTCCGCCGCGCGTCCTGCATCGGTCCGGTCGCGGTCAAGGATCTTGGGCCGCTGCACACCGACATCGAAAACCTGAAGGCGGCGGCGAAGGCCGGCGGGGTCGGCGAAGCATTCCTGAACTCCGCTTCGCCGGGCCTCGTCACCGCGTTCCAGCCGAACAAATTCTATCCGACGCATGAGGCCTATCTGGCGGACGTCGCCGCGGCGATGGCGCAAGAATACCGCACCATCGTGGATTCGGGCCTGCTGCTGCAGATCGACTGCCCCGATCTGGCGATGGCGGCGCATATCGCCTTCCAGGATTTGAGCGAGGCGGATTTCCTGAAGCGCGCCGCGCTGCATGTCGAGGCGATGAACCAAGCGCTTGACGGCATCGATGCCGCGCGGGTGCGCATGCATATCTGCTGGGGCAATTACGAAGGGCCGCACGACCACGACATCGCGGTTGAGAAGCTGTTCGACGTGATCGCCAAGGCCAGGCCGCAGGCGATCCTGTTCGAGGCCGCCAATGCGCGCCACGAGCACGAATGGGCGGCGTGGCGCGACGCCGCGATCCCCGACGACAAGATCCTGGTGCCCGGCATGATCGACACCTGCAGCAACTACGTCGAGCACCCCGAGCTTGTGGCGCAGCGGATCGAGCGATGGGCAGGGATCGTCGGGCGCGAGCGGGTGATCGCAGGCACCGATTGCGGCTTCGGCACCTTCGCCGGCTACGGCAAGCTCGACGGCCGCATCGCGTACAAGAAGCTGCGCGCGCTGGCGGACGGCGCCGGGATCGCCTCGAAGCGGCTCTGGCCGAAGACCGCCTAGCCGATCGTTATCGCCAGACTTCCGTTGCGCGCCTTGAATTTCCACGCGCCATCGGCGTCGCGCACGATCAGGTCGTCGAACGCACCGAGCAATTGCCGCGCGTCGGCCGGGACGGGAAACTTCGCGCCGTCCTCGACGGTCGCCGTATAAAGAAGAATGTAGCTTTCCGCGCGCACTTCGGTCGCGCTGACCACGGTGACGGTCGGGTTGCAGACGACGTGCCGCGTCAGCTTGTTGGCCGGCCGCGCGCGAAAACCTGCGCGGATGGCTTCGCGGCCGCGATACGGCTCGTCGGGCAGGGACGGGCGGCGGAACACGCCATCCGCCACGAACATCTCAGCCAGCGCGTCGGCGTCGCGATCGTCGTTCTTCCGGGCGAAGCGGCAGATTAGTTCCAGGCAGTCCTGCGTGATGATCAGCCGCTCGATAGCGGATATTTCGGCGGTCATTGCCTTCTCCCTCAACTCTTCAGCCAGCGGGCAAGACTATCGCAGACCGCGTCCGGCTGTTCCAGCGGCGCCCCATGCCGTACGCGCCCTGGTTGACGCGCGGCGAAATGTCGATGAGACGACGCACCGCCCCGCGCGGTAGTATGCTTGTCGGCCGCAGATTTCTATAATCGGAAAGCGGTCCATCATGAGGAGGCGACATGGCGCGCATTATCGGAGGTATCGGGACGTCGCATGTGCCGACGATTGCGATGGCCTATGACCGCAAGAAACAGCAGGAACCGGCCTGGGCGCCGATGTTCGAGGGCTACCGCCCGGTGGCCGACTGGCTAGCGGAGAAAAAGCCCGACGTGCTGGTGACCTTCTTCAACGATCATGCCAGCAGCTTCTTTTTCGATCTCTATCCCACCTTCGCGATCGGCATCGGCGAGCAGTTCGAGGTCGCCGACGAAGGCGCCGGCAAGCGCCCGCTGCCACCGATCCGCGGCCACTTCGATCTTTCGGTGCATCTCGCGGAGCAGCTTGTGAACGACGAGTTCGACATGGCGACCTTCTACGACCGGCCGCTGGATCATGGCGTGTTCTCGCCGCTGCCTTTGATGCTGCCGCACGATCCGCAATGGCCCACCGCGCTGGTGCCGATCATGATCAACGTCATCCAGCATCCGATGCCGACGGCCAGGCGTTGCTACAAGCTCGGCCAGGCGGTCAAACGCGCCGTCGAGTCCTTTCCACAGGATGTGACGGTGGCGATCGTCGGGACCGGCGGCCTGTCGCATCAGGTGCATGGCGAGCGCGCGGGCTTCAACAACGAGGACTGGGACCAGGAATTCCTCGACCTGTTCGAGCGCGAACCCGAACGCATCCTCGCCATGACGCATGCCGACCTCGTGCGGCTGGGCGGTGCCGAAGGCGTGGAGATCATCATGTGGATGGCGATGCGCGGCGCCCTGCCGTCGAACATCCGCACGCTGCATCGCAGCTATTATCTGGCGACGTCGACGGCGATGGGCGTTGCGCTGTATGAAGGAGCCGCGCCCGCCGGGGCGGCGCGCGAGCCGCAGCATGCCGGGGCGGAGGCATAACGATGAACCGCCAGCTCGAAGGCCTCGAAGACCTCGAAGGGACCTATCCCTTCGACATCCGGCAAAGCTACCGCGCGCGCAAGCTGAACCGCTTCCTGTGGAATTTGCGGCTTGCGGAGTATCGCGCGCCGTTCGTCGCGGACGAAGCCAAGGCGTGCCGCGATGCCGGGCTGTCCGATTTCGAAACCGATCTGGTTCTGGAGCGCGACTGGCTTGCCATGGTGAAATACGGCGTGCCGATGTTCCTGATCGAAAAGATCGCCCGCGTGCTGAAGATCACCAATCTGGAAATCTATGCGATCTTCCGCGGCGAGAGTTTCGAGGACTTCCTCAAGACCCGCCGCGTGCCCGACGCGCGCTGACCTTCATTCGAAATAGGCGACGGTGCGGAACTCGATGCTGGAGCGGATCCGGGCATCGACAAAGCTGGTATCGCGGAACGCGGTATGCGGCGTGCGCCAGGCGCGTCCCTGATCGGAATCGTGGAACTTGATCAGCAGCGCCTCGTCGCGCGTCATGTTGGAAAAATACCACCAGCGATGCGCCAGGCTGTAGTGAAAGATCGCGGCGCCGGGCACGGTGTCTTCGTTCGGCATCGGTCCCAGCATCGTCGTCTCGTCGGGGAGCCTGTCGACGATGAAGAGCGTGTTGGTCGTACCCTCGTCGGCGCACACGCTGCGCGCATCGCACAGGGCAAGCGGCGTGTCCTGCGGCGGTTCCGAAAAGGCGCGCCAATAGCTGCCATAGATGTAGCGCGCATAGCCCTTGCCCTGCGGAAAGCTGCGTTCATAGGTCATCCGCGCCATGCGGTCGGCGCGGTCGGGGGCGGTGTCGACATGGGCTTCGCCCGCCGGCGGCTGCACGCCGCCGCGATGGGTATAGCCGACGGCCGGGCGCCGGTATTGCGCCATATCGCCCGAGGTCCGCACCATCCAGCCGATGGTGGCGACCGACGTCGCACCGGTCAGGGACTTCACCGCGTCCGCGACTTCGCCCGGATAGAGATTGTCCACCTCGTCCTTGTCGAAAAAATCCTTCACCGCGCTGACGTGGGGCGACAGCACGAAGCCATGCGTGTCGAGCGTGAAGTGCCGCGCGATGGACCGGCCGTCGCGGATCGTCACGGCGTGCGACTCGTACCGGCCCGTGTTGTGCTCGATGCCCGGTGCCACGAAGCGCCGGTTCACGAAGGAGCCCGGCGTCACATAGCTGATCTGCGCCTGGACACTGCGGACGTGTTCTTCGACGTCGCGGTCGGACATGCCCTGCACCTTGCCCTCGGCACGCGCGGTGCCCGCGTGCCCGCATTTGCGCCAATGGTCGGATTTGCATCCTGCGAAAGCATTCTGGTTTCGTGGAGGACAACCACTCCACCGTTCGCGAACCAAAAATGGATCGAGCGCGAAGTCTCCCGAACATCGCCATCTTTCTTTGCGTTACGGCGTACAGATCTTCGCTGTTGTAAGTGAGATGAAGGAAATATGAAGTCCCACCAATGCGGCAGAATAGCCGCACCGCGCCACAATTCGAGTGCGTTCGCATATCGAAATTGACTTCGAAAAACCAAACAACCTAGATTTGCCTTCAGAGTCCGCGTGGCAAGTGACCCATCAAGCCAAGCGCCTTGGCGTTTGCGCTTTGTGGCGGGCATTTTGCAGCGAGTCCAAGAGGGCCGCGATTCGGATCAGGTATAGCGGCATCGCGACGCGATGCCGACAACGAGGGGAAATGTCGATGTCACGTGTTGGTTCGCGCAATTCGAATCCGATTTTCAAACTTCTCATGGGATGTTCGGCGCTCGCCGGCGGTTTTTCGTTCGCGCACCCTGCGCTCGCGCAAGAGCAAATCGAGACGGTGATCGTCACCGCCGAGAAGCGATCCGAGAACGTGCAGAACGTGCCCATCGCCATCACGGCATTTTCCGGCGCCGCCATCCAGGACAAGGGCATCGGCGATCTTCACGGCCTGTCCAACCTCACCCCGAACGTCAACCTCGATTCCGGCGCACCGTTCTCCGGCGACTCCTCGGTGCTCTCGGCCTCGATCCGCGGCATCGGCCAGGACGACTTCGCCTTCAACCTCGATCCCGGCGTCGGCGTCTATGTCGACGGCGTCTATCTCGCCCGCACCATCGGCGCCAATGTCGACCTGCTCGACGTCCAGCGCATCGAGGTGCTGAAGGGCCCGCAGGGTACGCTGTTCGGCCGGAATACGATCGGCGGCGCGATCTCGATCGTGACGCGCGATCCCGGCGACAAGTTCATGGTCCAGGCGCAGGTCACCGGCGGCTCGTTCAACCGCCGCGACGTCGCCCTGACGACGGATATCCCGATCTCCGATTCGGTCAGGACTTCGCTCACCTTCCAGTCCGTGGAGCGCGACGGCTATCAGCGCGTGGTGCCCTACAACAATACGGCCGGCTATACGTTCGATCCGGTTTCGCCGGACGTCGCGACTCCCTATGAATTCAACAACCGTCTCGGCGGCCAGGATCACCAGTCCCTGCGCGGCAAGCTGGTGTGGGACGCCAATCAGAACTTCAATGTGATGGTCACCGCCGACTGGACGCATGAGGACCAGTCGTCGATCCCGAACACGGTGCTGCAGGTGTTTCCGAACACGCCGGGTGCCGCCGGCAGCATCGCCGGCCTTTACACCGCGTGCTTGGCCGGCGCCACGATCGGCCAGCTCTGCAGCTTGCCGCGCGCCAATGGCTGGCCGCCCGGACCCGGCCTGCCGCCGCTCGACACCGAGCCGAACCTAGTGCCGATCAACCCGCAGACGACGCAGGCGCAGCTGGCGACCGGCAGCATCGACACGACCTATGCCAACGGCATCAACTACGCGAAATACGATTCCGAGGGCGCCAGCGTCACCCTGACCGACAACCTCGGCAACGACATGACGCTGAAGTCGATCACCAGCTACCGCCATATCACCTGGAACATCGGCGAGGATCTGGACGGCTCGGCCGACCACGGCGACCTTCTCGAAGTAAGCGACAAGCAGCAGCAGCAGCAATTCACTGAAGAGCTGCAGGTCGTCGGCACGGCGTTCGACTCGCGGCTGAGCTATGTGGGCGGCCTCTATTACTTCTACGAGAACGGCTTCGTGCATGACTGGGTGCCGTTCGACGGCGGTCTCCTGGCGGTCGAGGACAGCGATCTGAACAACCTGCGCACGTCGAGCTACGCCGTCTACGGCCATGCGGATTACAAGGTGACCGACCAGATCGGCCTCACCGTCGGTGCCCGCTACTCCATCGAAAACAAGTTTTTCACCGGCGGACAGCAGGATCTGAACGGCCTGTCATATAAGGCGTCGGGCTGCTATCCGCCGACTGCGCCTGCGACGACTATCGTTCCGTTGGGAACACCTTTCGGCAATGGCCAGACCGTGACCGCGAGCACGACCTGCCAGAATTTCCTTCAATTCCCCGATCCGAACCATCCGTTCAAGTACTTCCCTGCCGGCTCGGACTCGCGCGAATTCGACGAGTTCACGCCGACGGTGGGTGCCCAGTATCACGTGACCGAAGACGCGATGGCCTATTTCTCCTGGTCGAAGGGCTTCAAATCGGGCGGCTGGACGACCCGTCTTTCGGATCCGATCAACGATCCCAAGCTGGCCGAGTTCAATCCCGAGAAGGCCGAGACCTATGAAGTCGGCCTCAAATCCGAATGGTTCGATTCGACGCTGCAGACCAACGCCGCACTGTTCTACACCGACTACTCGAACATCCAGCTGAATGAGCAGGTCGGCGCCTCGCCAGTGCTGAAGAACCTGGGCGATGCCGACATCTATGGCGGCGAGCTGGAGGCGCAGGCGCTGTTCGGCGCCGGCTTCTCGGCCCATGCGGCGCTCGGCTATATCGACGCTTACTACACCTCGCTGGATCCGAGCGTGCATCCCAACCCGCCGGATCCGTTCAGCGACATCACGCTGCATTCCAAGCTGCCCAAGACGCCGATGTGGAAGATCAACGTCAATCCGGAATGGGACCACGACCTGGGCAACGGTCAGGCGCTCCAGGCCCAGGTGTCCTACACCCACACCTCGTCGATGTATAACGACAGCCTGAACACTCCGCTCTTGAAGCGTCCGTCGCTCGACCTGATCGACGCGTCGGTGCGGTTCAGCTTTGCCGACGACAAGTACTCGGTCGCGGTGGGCGGCACCAACCTCACCGACCGCCGCTACATCACGGTCGGCAGCGTCAACTATGCCGCCGGCTTCGTGGACGGCACCTACAGCCCGCCGGCGGAGTGGTACGCGCGCTTCGACATCAAGATGTAGGATCGCCAGCCGGGCAACGGCTTTCCGTTCGACCCATCATCGCCGGCGGCGCAAACCGCCGGCGATTTTTTTGCCTCTCATGCACGCTGCGGCACTCAAAGTGTGTTGCTCCAATCTGTCGAACTAGGGCGGAGAAGCGGGAGAATATCCACCACGTCCTATCCGGCATGACGGGATAGCGCGCAACTTTCGCTTCCAGGCAAAGCTTTCTTCCCCGCAGGTGTCGTTGTCCCGGCGGGCTCGGATTAGAATTGCGCCCGGTGCCGCAACGCTGCCAAACTCCGACGAAGCCGGCAAAGACCGTTGGGCATGCAAAGGAAGGAACCGCCGTGAAGATCGCCGACCTGTTCAAAGTGGAAGGCCATAGCGTCGTCATCACCGGTGGCGCGAGCGGGCTTGGTCTGGGTTTCGCCGAAGCATTGGCGGAGAACGGTGCGCTGGTGACCTTGCTCGACATCGACGAGGCGCGCATCGCCGCGGAGACGCGGCGGCTGACGGAGCTGGGCTACGACGTGCGCGGCGAAGTGGCCGACGTGCGCGATCATCCCGCGCTCGACCGCGCTTTCGATGCCGCGGCCGCGGCCCATGGCAAGATCGACGTCGTGTTCGCCAATGCCGGAATCGATTCGGGCATCGGCTATTTGAACGCCTGGGTGGGCGACAAGCGCGAGCGCGTCCCGGAGGGCGCCATCGAGCATTACACGGACGAACGCTGGGAACGGACGATCGACATCAATCTCAACGGCGTCTTCGCCACCTGCCGCGCCGCCGCGCGCCACATGCGCCCGCGCCGGCAAGGTCGCATCATCGTGACCACCTCGCTGGCCGGCCTGACCCAGGAGGCGGTGATCGGGAGCGCCTATATGGCGGCGAAGGCCGGCGCGGCGCATTTCATGCGCAATCTCGCGCTCGAGCTCGCGGCCTACAACATCTGCGTCAACGCGATCGCACCGGGCTTCTTCGTCACCAATATCGGCGGCGGCCACGCGCACAATCCCAAGACTCAGGAGACGGTTGCCGCGCGCGTGCCGATGCACCGCGTCGGCTGGCCGAAGGACATGGCAGGCCTGGCGCTGTTTCTGGCCTCGCCGGCATGCGACTACATCACCGGGCAGCAGATTGTCATCGACGGCGGCTGGGGCCTCGGCGTGGCGGATTGACAGGAGAAAAAGACATGCATGTCGGACTTTGCACCGGCTTCGCCAATTATCGGAAAATCGACGACGCCCAGTTCCTGCAGGACGAACTCAGGCAGATCCTGCTCGGCGAGGAGCTCGGCTACGATTCGATCTGGGTGACCGAGCACCATTTCGACGACTACTCGCTCAGCCCGGCGCCGCTGATGACCCTGTCCTGGCTCGCCGCCAAGACCAGGCACATGCGACTCGGCACGGCGGTGATCGTGGCGCCGTGGCACGATCCGGTGCGCCTCACCGAGCAGATCGTGCTGCTCGACCACCTGTCGGGCGGGCGGGCGATCATCGGCTTCGGCCGCGGCCTCGCGCGCATCGAGTTCGAGGGGCTGCGCATCGACCAGTCCAAGGCGCGCGAGCTGTTCGACGAGGTCGTGTCGATGGTGATGAACGCGATGGAGACCGGCTTCATC
Source organism: Alphaproteobacteria bacterium (assembly GCA_015654705.1). GTDB lineage: Bacteria > Pseudomonadota > Alphaproteobacteria > Micropepsales > Micropepsaceae > Rhizomicrobium. Next base: position 10,295 of record JAATGL010000024.1, on the reverse strand, counting down.
GAGGGCGGCGAGATCTTCAAGCAGCCGCGCCGCGAAATCCGTCCCCGGCCGCTGCGCTCGCTGAAGGGCCGGGCTTTCGTGGCCGGCGGCACGCCGGACTCGCTGCGCTCGACCGCGAAGCTGGGCCTGCCCCGCCTGTTCCTGAACCAGCCGATGACGACATCGACGGCGCGGCCGCCTTTCGGCGGCGGCCAGGCGCAGATCAACGCCGGCCACGTGCCGACCACGGCGGACGCGCCGGAGGATCCGTGGCTGAAGGCCTGGATGGAATTCCACCCGGACGAACCGCCGCCGGGGCCGTTCGTCTCGAACCTCGTCTTCGTCGACGAGAGCAGGGACCGCGCCCATGAGCTCGCGCGCACCTATGCGGCCAACACATTCCGTTCCGCGATTCTGCACTATGAAATGACGTCGCCGCATCACGGCTCGGTCAAGGGATACGAGGCGTATCAATCGCTGCGCATGAAGCCCGAGGACGTCGAGAAGGCGGTCGAAGGCGTCGTGCAGCAATCGATCCACGGCCGCCCCAAGGACGTGCTCGAAGGCTTCGAGGCCGTGAAGGCGCTGCGCAAGCCGCAGGGCTTCTTCCCGCATCTGTGGACCGGCGGCATGCCCTATGAAGAGGTGGCGCGCAACCTGACCCTCTTCGCCAGGCACTGCCTGCCGGAGATCAAGAGCTGGACATCGGAGCCGCTGACGATCGGCGACGCGTGAACGCATTGGAGCCGCGCGCCGGCGGCGATTATCAAGCCGGCCAGGTTATTGCCAAGCCAGAACGAAGTAGGGGCGCTTATCGTCGCCGGTCAGTTCGACGACGGCATAGCGTTTGAAGGTGCGCCGGCCGATCGTGAAGCCGGCCGATATCGAAAAGGCCCGGCCGCCCAGGGGAATCTGGCTGTCGATCACGCCCGGCCGATATCCCAGATGCAGGACCGCATTCGGGTCGCCTTCGCGCGCGCGCAGGATCTGGTCGATCTTCTGCGGATCGTTGGGATAGAGAGCCTGCAGCGCCTCGCGCGGCGCGACGTTCGGGTCGAACATCGCGCGCCTGCTGTAGACCGTCAGCGCCGGCCTGAGCTTGGCAAAAAGCTGCGGCGTCATTCCGAGCACGAGCTTGAGTTCGTCCACCGTCTGGAACGGCCCGTGCCGCGGCCCATAGGCCAGCCGCGCCGCCTGGTAGTCCGCATCCGTCCCGCCGTTCAGGCTTTTGAGACCGCTCGTACTGCGCCAATCGAATATCCGATCGCTCAGCGCATTGGCCTGGTCGAGCGACAGTCCCGTCGCCAACAGGAGCTGCCGGATCAGGGAGCTGCTGGCGGTGTTCAGGTCGATGCGTCCCAGTTCGTCCTGCACGGAAATGTTCAGCGCGGCGCTCTCGAACACGAAGGTCTGGCCCGCGCCGTCCACCCGCCAGCGCTCCTGCGGCCGGGTGTCGGCGATGCCCAGGACGGCGCGCACGATCGCGGCATCGAGAGCGCTCTGCGCCCTGGCCTCCACCATCGCATGCTGCTCGATGCGGTAGGACGTCACCGTCAGCGCCTCGGTGGCCGCGGCCATCAGCGCCAGCATCGAAAGCGTCCAGAGGACCGAGACGAGCGCCCAGCCGCGGTCGCCGCGATGTCCGGGCTCGAGCTCAGCGCGCCCTTTCGAGCACGGCTTCGACGGCAGGAAGTTTGTGGCGAAGTTCATCGGTAACCTTGCGCGCCTTTTTGATGTCGTCCACCACGTGGGGCGTGATCAGGACCATCAGTTCGGTCCGCGAATGGCCGTAATCGGAATCCCGGAACAGATTGCCCAGGACCGGGATGTCCTGAAGCAGCGGGATGCCGGTCTTGTTCCGGTTGCGGCTGTCCGAGATGAGGCCGCCCAACGCGATCGTCTCGCTGTCCTGCACCGCGACCGAGGTGCTGATCTTGCGCTGCTGGATGGTCGGCGACTGGATGGTGGACGACGTGGTCGAGGTGACCTGGCTCACCTCCTGAGCGATGTCCATCATCACCATGCCGCCGCGATTGACGCGGGGCGTGACCTTGAGGATCACGCCGGTGTCCTCGTACTGGACGCTGTTGACGATGGGCGCGTCGGTGGTGACGGTGCCGACCGCCTGCTCGGTGACGATCGGAACGCTGTCGCCGACCTGCAGGGACGCCGTCTGGTTGTTGAGAACCATGACCTCCGGCGAGGAAATCACCTCGATATGGGTGACCTGCTCCAGCGCATTGAGAACGACGCTGATATTGCTGCCGTTGGAGAACAGGTAGGAAAACCCCGGCAGCGAGGGCACGACCGTGGCCGAACTGCTGTCCGTCAGGACGATCTGGTTCTGACCGTTCGGCTTGAAGAGGTACTGGACGCCGTATTTGGTGTCGTTGGTGAGCGTGACCTCGACGATGGCCGCTTCGAGCAGGACCTGGAGCGGCGCCGCGTCCAGCTTGCGAAGCGCGGCCTCAATGACGCCGTATTGCTGCGGGGTCGCCAGGATGGCGAGTGCGTTGTTGGTCTCGTCCGCGGTGATGCTGAGGCTGCCGACGCCCGGCGCCGAACCGGATACCGAAACGGCCTGGTTCGCGGTCATGGACGAAACCGAGCCCGACGCCGCCGTATTGCCGGCCTGCGCGGTGGGCATGGTGGGGCCCGGAGAGGCCTCATGGCCGGCGCTTCCGGCGATGCTGCCATTCGCGTTGGCGCCGGCGCTCCCGCCGAACAACAGCTTGCCGAGCGTGGACGCCAGATCCGATGCCCGGCCGTTTTGCACGTTATAGATGAAGATACGCTTATCGCTTCCCTCGCCCGGCCGGTCCAGCCGGTTGACCCAGGCGCGCAGATGATCGAGGTATTTGGCCTGATGGGAGATCGCCAGCACGGCGTTCAGCCGCTGGATCGGAACGAGCTGGACGAGGCTCGCCACCGGGCTGTTCAGCCCGCCCAGCACCTGGTTGAGTTCCTTGGTCAGTTCCTCGGCATCGGTATAGTTGGGCGTGAAGATCGCGAACGACATTCCGCTCAGCCAGTCCGCGTCGAAAAGGGCGACGTCGTCGCGCAAGGTCTGGCGCTCTTCCTCGGTGCCTTCGATCAGCAGGACATTGCGCGCCGCATCGACATGGACGATGCCCGACGCCGGTGCCAGCGGTTCGAGCAGCTTCTCCATCTCCGCCGCGCCGATATAGTGGACTGGCACGATATCGATACCGTAGCCGATCTCCGCGCCCCGCCGTCCGGGAGACGCCGCGGAAATACGGGCCACATGCTGCGCGTCGGTCAGCGGCACGACCTTGTACATCCCCTGAAATTGGACCACCGCCATGCCGTTGAGGCGCAGGGCCTGCTCGAACACCGGCAGGACCTGCGAGCGCTGCAAAGGCTGGCTCGTCTGGATTGTCACCGCGCCCTGGACATTGGCGCCGATCTCGTAGTTGAGCTTCAGGTAATCTCCGAGCACCGCCTTGGCGACATCCTTCACGTCGGTGTTGACGAAATTGAGCGTTATGTCGCCCTGCTCGCCGACCGTGGTGCGGGCCTCGCGGCGCGGCGGACGGGGCTGGGTGAACGTTCCCGTCCCCGGATAGATCTCCGCCTTCGATTCCGGCTCCGGGCCCGGCAACGGAGTCGCGGCAGCCGTGGCGCTCGCCACATCGTCGGACGCCGCGCTGCTTTGCGGCACGGCAGGCGCCGCCACGGCATCCTTGTCCGCCGCACAAGCGGTCAGGATGACGACCAGGCCCATCGGCGCCGCGAATAGCGGCCATCGGCCGATCCTGCAAAAAGACTTCCCGATATGCCCCACGTCTTCATCCCTGCTCAATTGGCGCCGAGCTAACTCAATATTGACCGATCACGGCGAAGTCGATGGCATGGCGCCGACAGGACTTGGCTTCGAGGCGCCGTGATTGGCATCCAGGCGAATCTCGTCACGCGCGCCGCCGGCGCTAAGCACAATATGGTCCGCGGCGATGTCGGTCACCTCCCACCCCGAAATCGTCGCGCCCATATGAAAAGCTGTGGCCAGCGGCGCGGCCGGTGTCCTGATCAGCGCCATGCGGTCCCGGCTGTCCAGGATGATCCCCACCAGCACGATATCCGGGGGTGCCTGGGTCGCCTGCGCGGTGGCCGAGGCCGCGATCGGCTTGCGATCCGGATTGAACAGGGGGTGGGCGTCGATATCCGCGAAGGCTTCGGGCGAAGGCGTCGCCGTCGGCGGCGCCATGGATATCGGTCGCGACCTTGGCTTGAGCCGGACGGCGGGCGGCGCGAACTCGGTCAAGGGCGCCGCGATCAGAAAGATCAGCAGCCCGGCCAGGAGCAGATTTATCCCCGCCAGGCCGAGTTGGGCCACTGATCGCCCGGGCATCATTTCGGCCGCACCCATCGATAGCCGTGGATGGTCCAGCGCATGTCGAGCGTCGGCGGACGGTGTTGCACATCGTCCGGCTCGCTGGCGGGCGCGCTGATCGATGCTTCGTCGACGAACAGGAACGGCTTATGCACGCCGATCGCGTAGGCGAGATCCTTCAGGCTGCTCTGCGGGATCGTGAGGTCGCATTCGACCGCGATGACCTCGAAGCCGCCCTGCGCCATGACGGGAAGCACCTGAACGCTTCGGATGTCGCCCTTGTTGGCCTCGACGATCGTCTTGATCTGGCTCTGCAACTGGGCCTGGGCCAGGGCGGTGCTGTCGCCTTCGATGACGCCCGGGACCGAGGCCCCTCTTTGATCCAGCGCCCTCAATTCGGCTTCCAGCGCGGGGCGCGCGGCGATCTCGGCGTGATAGAAGCCCAGTTGCTGCAGGGAATCGGCAATCTCGTCGCCCTGCGCCGAGAACGCGGCAATGACCGGCGTCACCACCAGGATCGCAAACAGCGCCGCCGTAATGGCGAACGCCGTGACGGCGGCGACGCGACCCTTGACGAAATCGGGAACCGCTATCACCGCCCGGCCCCGGCGATTTCGACGGTGAGGTCAAAGCGTTCGACGCCCTGGGAAGAGCCTTGCGTGACCGGCGCGACGAATTGCGCATTGGCGAAGCGTCCCGAGCGATCGAACAGGCCGATGAGGTCGGACGCCGCATGCGAATAGCCTTCGAGACGGATCTTGTTTCCGGTCAGGTCCATCTCGCTGATCCAGGTGCCATCGGGCAGCGTCCGCGCGATATCGGCGAGGACGGCGACAAAGAGCGGCGAACGCTTCTGCCGGTCGAGAAACGCCATCTGCGCCGCGGTCTGATCGATGCGCTGCTGCAGGCGCTCGACCCGCGCGGCGCGTATTCCCTCGTTCAAAACCTGGTCCGACAACGCATCCGCGTCCGCCGCGCCGCGCAGATAGGCGGCGAGCAGAACGGCAAGGAGAAGCAGCAAGGCCGAACCGCCGAGCAAAGCGACATTCCAGCGCCGCCAATAGCGGCGCAGCACCGCCTTGCGGTCGACCGGGAACGCCCGCCAATCCGCGAGACGCTCGTCGCCGCCGAAGCGGACCGCGCCGATCGCCAGACCGGCCGCGTGGCAAAGTTTGACCGCATCGTCGACGATGTCGCGCCGGATGATCCGCAGCTCCGCCTCGACGGTATTGGTCTGGCGATCGCGACTGAGGATCCTGAAATCGAAGCAGACATCGCCCGGCGCGACGGGACTGAGCCTCTCCAGTTCATAGCGCAACGCGTCGCGCAGGATGCGCTGCGACGCATGGGGAAGCCGGACAGTTGGTCGCAGGACATCGCCCGGATACAGGACAAGAACCATATCACGGCGCTGCGCGGCCGTTCCGGATGCGTCCGACAGGATCGCGCGGAGCGCGCGCGACGCATGTTCCTGACCGCGTTCCACATGGCCGAGCTCGCGACTTGCCTCTCCCTCGACCCAGCGCAGGGCGATTTCGGCTTCGAGAAATTCGACTCGCAAGTCACCCGGACCATGTTCGAAGGCGCTGCCAAAAAGGGCGCGCGCGAGCGCGGCGAATTCATGCCGCCACGCCGCGGCGACCGCAGCCGCCGCCTGGCGCACATCCCCATAGGTTGTCGCGGAACGCTCCGTGGTCATCAGCGACCCTGGCAGAATTTCGTCAACGCATCGAAGTTGCACCCTACATCGGCCGCGATCCTGGGTGCCAGAATCATCTCCGGCCACGGCGCCGACGCAGGATGGGCGAGCGTCGCGCGGATGCGGATGCGCAGCGGGAGCCTGCGCTCATCGTGCCACGCCTGGTGCCAAACAGGCGTCTTCGAATCGCCGGAGGCGCCGAAATAGGCGAAGTCAACCGAGGCCAGACGGCGAAACAGCACCGTGCTGGAGGTACTACGCGCGTCGCGCGCGAGTTCCGGCATCGTGCTGTACAGTATCGCGAGGTAGTTGCCGTCTTTCGCGACTTGCACGATATCGCGCGTCATTTGGCCGGTGCCGGCGTCCGCAGTGGAAAGGAAGGTGAGGCGATCCGCATTGCCGTCGAAATCGATATGCGAATCATCGACGCCGGCAACCACGAGCTTGGGGTAGATGCGCGCGAGACTCGCGGCAAGGATTTTCTGCGCGGAACGCACCGCGTTGGAATCGAGGCTTGCATTTTCGGACTTCTTCCAGATCTGCGTGCCGAAGCGGAGACCGCCGATCAGCGCAACGCTGAGGAATCCCAGGAGCGTGATGGCCACGAGCAGTTCGAGCAGCGTAAAGCCTGCATCCGCCTGCGGTCGCGGAGCCGGCTTCATGACGGCGGTTCCTTTGGAAGCAGATGCAGGGTCGACAGCGTGAGTATCTGTCCCGTTCCCCGGTCTCCCCAGGTGACCGTCGCGGAAAGCTCGGCGGCGCGCGCCGGCCAGGCCTGGCGATCCTTGTCGGTTCCGTAAGGCCGGACGCTGAGACGCCATTCCAGTCCCGATCCCGTCCGCCGGCGCTCGCGCCGAACGAAAGCTCCGGGGAGGTTTCGGCCTCGGCCAGCAGCGCGTTGGCGAGCGTGCGCGCCGCCATGCGCGCCTGGATCTCGCGGCTGCGCGCCAGATCCTGCCCAAAGATCCCGAACAGGACCGCCAGGGCGATGCTCAGGATGGTCAGCGCCACCAGGATCTCGATCAGCGTGAAGCCGGCTTCGCCCGGCACTCCTCCCTGCTCGCGAAGCGCGGTTGCGCGGCCCATGGCTTTTACCAGTTCGCCACGGGAGGCTTTGTCTCGCCCGGCGGCGCCTGGGAATGCGGTCCATAGCTGTAGAGATCGTATTCGCCGTGCTGGCCCGGCGACTGATATTTGTAAGCGCGTCCCCAGGGGTCCTTCATCCCGTCGAGCTTCTTGATATAGGGGCCATCCCAGTTCTCGGCGTCGGGCGGCGGCTTCAGCAGAGCCGCGAGACCTTCCTGCGAAGTCGGATAGCGGCCGACATCGGTCTTGAACATGTCGAGGCCCGCGCCGATGTTGGCGATCTCGGTACGCGCGGTCTTCACTTTCGCGGTTTCGAGATAATGCAATACGAACGGCGTGGCGATCGCCGTCAGCAGACCCAGGATGGCCAGCACGACCAGCAGTTCCATCAGCGTGTAGCCGCGCTCGCCGTCGCGCCGCGCCCGGCGTCCATCCCGCCGTAACCTTCCCGTCATGTCGAAATCCTCACTGCAGCGCCAGATCGTTGACGCTCAAGATCGCGATCAGCATAGAAGCGATGAGCCCGGCGATGACAAGGCCCAGGACGATCGTCAGGCAGGGTACCAGCAGGGCCAGCAGCCGGTCGATCGCATGGCGGATCCGCTGCTCGTCGAGATCGGCCTGCCGAAGCAGCATTTCGTCCAGCTTGCCGGTCTCCTCGCCGATCTGAATGAGATCGAGCGTCACGCCGGAAAATATTCTCGATTGCGCAAGGCGGCGGGCGAACCCCTCGCCTTCGCGCAAGCTGGCGGCGGTCTGCTGCACCGCCTCGCTCAGCGCCGTGTTCCACAGCACATCCTTCGCCAGCCCCAGGCCCATGGGGAGTTCTACGCCATTTGCCAGCAGCGTGCCGAGCATCCGGTTGAAGCGCTCGATCTCGATGCCGACCAGCAGGTTTCCGAAGATCGGGATGCGCAGCAGCAGCGCGTCGCGGCGGCGGCGAAAGGCGGCGTCGCGCAGGGCCGACCGGAACCAGGCCCAGATGGCCAGCACCGCCAGCAGAGCCGCCCACCAGTAATCCCTGACAAAATCGCCGAATTCCATCACGACGCGGCTGGGCCAGGGCAATGCGGTGCCGGCTTGGGCGAACAGCGGCTTGAACTCCGGCAGCACGAAAGCGAGGATCACGAAAATCGAGAAGCCTGCGGTGATCGTCAGGATGGCGGGATAGACCAGCGCAGAAGTGATCGAATCGCGGATGGCCTGCGTCCGGGCCAGGTAGGCGGCGAGCCGACGCAGTGCCGGTTCCAGCGCGCCGCCCAGTTCGCCGGCCCGGACCATTCCGACATAGAATCGCGGAAACGTTTTCTCCTGCACGAGGGCGTCCGCCAAGGCCGCGCCGTTGCGCACATGCCCGCGCACCAGGGACAGGGGCTCCCGCATCCGGCCCAGATCCTTCAGGCCCATCAGGATGCCGAGCGCCCGGTCGAGTTCGAGGCCGGCCGCCAGCAGTTCGGCCAGTTCCTGCGTCGCCATCGCAAGCAAGCGCAGCGATACTTGGCGCCGGCCGGGCCGCAACGCGGCGAGCCTGTCGATCAGGACGCTTGAATCCGCGGGCACGGCGGACAGCGGGTAATGTCCCCGCGCCCGGAGCTGGCGGATCGCGGCGGATTCGGAGGCGGCTTCCAGCGTGCCGCTGACGATGGCGCCGGCGTCCGTCATGGCCTTGTAGCGGAAACTCCCCATGGCTAGACCGAACGCGTCGCGCGCAGCACTTCTTCGACGGTCGTCAGCCCGGCCATCGCTTTCCTGAGACCGTGCGCCCGCATCGTCTGCATGCCGGTTTCGATCGCGATCTCCTGAAGGGCCGCGGCGTCACCGCTCTTGAGCAGCACGCGGCGAATCTCGTTGCCGATGGGAAGCACTTCCACGATCGAACTCCGACCGCGGAAACCGGTGCGGTTGCAACGCTCGCAGCCGACCGCCTTGTACAGCACGATTTTTCCGTTCGGCGCCAATTCGCCAAGCTGCATTTTTTCGACCAGCTCCGCGACGGGCTCGTAGGCTTCGCGGCAATGCGGACAAAGCGTCCGCACCAGACGCTGGGCGGCGACGCCGTTGACGGTGGAGGTCAGCAGATAGTCCTCGACGCCCATGTCGAGAAGCCGCGTGACGGCGCTGGCGGCATCGTTGGTGTGAAGCGTCGACAGGATGAGGTGCCCGGTCAACGCGGCCTGGACCGCGATCTGCGCCGTCTCCAGGTCGCGGATTTCGCCGATCATCATGATGTCCGGGTCGTGGCGCAGGAACGAGCGCAGCGCGTTGGCGAAAGTCAGTCCGATCTGCGGCTTCACCTGGACCTGGTTGATTCCGGCAAGCTGGTATTCGACCGGATCCTCGATGGTGAGGATCTTCTTCTCCGTCGTGTTGAGCTCCAGCAGCGCGGTATAGAGCGTGGTGGTCTTACCGCTGCCGGTCGGCCCGGTCACCAGCACGATGCCGTGCGGCTCGCTGAGCAGGGCGCGAAAGGCCTTCACCACATCGTCTTCGAAGCCGAGCGCGGTGAAGTCGAGGGCCAGGTTGCCGCGATCCAGGATGCGCAGGACGACGCTCTCGCCGTGGATCGTCGGCGTCGTCGCGACGCGCATGTCGATATCCTTGCCGCGGATCGCCATGCCGATGCGGCCGTCCTGCGCCAGCCTGCGCTCGGCGATGTTGAGCCTGGCCATGATCTTGATGCGCGAGATCACCAGCGAGGAGAGATGCGGCGGCGGCGATTCCACCGCCTGCAGCACGCCGTCGATGCGGTAACGGATGCGCAATTCGTTTTCCATCGGCTCGATGTGGATGTCCGAGGCGCGCGCCTCGACCGCGCGGGTGATCAGCAGATTGACCAGGCGGATCACCGGCGCTTCGCTTGCGACATCCTTGAGGCGATCGATATCCTCGTCGAACAGGTCGGCCGATTTGTCCTGCGCCTGCTCGAAGATCTGGCGGATCTCGGATTTGCCCTCGCCATAGAGCCGCGCATAGGCCGCCTCGAAATCGGCCGGATAGCAAATGTAGCGGACCACCGGCTTGCCGACCGCAAAGCGCACGGCGTCGCTGGCGTAGACGTCGAGCGGATTGACCATGGCGATCGCGACCGAGCCGCCGCGGTCTTCAAGCGGAAGGATCTGCTTCTCGCGCAGGAACGTCTGCCGCAGGCGTTCCTCCAGCACGGGGCTGTCGGGGAAGTCC
>JAATGL010000216.1 GCA_015654705.1 Alphaproteobacteria bacterium | reverse complement strand
GACGCCAGCCCGGAAGCCGCGAGCCGCGTGGTGCAGGGCATCCTGCAAGGGGTGCTGACTGGCGTCGGCTTCATCGGCGCCGGCGTCATCCTCAAGCTGCCGGGGGATCACAAGGTGCGGGGGCTGACCACCGCCGCTGCGGTCTGGATCACCGCCGCGCTCGGCATCGCCTGCGCGCTCGCCAGCTGGCCGCTGGTCGTGGCGGGCGGCGTCCTCACCATGGTCGTCCTCGTCGCGCCGCACCATCTCGCGCGGGCGCTGGCGGGAGACGAGCCCTCGCCGGACGACGACTGAGGGTGTCAGTGCCCGTCGATGCGGTTCTGGACGCCCTGCCAGGCGAGGAAGTTCCTGCGCGCCTCCTGCACGAAGGGGCTGCGGCGCACCGCCCACATGAAGGTGCGCCCGATCCCGCGCCCGGGCTGGCGCATCGGCCGCTCGAACTGGACGAGCAAGATCACGCGGGTCTCGTCGGTCTCGTTCCAGACCTCGTGGTGATAGGTGTCGTCGAAGACGGCCGTCTTGCCTTCCCGCCAGTAGACCATGTCGTCGTGGACGGCCATGCGGCAGCTCTTCCAGTCCTTGGGGACGTGAAGCCCGAGGTGGCAGGTGATCAGCGTCTTGGTCACGCCCCGGTGGCGCGGGATGCGGGCGCCCGGGGCGAGGATCGAGAAGAAAGCGCTGTTCAGACCCGGCACTCGGCTCACCAGCTTGGCCGTCTCCGGGCATTTCTCGCAGTTCGTGTCGACCCGGTAGCCGTAGCCGTACAGGAAGAACGACTTCCACTTGCGGTCGCCGCCGAGCCGGCCATGATCAGGCGAGATGTCGGCGAGGATCGGGATGTCCTCGGTCTGCAGCACGGAGTCCGCCTCGCGCCGAATCGTCTCCCAATTCGCCTCGAGATCGGCGGTCCAGGGGAAGGCCGACGACTGGAAGACCGGCGGATTGCCGACGAGCGACGACTTCGCGAGAATTCCGTCGAACTGGGGCCGGAGCTTCTTGCCCCAGCGATAAAGCCGCCCGCGCTTGGGTTTTGCGCTCTTCAGTTCCCCAGCCACGTCAGCCATGGTCATCACCATTGCGCGGGCCGCTTGCGAAAGCCGGCCGCGCTTCGATCCTTCGCCTTGGAGACATGACGCCAATCTAGTGCAGCGGCAGGCGGGCGTCACGTGAGCTCAACGGTCACAGCCGCTTGCGTGGGCTGGAAGAACTTTACTTGGCCGGCCCCCGGGCGACCGGCCGGCCTCCCGCGCCCCATTCGGACCATGAACCATCGTAAAGGCCCTCGGCCGACGTCCCCAGGCTCTCCAGCGCGAGCGCCAGGATCGCCGCCGAGACGCCCGACCCGCAGGTCGTCACGACCGGACGGGAGAGATCGACGCCCGCCGCCTCGAAGGCCTTGCGGAGCTCAGCCTCGTCCGCGAGCCGGCCGGACGCCACCACTTCCGAGGACGGCAGGCTGAGCGAGCCCGGAATGTGGCCTGAAGCCAGCCCCGGCCGGGGCTCCGGCGCTTCGCCGCGGAAGCGCGCCGCCGGCCGCGCGTCGAGGATCTGGGCCGAGCCGGCGCCGAGCAGCGCGGCGACGTCATCCGCGCTCTTCACCCGCTCGGCCTGGAAACGGGCGGAGAAGCGCTTCGCCGAGCGCCGCGCCGGGCCTGACTCCGTCGGCCTGCCCTCCGCCAGCCATTTGGGAAGGCCGCCGTCGAGCACGAAGACGTTCTGCGCGCCCATGGTCTTGAAGGTCCACCAGACCCGCGGCGCCGAGAACAGGCCTGCGCCGTCATAGGCCACCACCGTATCGCCGTCCCTGATCCCGAGCGCGCCGACGGCGGCCGAGAACGCGTCGGGGGAGGGCAGCATGTGAGGCAGCCCGCTCGAGGAATCGGACACGGCGTCGATGTCGAAGAACACCGCGCCCGGGATGTGCCGCTCCAGGAACTCTCTCCCGCCGCTCCGCTTCGCGTCCGGCAGGTACCATGAGCCGTCGACCGGGATGATGCGTTCGTCGCCGAGCCGCTCCGCCAGCCAGTCGGTCGAGACGAGGTGGCGGTTCGTCATTGCAGCGCCTTGGACAGGTCGACGGTCGCCGGCCGCTCCAGCCATCCGGGCACGGGCAGCCCCTTGGAACGGAGGAAGGCCGGATTGAAGAGCTTCGACTGGTAGCGCGAGCCGTAGTCGCAGAGGATCGTCACGATGGTGTGGCCGGGACCGAGCTCCCTCGCCAGCCGGATCGCCCCCGCGACGTTGACGCCCGACGAGCCGCCGAGGCAGAGCCCCTCGTGCTCCAGCAGGTCGAAAACCGCTTGGACGGCCTCGGCGTCGGGGATGTGATAGGCGAAATCGACCGGCGCGCCTTCCAGATTGGCCGTGATCCGCCCCTGGCCGATCCCTTCGGTGATGGAGGAGCCCTCGGCCTTGAGCTCGCCGGTCGTGTAATAGCTGTAGAGCGCCGCGCCCGAAGGGTCGGCGAGCGCGACCTTCACGTCCTTGCTCCGCTCCTTGAGCGCCATGGCGACGCCCGCGAGCGTGCCGCCGGTGCCCACCGCGGAGACGAAGCCGTCGACCTCGCCGTCGAGGTACTCCCAGATCTCGGGACCGGTCGAATCGATGTGGGCCTGACGGTTGGCGACATTGTCGATCTGGTCAGCCCAGATCGCCCCGGCGGGCTCGCTCTTCGCCAGCAACTCGGCGAGGCTGCCGGACAGCTTCACGTAGTTGTTGGGATCCCTGTAGGGGACGGCCGGAACCTCGACGAGCTCCGCGCCGGCGAGGCGCAGCATCTGCTTCTTCTCGTCCGACTGGGTGTCGGGGATGACGATCACCGTGCGGTAGCCGAGAGCGTCGGCGACCAGCGCGAGCCCGATGCCGGTGTTGCCGGCCGTGCCCTCGACGATCACGCCGCCGGGCTGGAGCTCGCCCCGTCTCACGGCGTCCTCAACGATCCAGAGCGCCGCCCGGTCCTTGACCGACTGCCCGGGGTTCATGAATTCCGCCTTGCCCAGAATCTCGCAGCCCGTCAGCGCGGAGGCGTGCGTCAGGCGTATCAGTGGCGTGTTCCCGATCGCAGCCAGAACGTCCTTTTTGATATCCATGGCTGGTCAGTCCAAAAATGGCGGGGCGCTAAGCCTAATGATCGGCCGCCGGGCCTTCAAGCCATGGGGGCTGTGGCGCTCGCCGGAGGACCGATCTTTGATGCTGAATGCGAAACGGCCTTGCCTTATAGAGGGCTGAACGGCAAAAACGGCTGCGGCATGACGCTTTGTATCCTGCATATCGGTTCGGAAAAAACCGGCACATCCAGTATCCAGAAATATTTCGGCGATCATCGGGAGGCCCTTCTCAAGGAGGGCTTCTGGTATCCGCGAAGCTTCGCCAATACGGGCGGGAACGTTCATCTGAAACTGAGCGGCGCCGCGATGAGCGGGACGCTCACGAACGACCCCGCGGCGACGGGCGAGTTCCGATCGGAATATGAAAAGGCCATCAAGGCAGGCATCAGGACGACTGTCTTCTCATCCGAATTTTTTCACAGCCAGATGCGAGACCCGGCAGCCGTGGCGCGGCTTCGGGAATTCCTGGCGCCGTTTTTCGACCGCTTCCTCGTCGTCTATTACGCGCGCAGGCAGGACCACCTTCTTGCGAGCATGCATTCGACCGCGGTGCGGGGCGCCTGGACGACCAATCGCGCCGCCCTGCCGGTCTATGATTCGAAAGGGCATCACTATTTCGACCACCTCGCGGTCTGCGATCTCTGGTCCGGACTGTTCGGTCTCGAAAACATGGCGTGTCGCGTCTACGAACGCGACAGATTGGTGAATGGCGATATCGTGGACGATTTCAGTGCCGTCATCGGTCTGGGCATCGACGAAGATCGCGAACGCGTGTCGTCGAACGAATCCCTGTCTCTTGAGACCATGTCGGCATTGTTGTTGCTCAACGGCTCGCGGCACAAGGACAACGAAGACCTGCGGCGCAAGCTGATTGCCAGTGGAAAAAAGCGGGATGGGCGGCGCGTTCCGATGCTGACCAAGGCTGAAGCGCGGACCTTCATGGCCCGGTTCGATGAGAGCAACCGCGCGTTTTTCCGGAAATATATCGATCCCGCGCTGGCAACGGGCTTTAGCGGTGATTTTGCTTCCTTTCCCGAGACCGTGCCGGAATTGTCGGCGCAGGAAATCCTGGATTTCATTTTCGCTCGGAAGCGGTAGCGGGATCTAACAAATCATTTACCCTGCGAGCAAAAGCGGCGTGCGTCACGAGATCGAGTCTCAATCAAACGTGCCTTTTCAAATCGGTGCAGAGCGGGCTATGAACCAATCCTCGTTTCATGGCACGGGGATGGGCTTGGCCGCGCGAAGCACGATCGTTTATGCGGATCTGGATGCCGCCGCATTGCGGTTGCCCTCCGCAGTGGCTGGTTCGATTGCGCGCGCCGCGAAGGACAGCCTGGTCGCGGGCCGCTACCAGGTGATGCCGAAGCAACTTTCAACCGATGACATTCAACAGGCGATCCGTTCCATGCCGACGGGACAGGAACGGGTGGCCCTGGATTACAATCTGATCCTCCTGGACGCGGGCGCGCTGCTTGCCTATGCGCCGTATCGCAGCCGCGTGCTGCTGACCTGCGATCCTTTCGCGCAGGCCGAAAAAATCGCCCAGACCCTGCAGGTCGATGCCGACCTGCTGCGCATCCGATTGCATGATGCTCTGCTGGCTGCCGACAAGATCGTGGCTCTAGGAAGGATGCCGTTCGATGCGACGATACCGCTGGTGTCGCGGCGACCGCAGAGGATTGCGTTCCCTCCCGCGGCTTTGCGCGCGGCAGATACGGCCGGCGCGGGAATTCTGATCGTCAACAATGACGACCCGCAGACCGCGCGCGAGGCGCTGTCCGTTCTCGAACACGCGCTTCCACGCGAACATTTCGTCGTTTATACCGCGTCAACGGTATTCGACTCCGCCTGGAAATTCGTCATCCATCTCGGCCTGGCGCGGTTGAGGCAGCCCGGCGCGCGGTTGCGGGACGCCTGGGCCGGAGGCGTACCCATACTTCAACTTGTCGATCCGGTTCGGCTGGACGCCGAGTACCGGCGCACTCAGAACCAGATGACCGGCGTTGCGGTGAATCATGGCCGGACCGGCCTGGTTTTTTCGAACCTGGAAGAACTGGTCAAGGCTTTGAGCGACCTGCTGTTCGATGCCTTGCCGGCGCGCGCGGTCGCACGCAGTGCGCGGCGCGGCGTCGACACGGCGGCGGAGTGGGATCGTTTGCTGAGCGAAATTCTTCAATGACCGACAATCCCAGGGTAGCGTGGCTTTCGCCCTACGGGCCACGATCCGATATCGGCGCCTTCACGCGGTGCCTCGTGCCTCATTTTTCCAAGGCCGACGGGGCGCCCGCTTTCGACTGCGATCTCTTCGTCAACGCCTTCGGCCCGTCCTACGATGCGCCGGTTCCGACGATGGATATTCCAGCAGGCGGGGCGATCGGCGAAGTTCTATCGCGTTATGACGCCGCCGTTTTCAATCTCGGCAACAATGTCGAAAACCACGAAAACGTCGTTGAGGCGCTGCGCCGGGCGCCCGGCATCGCCATCCTGCATGATTTTTCCTATCACCACTTTTTTGCCCACAAATGCTTTGAGAAGCTTCGTTCGGCGCCGGCCTACGCCAGACTGATACACGACTATTACGGCAGCGCCGGTTTCAACATGGCGCTGAGGTCGGGCGTCATAACGCGCGACGCCACCCTGTATGCGCCTTGGGACGGCGAAAATGTCGCCGATTATCCGCTGATGCAGCCCCTGGTTACGCTCGCGGCGGCCGTTGTCGTCCATTCGCGCTTCATGGAAGAGCACATCGTCAAGTTCTTCAAGGGACCGATTTTGCGGTTGTTCCTGCCCAGCGATCAGAAGATAACGCTGTCGCCAAACGACTTGACGCGCTGGCGCCGGGAGACCGCGAACAAGGAACGTTGTCAGTTCACGAGTTTCGGTCATATCGGGCGGGCCAAAAGCCTGGACACCATCATTCATGCCATTGCGCAGTCGCCGGCGCTGAGAGCGCGCGCGCATCTCGTCATCGCCGGTCACCCCGGCGATCGGGAATTCGTGCTCGAGATCGAGACGATGGTGGCCAAGTTCGGTCTCGGCAAACAGGTGACGCTCGAATACGACATCACCGATGAGCGGTTGCTCGCGATCAAGAACGAAACCGATATTTTCCTCAACCTTCGATATCCGAACACGGAAGGCGCGTCCGGCTCGCTGACGGAGATGATGAACGCGGGGAAGCCGGTAATCGCCTACCGCGCGGGCTCCTACACCGACGTCCCGGAGGGCGCGGCTGTCCTGATCGATCGCGCTGCAGGGCTCAATGCCGTGGTCGATGCGATGGAGGGACTGATGTCCGCCCCGGATCGGCGCATCGCGATCGGCGCGGCGGCGCTGAAACACGTGCGCGGGGAGAACAGCGAAAAATACATCGGTATGCTCAAGGCGTTCATCCTCGATTCCCGCGACACGCTGCGCCGCCGGGGGCGTCTGACGGCACCGGTTCGCGACGGCTTTTCGTGGCAGAGCCACGACGTTGCACCGGACGACGCGTCCTGGTTCAGCGAATTGACGCGCGCGCGGCGTTCCCTTCTGCTGTTGGAGCGCGACAGTTCCGCGCTCTCTCCGGAGATTTTCCTGACATGGCCGATGGACGACCTGGTCGCCATCACCGTCCAGGTCCTTCTGCAGGCGTCCTCGCAAGCCCGATTGTCGAGCGTGGTGGCGGATTGCGTGGAGCGGCTCGGCCGCTGGCCGTTCTATCTGCTTGTGTGCAAACTGCGCTTCTACCAGGCGCTTTGCGAGAACGCGGAAATTTCGAAGGACGATACGGCCGCCTATGCGGAGCGTATCAAGGACATCCCGTTCTGGAATCTGGCGATCCGGCTAAGGCCCGAAATCGTGATTCGGATGCTTTATTTCTGTGTGCTGGGGCGCGGATGGGAACCTGGCGAGACCGAGTACTGGTCCAAGCGAATTCGGCAGGGGCTGTCGGTCACGCTGGCTTTGCTGGAATTTTTGACCAGTCCGGAATACCGCCAGACCTTTCCCGATCAGGTAATGGGCGATGTGGAGGAATGGGCGCGTGCGGAGTCCTCCTTATCGACGGCTACGCGCGGCCAGACCCGCCCACAGACCGCGTGGCCGCTCGGCGAGCCGATTCGCTTCAGCGAGGACAATTCCGCCTATCAGGCGCTCCTCGGAACGCAGTGGCATCGCCGCGAGGCGCTCGGTCGCTGGAGCAACGGGCGCACCGCCGATTTGCGCTTCCTGATGCCCGATCTGGCCGATCACCACAGCGCCTCGCTGACGCTGCGCCTGCGCGTCGTCGGCACCAAGGTCACGGGTCCCCGCCAGATCGTCGCGTTGTGCAACAACGTCGAGCTGGCAACCATCGTGGTCGAAAACGATATTCCGCGAAACTGGACAATCGCGCTGCCAAAGCGCGCCCATTTGAAGGAAGGCGTCAACCTCATCTTGATGGCGGATCGGGACTTCTCACCCGCGATGGGCGGCGAATCGTCGGACAAGAGGCTGCTCGGGATATTGCTCATGGAGGGCCGGCTGACCGTCGACGCCCCGGAATCCCAGCCCGCCGGCTGATATGTTGAAATGGCTCCCCGGGCCGGATTCGAACCAGCGACCAACCGGTTAACAGCCGGTTGCTCTACCACTGAGCTACCGGGGAACGTAAGGACGCGTTCTCTAGCGTGTCCGGTCCGGCATGGCTATATCAATCTTGACACCTATGAACCGATTTTGAGCCACGATGGCCGATGCACATGCCGGGGGCCACAAACTGCGCTTTGGGCGCCACACGGTCCGCCTTCCCCGGTCCAAGGTTCAGCGCGTCCTGCTGGGCTGCGGCTTGGTGCTCGGCGGCCTGCTTTGGTTCCTGCCCATCCTGGGGCTCTGGATGCTGCCCCTGGGAATCATGGTGCTGTCGATCGATTTCCACCCCTTGCGGCGGGCGCGGCGGCGCTTCGATTCGTGGTGGGGACGCTGGCGCCGCAGGAACTTCGCCAAAGGCCGGGACGCAGCCAAGAAAAAAGGGCCGGGTGTTTAGCCCGGCCCCAAGGCGTTGGGTAATGGTGGGGTGTCTTCAAGGGAAGACGGCCACACCCTGCCAGACCAAGGTTAATAAAACCTTAATACGCCTCTAAATGAGACAGGTCTCGCTGTGAATGCTGGAGGCCACGCCCGGAATTGAACCGGGGTAAACGGTTTTGCAGACCGCTGCGTCACCACTCCGCCACGTGGCCTCAAGACGGACGCGGCCTATATCAGACGGGAGCCCCCGTCGCCAATCCCTTCGACAGGGGCGAAGGATCGATAGGCCGGTGGACCCGCATTGTCAGGCGGTTGCCCGCCAAGTATAAGCGCGCGGCCCCATCGCGCTGGATCGCCATGTCCCAATTCACCGCCCAACGCCTGAACATGATCGACGCGCAGGTGCGCACCAACGACGTCACCGATCCGCGCATCCTTGCGGCCATGGGCGTGGTCCCGCGCGAGCGCTTTGTGCCTCTGGCGAAGCGGCCTCTCGCCTATGCCGACGTGCCCGTCGAAGTGTCGCATGGGCGCTACCTGCTCGATCCCAGGTCGTTCGCCAAACTGCTGGCGCTGGCCGATATGCAGCCCGGCGACAGGGTTCTCGATGTCGGATGCGCCACCGGCTATTCCTCGGCGGTTCTGGCGCGCCTGGCGCAGTCGGTGATCGCGCTGGAGCAGGATGCCGATCTGGTCCGGATGGCCTGTGACCTCCTGCCGTCCGTGGGCGCGGCCAATGCCGTGGTGACGCAGGGTCCGCTGAACCAGGGCTTCAAGGCCAAAGCGCCCTATGACCTGATTTTCGTGAATGGGGCGCTCGACGGCGCGCCGGACGCCTTGCTCGCCCAGCTCGGGAAGGGCGGCCGCCTCGTGGCCGTCATCGCGGACGGCACGGCCGGCCAGGCACAGATTTTCGTCCGCGAACACGGCCGGATCGGCAATCGCGTGGCGTTCGATGCCGTCGTTCCCCTGCTAGTCGGATTTTCCAAGACCGTTGGATTTGTGTTCTGACACCCCAGATAAGGATCTGACGAAGGGGAATGGGACATGAACAGGATCCGTCGCGTCGCATGGGCAGGGGGCTGCGCCGTGGCCGTTGCGGCTTGCCCGGCTTCGGCGCTCACCAAGCACAAGCACGCGGCCGTCGCCCAGGCGGTGGTATCGCCGAGCGCTGCGATGCCCGATCCGGCGCCCGAGCATCCCAGCATGACCCTCAACGATGCATTGGGAATCGCCTACGAGACCAATCCGCAACTGGCCTCTGCCCAGGCCAATCTGCGGTCGGTCGACGAGCAGGTCGCCATTGCCAATGGCGCCTGGCGACCGATGATCTCGATCGGGGCCACCTATGGCGTCGAGAAGTATTTCTTTCCCGGCGTCTCGATCACGGGATTCGGAACGATCGCCTCCGTGACCGATCATCCGCTCAGCGGACAGGCCACCATCTCGCAACCCATCTTTCGCAGCGGCCGCACGATCGCGGAAATCAGCCGTGCCAAGGCGCTCGTCAGGGTGGGGCGGGCCCAACTTGAGGCAACCGAGCAGACCGTGCTGCTGACCGCGGCGACCGCCTATATGGGCGTGGTGCGCGATACGGCAATCGTGAATCTGCGCGAACACAATGTCGAAGTCCTGCGCAAACAGCGCGACTCCACCCAGCTCGAATACAAGGCCGGCTCGTTGACCCGCACCGATGTCGCCCAGTCCGAGGCGCGGCTGGCGATCGCCCAGTCCGACCTGACGACGGCGCAGGGCCAGGCGGCAACCAGCCGTGCCGACTTTCTCCAAGCGATCGGACGGCCGGCGGAGACGCTGGAGCGAAATCCCGATCTTCCCAAACTGCCAAGCGCGGAAGACGACATTCTTGGTCTGGCGCTGAAGCAGAATCCGTCGCTGGTTTCGGCCCGGGAAAACGAGCGCGCCGCCAATTATGCGCTCGACGATGCCTGGGGCGCGCTGGGGCCGACCTTTTCCATCGAGGGCCAGTATCAGTATTCCCAGAGCGTGCTGAACTCCGTCACGGGCTTCGGCGCCGGCAATGCGGAAACGGCGACCGAGCATGTCGTGGCGCTGGTCGGTCAGCTCAACGTGCCGATCTATCAGGCGGGCGTCGAGGAAGCGACGGTGCGGCAGGCGCGCGAGCTGCACGCCCAGAGCCAGCTGGACGTGGCCTCTGCCGACCGGCAGGTCCGCGACGCCGTCGAAGCGGCGTGGAGCACGTTGCAGTCGGCGCTGGGCTCCATCGCCTCCAATCAGGCGACGGAAAAGGCTGATGAAATCGCGTTCGAAGGAGTCAGCAAGGAGCAGCAGGTCGGCGGGCGGACCGTTCTCGATGTGCTGAACGCGGAACAGGAATTGCTGAACGCGCAAGTGGCGCTGGTCAGCTCGGAGCGCAACGCCGTGGTTGCCGCCTATCAGGTGCTGGCGGCCGGCGGTGCGCTGACTGCCAAGAGGCTCGGCCTGAAGGTCAAGCTTTACGATCCGCTCGAACACTACAAGGAAGACGAAGCCGCCTGGGTCGGATTCGGCGATTAAGCGCCAGCGTTAAGAGATTCTTTGCGTTCCTGGGGCAATTATCTTAGGGTCACGCGGCGGTTAAAGATCGCGCGGCCGGAGCGGTGAGCATGGCGTCGAGTCCCCAGCACGAACCCACGATGGAGGAAATCCTGGCCTCCATCCGCAAGATCATTTCGGAAGACTCGACCGAGGCGCAGCCTGCGGCTGCCCCGGCGCCTGCCGAGGCGGATGTTCTGGAACTGACCCAGGAAGTCCATGACGATGCGTCTCAGGCCCCGGTTGTCGTCGCGCCACCGCCGGACGTACCCGAGCCCGTCCAGCCTCCCCCGGCGCCCGAGACCGTCAAAGCTGAAGATGTCCCGCCCGAGAATGATGTTGTTTTCCAGTCCATCGAGGAGGTTGCCGTGAGTAGCGAAGCACAGGCCCCGACATCCCCCCATGAGGGCATTTTCTCGGACAAGACCCGTAAGGCGCTCGAGGACTCCTTCGCCAATATCCAGGCACCCCAGACCGCTTCTTCCGCTCCCGCGGTCGCTGCCCCGCATGTGCCGTCCGTCGACGGCGCCACGGTGCAGGCCGTCTTCGAGAAGGCGGTGCGCGAGAGTTTCGATCCCGTGCTGCATCAGTGGCTGGGCGCCAACACTGACGCGGTGGTGGAACGCCTGAAGCCGCTCGTCCGCGAATGGATGGACGAGCATTTCCCCGCCCTGCTCGAAGGCGCGGTACGCGAGGAAGTCGCGCGCGTCGCACGCGCCCGCCGCTGAATTCCGTCCAATCGATCGGCTGAACCGGGACAGTGCTCCGGAGAGCCTCTTGACGCGCGCTGCTGCGGGCTTCACCAACCCCGGACGGTCCGTGACAAGAGGGTTGCCCATCCATGCTCGACAAAACCTTTGCACCCCAAGAGGTGGAGGCCCGCATCTATGCCGCGTGGACCCGGTCCGGCGCCTTCCTGGCCGGGCGCCGCCCCGACGCCGAGCCGTTCTGCATCGTCATCCCGCCGCCCAACGTCACCGGCAGGCTGCATATCGGCCATGCGCTGAATAACACACTGCAGGACGCGCTGGCGCGGTTCGAGCGCATGCGCGGCAAGGACGTGCTCTGGCAGCCGGGCATGGACCATGCCGGCATCGCCACGCAACTCGTCGTCGAGCGCCAGTTGGCGCAGCGCCAGCAGAGCCGTGTCGCGATGGGGCGGGAAAAATTTCTCGAAGCGGTGTGGACATGGAAAGAGGAATCCGGCGGCGCCATCGGCGAGCAGCTGCGCCGGCTCGGCGCCAGTGCCGACTGGTCGCGCGAGCGTTTCACGATGGACGCGGGACTCTCGCGCGCGGTGCTGAAGGTCTTCGTCGAACTCTACCGCCAGGGGCTGATCTACAAGGACAAGCGGCTGGTCAATTGGGACCCGCGGCTGCAGACCGCCGTTTCCGATCTCGAGGTCGAAAGCATCGAGATGAAGGGCCACCTCTGGTACATCAAATATCCCATCGAAGGGCAGGCCGGACGCTTCATCACCGTCGCGACCACGCGGCCGGAGACGATGCTGGGCGACACCGCGGTCGCGGTCCATCCCGACGACGAACGCTACAAGGATCTGATCGGCAAGAACGCGGTCCTTCCGCTCGCCGATCGCGCGATCCCGATCATCGCCGACGAGCATTCCGATCCCGAGAAGGGCAGCGGCGCGGTCAAGATCACGCCGGGCCATGACTTCAACGATTTCGAGGTCGGCAAGCGGCATAACCTCCCGCTGATCAACATCCTCAACCGCGACGCCACGCTGAATGACGCGGTGCCGCGGGCCTATCGCGGCCTCGACAGGTTCGAGGCGCGCAAGGTCATCGTCGCCGATCTGGAGGCGCTGGAGCTGATCGACAGGATCGAGCCGATCACCCACGCAGTCCCGCATGACGAAAAAACTAAGACCGTCGTGCTCGAGCCTTTCATGACCGAACAATGGTATCTGAACGTCGCGCCGCTGGCGGAGAAGGCGATCAAGGCGGTCGAGGACGGCCGCACCCGCATCGTCCCCGAGCAGTGGGAGAACGTCTATTTCGGCTGGATGCGCAACATCCATCCCTGGTGCATCTCCCGCCAGCTCTGGTGGGGCCACCAGATTCCGGCGTGGTACGACGCCGATGGAAAGATCTATGTCGCCGAAAGCGAGGAGGACGCGGCCAAACAAGCTGGCGGAAAGGCGCTGACCCGCGACGAAGACGTCCTCGACACCTGGTTCTCCTCGGCACTGTGGCCGTTCTCGACGCTCGGTTGGCCGGACGAGACGCCGGAGTTGAAACGCTTTTATCCGACCTCCGTTCTCGTCACCGGCTTCGACATCATCT
>JAATGL010000133.1 GCA_015654705.1 Alphaproteobacteria bacterium | reverse complement strand
GGGCACGCACCGCAAGCTCGGTATACTCGGCGCCGATCAGCACGCTGACCTTGATCTCGGAAGTCGAGATCACCTGGATGTTGATGCCCTTCTCCGACAGCGTGCGGAACATGGTATGCGCCACGCCGGGATGGGCGCGCATGCCGATGCCGATGATCGAGACCTTCGCGACATTGGCGTCGGAGGTCAGGTCGCGATAGCCGATCGCCGGCGCCGCCTTCTCGATGGCCGCCAGCGCCGCCGCCAGTTCGCCGCGCGTCACCGTGAAGGTCAGGTCGGTCTTGCGGCCGTCCTCCGAGACGTTCTGCACGATCATGTCGACATTGACGCCGGAATCGGCCAGCGGCCCGAAGATCGCCGCCGCGATGCCCGGCCGGTCGGGAATCTTGTGCAGGGTGATCTTGGCCTCGTCGCGCGAATAGGCGATGCCGGTCACGGGTTTCTTTTCCACGATATCTTCCTCGTCGCAGACAAGCGTGCCGCCGGCCTCGGGCGCGAATGTCGAGAGCACGCGGACCGGCACGCGGTGGAGCATGGCGATTTCAACCGAGCGAGTCTGCAGGACTTTGGCCCCCAGGGACGCCATTTCGAGCATTTCCTCATAGGCGATCTTGTCCAGCCGCCGCGCCCGGGCGACGATGCGCGGGTCGGTGGTGTAGACGCCGTCGACATCGGTGTAGATGTCGCAGCGGTCGGCCTTCAGCGCCGCCGCCACCGCCACCGCGCTGGTGTCGCCGCCGCCGCGCCCGATGGTGGTGACGCGGTTGTCGGGCGCCACGCCCTGGAATCCGGCGATCACCGCGACCTGGCCCTCGGCCAGGCGCTGGTTGAGCTCGGCCGCGTCGATGCCCTCTATGCGCGCGGAACCGTGGATCGCGGAGGTGCGCACCGGGATCTGCCAGCCCATCCAGGAACGCGCGGGAACGCCGATGGTCTGCAGCGCGATCGCCGTCAGCCCGGCGGAGACCTGTTCGCCCGACGCCACCACCACGTCGTATTCGCGTGCGTCGTGCAGCGGCGACAATTCGCGCGTCCAGCCGACCAGCTTGTTGGTTTCGCCGGCCATCGCCGAAACGGTGACGGCGACCTGGTTGCCGCGCCCGACCTCCCGCTTCACCAGGGTGGCAACATGGCGGATGCGGTCGAGATCGGCCACCGAGGTGCCGCCGAACTTCATGACGATCTTGGCCACGCGCAATTCCGCAATGTGTCGACTTGCCTACACATAGACGGCGGGTCGCGCCGGCTCAACAAAAGTTCTCCCTCTCCCCCACGAATGTGGGGGAGAGGGAGGGGCGAGGGGGCGTCGGCCACTTGCGCTGGCGGGCAGGACCCCCTCACCCTGCCCTCTCCCCCGCTGCGCGGGGGCGAGGGAAAGAATTGGCAATGGCATGAGCAGATCAGACACAGCGTCCGTGGACGCCGCCGAGGTCGCCAAATTCTCCGCGCTGGCGGAGGCGTGGTGGGATCCGGCGGGCAAGTTCGCGCCGCTGCACAAGTTCAATCCGGTGCGGCTCGGCTTCATCCGCGACGTGGCGGCGGCGCGGTTCGGGCGCGATCCCAGATCGCTTGCGCCGTTCGAGGGATTGTCGCTCCTGGATATCGGCTGCGGTGGCGGCCTGCTGGCGGAGCCGATGGCGCGGCTGGGATTTGCGGTATTGGGCGCCGACGCCTCGGCGCGCAATGTCGGGACCGCCGCGGCCCACGCCTTAGCCACCGGCGTCGCCGTCGCCTACCGCGCCACGACCGCCGAGGCGCTGGCGGGCGAAGGCCTCGCCTTCGATGTGGTCCTCAACATGGAAGTGGTCGAACATGTCGCCGACCTTTCCTCCTATCTGGCCGCCTGCGCGCGGCTGGTGCGGCCCGGCGGCCTGATGATCGTCGCGACCCTCAACAAGACGCTCAAGGCGCTGGCATTGGCCAAGATCGGCGCGGAATACGTGCTGGGCTGGCTGCCATGTGGCACCCATGACTGGAACCGCTTCGTCGCGCCCGGCACGCTTAGAGGGATGCTTGAAGAATCCGGTCTCAATGTCCTGAAAACGCAGGGCGTTGCCTTCGATCCGCTGGCCTGGGACTGGCGGTTGTCGTCCGATGTGGACGTCAACTACATGATGGTGGCGCAGGCGACCTCGCCCATGTGACCAAAGCCGCTTTTCCGACATTGTGCCGTGCGACGCGTTGCAACGACCATCCGCCTCCCCACATCAAGGACTGACATCGGGCTGGGGAGATACCGGATGGTCCACGAAGACGTTTGGCGCGGGCTGGCGCGTCCGGCGCTGGTGCTTTCCGCCGCCTGCCTGCTGCTCCATCTCGTCGTGAACACGCGCTACGGCGTCTTCAGCGACGAGCTTTATTTCATCGTCTGCGGCTGGCATCCGGCGTTCGGCTATGTCGACCAGCCGCCGCTGGTGCCATGGATCGCGGGCATCTCGCATGCACTTTTCGGGACGGCGCTCCTGCCGCTCCGCCTGGTGCCCGCGCTCTCGATGGCGGCCACCGTGGCGCTGACGACCGAGTTTGCGCGCATCCTCGGCGGCGGACGTTTCGCTCAATGGCTTTGCGGGCTGGCGGTGCTGCTGGGCGGCGTCTTCCTGGTCGACGGATTGCTCCTGTCGACGGACATGATGCAGCCCTTGACCTGGCTCGGCTGCAACTGGTGCCTGGTGCGGCTGGCGCAGACCAAAGATGAGCGCTGGTGGCTGGCCTTCGGCCTGATCACGGGCGTGAGTCTGGCGAGCAAATATCTGATCGTCTTTTTCCTCGTCGGACTGGCGGTGGGCCTTGTCGCGACGCCGCTGCGGCGCGCGCTGCTCAGGCCCTATCTTTACATCGGCGCCGCCATCGCCCTGCTTCTCGCCGCGCCGGGCATCGTCTGGCAGGCCACGCATGGCTGGCCGTTTCTCGAGATCGGCAAGGCCGGTGCGAGCGGGAAGAACCTCGTGCTGTCACCGCTCGGCTTCTTCGCCCAGCAGGTGCTGTTTGCCGGCCCTGCCGCCGCGCCGATCTGGATCGCGGGCCTGTGGCGGTTCTCCGTTCGCCCCCCTTTGCCGCATCTTCGCGTATTTCCGATCGCTTATGCGGTGATGGTGGTCCTGTTCTTCCTGCTGCACGGCAAGGCCTATTACCTCGCGCCGATCTATCCCGTCCTGCTGGCCGGCGGCGCGGTCGCGATCGAAGGCTGGCTCGGCGGGGCGATATCGCGCGGCGTCGTTCTCGCGGCGGTGTCCGTCATCGGCCTGTTGCTGGCGCCGCTGGCGCTTCCCGTCCTGCCGCCGCCGCTCTACGGCTCCTATGCACGGGCGCTCGGAATTCCGTCCGGCGCGGCGGCCACGGAAAGGGGCCGCCTGAGCGCGCTGCCGCAGCATCTCGCCGGCATGTTCGGCTGGCAGGAGATGGCGGCGAAGGTCGCGGCGATCTATCGCGCCCTGCCCGAAGCCGAACGGGCCAGGACCGTCTTTTACGGCCGCGATTATGGCGAAGCGGCAGCAATCGATGTCTACGGCAAGGCACTGTCCGGGCCGCCTGCCGTCAGCGCCCACAACAATTACTTCCTGTGGGGTCCGAAGAACGATGACGGCGCGGTGGTGATCACCCTGGGCGGCGATGTGGGCCAGCTGATGGCCAATTACAGCAGCGCCCAGATCGTCGGGCACATCGACAGCCCCTATGCCATACCCTACGAGACCGACGTTCCGATCTACGTCCTGCGCGGCCCGCGCATGCCGCTATCCGTCCTCTGGCCGAAACTGAAGCATTACGAATAGGACGAACCTGTCCTCAATTCGCCGCTTCGTCCAAATCGGGCGGGAGATGCGCCACGGCGATGCCCTCTTCGGTGAGTTCGACGGCTTCGCTGATCGTCGCCTCGCCGTAGATCGGGCGCTCCTCGATCTCGCCGTAATGGATCTTGCGCGCCTCTTCCGCGAAGTTCCTGCCGACATTCTCGGCATTGTCGAGGACGTGCTTGCGCAGGCCGGTCATGAACTGGCGCATCTTGCGCATTTCCTCGGGCGCGGTGAGATCGGCCTTGCGGGCGCCGGCGACAGCGGGCGCCATGATCGCCTTTTCGACCTTGCGCGAGTCGCAGAGCGGACAGACCAGCTTGCCGGATTCCGCCTGGGCATCGAACGCCGCGCTGTCGCGGAACCAGCCCTCGAATTCGTGGCTGTTCTTGCAGCGCAGATTGTAGACGATCATGGCCCCTCGAAGGCGCGGTCGTGGTGCAGATTGGGCACCCGGCTGCGGGCGGCGTCGGCCAGCGCCGGATCGATCTCGGCCACGATCACACCGGGCTCGGTTCCCGCCTCGGCCAGGATTTCGCCCCATGGCGCCACGATCAGCGAATGGCCGTAGGTGGCGCGGCCATTGGCATGGAGGCCGCCCTGGGCAGGCGCGATCACGAAGGCGCCGTTCTCGATGGCGCGGGCGCGCAACAGCACGTGCCAATGCGCCTTGCCGGTGGTCTCGGTGAAGGCGGACGGGACGCTAAGCAAGACGGCGCCGTTCTGCGCCAATGCGCGATAGAGCTGCGGAAAGCGCAGGTCGTAGCAGACCGTCAGCCCGATGCGGCCCCATGGCAGGTCGGCGGCGACGGCGCGCCCGCCGCCGGCGACGGTGTTGGATTCGCGATAGGTCTCGCCCGACGGCAGGTCGACATCGAAGAGATGGATCTTGTCGTAGCGCGCTGCGATGCGGCCTTTCGGATCGATCAGGAAAGAGCGGTTGGCGGTTTTCGTCGCGTCCACTTTGATGGCCAGCGAACCGATCAGCAGCCAGATACCCAGCTCCTCCGCCAGCGCGCGGAACGCCGGTAGGGCCGGATCGGTGTCTTCCGGGAAACTCCGTTCCAGCTTGGCGCCGCCATCGGGCGCCATCAGCGTGGTGTTCTCCGGCGTCGCGACGAAATCGGCGCCCTTCGCTTTCGCCTCACGGATCAGGTCGGAAGCGACGCGGATGTTTTCCGACACATCGTCCGAAGAGCGAAGCTGCACGCAGGCGGCGCGGAACGCGCTCATGGCCCGTTCAGCAGCGGATCGAGTTCGCCGGCGCGTTCGAGCGCATAGAGATCGTCGCAGCCGCCGATATGGGTTTCGCCGATGAAGATCTGCGGCACGCTGCGCCGGCCATTGGCCTTGCTTTCCATTTCGGCGCGCGCATCGCAATCCATGAACACGTCGATCTCCTCATAGGGCGCGCCCTTTTTCTTCAGCAGCGACTTGGCGCGCACGCAATAGGGACAGATCGGCGTGGTGTAGATCTGGATCTTGGACATCCGTGACACTCGCAGCGGCGGAATCAGTGTGACGATTATGTTGCAACGACTATATAGGACCCGTTAGCGGTCGGACAACGCGTGCCAGCGCCAGAACATGGACTTTTTCCGCCCCTGCGCGTTTTAGCGCACGGGCGCAGGCATCGGCCGTGGCACCCGTGGTCAGCACATCGTCGATCAGCAGGATCGCGCGGCCCGCGACGGTCGGGTGACGCTCCGTCGGCACCTTGAAAGCGCCACGCATATTGCGCCGCCGGGCCTGGGCCGACGGCATGGCGCCCTGGCTGGGCGTCGCGCGGATCCGCTTGAGGACCATCGGCGCGACCGGCTTGGCCGCCAGCCGGCCCAGTGCCCGCGCCAGTTCGGCCGCCTGGTTGTAGCGGCGGTGCCATAGCCGGGCCGCATGCAACGGCACCGGAACGATGAAATCGGTGTCATCCAGCAGCGGCCGGCCGGCACGGTCGAGCCAGCGCGCGAAGCCCGGCGCCAGATCGAGACGGTCGGCATGTTTCAGCGCCAGGATCGGACCGCGGCTCTTTTCGTCGTAGCGCATCACGGCGCGGGCGCGGTCGAAGGCGGGCGGATCGGCGAAGCAGGCGGCGCAGCGCGTCTCGCCGCCGGGATCGAGTTCGAACGGCAGGCCGCAGCAGGTGCAGGCCGGCCCGTCGAGGAAGCCGATGGTCTGCCAGCAGGCGGCGCAGAGGCTGCCCGGCTCGGCGACCTGGGCGCGGCAGCCGATGCAGAGCGGCGGAAAGAAGAGATCGAGCATGCCGCGCCCGGCACGCCGCCAATTGCCCTGAAGCATCGCCGCCATCCTGCTAGCATAGCAAAATGAACGACGGACCGCCGCGCCTTTTCGACCATCATGCGATCGCCCTGCATCGCCGCCGCGCGATGCAGATCGCCGGCGATGCGTTCCTGGCGCGCGAGGCGGCGGAAGGCCTGGCCGAACGATTGGTCGCCGTGAACCGGCGATTTGTGCGCGGGCTGGAAATCGATGGCCGGCCGGCATCATCGGTGCTGCGGCGCGCTGCGGCCGAGCATTGGGACGCGGTGGAATTGGGCCACGACGAGGTGCTGCTCGTCGAACCCGAAAGCATCGATCTGGCCGTCAGTGTCCTGGCGCTGCATGCCGTCAACGATCTGCCGGGCGTGCTGGCGCAGATCCGCCGTGCCTTGAAGCCGGACGGCCTGTTTCTGGCGGCGCTGTTCGGCGGCGCCACGCTGTTCGAATTACGCGAATCCTTTGCTGCCGCCGAGATCGAAACGACGGGCGGCGTCAGTCCGCGCGTCGCGCCATTCGCCGATGTGCGCGATCTGGGCGGCCTGCTGCAGCGCGCCGGTTTCGCCCTGCCCGTCGCCGATGTCGAGCGCACGACCGTGCTCTATCGGGATTTCGCGACGCTGGTCCGCGATCTGCGCTTGCATGGCGAGACCAATGCGTTGGCCGAGCGCCGCCGCACGCCGCTGTCGCACGCGACGTTCGCGGCGCTGCTGGCACATTATGCGGCGCATCATGCAGAACCCGACGGCCGGCTGCGCGCGACCTTCGAGATCGTCTATCTGACGGGATGGGCGCCGCATGCGAGCCAGCAGAAACCGCTGGCGCCCGGCAGCGCCAAGGCGCGACTGGCGCAGGCGCTGGAAACCGAGGAACGCTCGGCCGGTGAGCCGGTACCGCCCGCTCAGAGATGAGGGGCGAGCGACGCGAAAAAGCCTTCTACCGTCGTGCCGATCGCGGTGGCGCCGATCACGATCGCGATGGAAATGAAGCCGGCGATGAGCGCGTATTCGATCGCGGTGGCGCCGCGCGCGTCGCGAAGAAATCCATTCAAAGAAGATCGCGCAGCATCGGAACGAGCGGCAGGTCGGCCGCCGGCATCGGATAGGCCCCCATGTCCCGGGGCCGCACCCATTTGAGCGCCGTGTGCTCCAGCGGCGCGGCCTGGCCCTCCCAGCGGCGGCAGACATAGAGCGGCATCAGCAGATGAAAATCCGGATAGGCGTGCGAGGCGAAGGTGAAGGGCGCGAGGCAAGCCGCCTGCACCGTGATGCCGAGTTCCTCGCGCAATTCGCGGATCAGCGTCGCTTCCGGAGTCTCGCCGGCCTCGACCTTCCCGCCCGGAAATTCCCATAGCCCACCCATTGTCCTGTCCGGCGGCCTCTGCGCGATCAGCACGCGTCCGTCGGGATCGATCAGCGCACAGGCGGCGACCAGCAATAGGCGTTCGACCATGCAAGCGTCTCCATCTTTGCCGGCGCAGCCTTAAGAGCGCGTTAAGAATTAGGAGCGATAGGACCCGTTGATGTCGATGTAGCCGTGGGTCAGGTCGCAGGTCCACACCCGCGCCTTGCCCTGGCCGAGGCCGAGATCGACGGCGATTTCCACGCTGCGGCCGGACACCGCCTTGCTGGCGGCGGCCTCGTTGTATTTGGCGGCGCGCGCGCCCGCTTCCGCGACCACCTGGCCGCCGAAGGAAATCTTCAGCCGGTCGCGGTCGGCCGCTTCGCCGCTTTTTCCCACCGCCATGACGACGCGGCCCCAATTGGCGTCGCCGCCGGCGATGGCCGTCTTGACCAGCGGCGAATTGGCGATCGACAGGGCGATGCGCTTGGCGGCGGCATCGGTTTCCGCGCCCGTCACATCGATACGGATCAGCTTCTGCGCCCCCTCGCCGTCGCGCACCACCTGCAGCGCCAGGTCGAGCAGCAGGGCGTCCAGCTTGCGGCGGAACTCGGCCAGCCGGCTGTCGCTCGCCTTGGAAATGTTGGGATGATGGCCGCCCTTGCCGGTCGCAAAGAGCAGCAGCGTGTCGCTGGTCGAGGTGTCGCTGTCCACCGTGATGGCGTTGAAGGACTGCTCCACGCCGGCCGACAGAAGCTCCTGCAGGACCCCAGCCGGCAGGTTGGCATCGGTGAAGACGAAGGCCAGCATGGTCGCCATGTCCGGCGCGATCATGCCCGAGCCCTTGGCGATGCCGTTGATCGTGACCTTGCGGCCGTCGATCAGGGCGGAAACGGTGGCGAGCTTTGGGAACGTGTCCGTTGTCATGATCGCCTCGGCCGCGGCGCGCCAGCCGCCGGCCGCGCCCGCCGCCACCAGATCGTCGAGGATGCGGGTGATCTTGTTGGCCGGCAGCGGCTCGCCGATCACCCCGGTCGAGGCGAGGAAACCCTCCTGCCCCCGGCAGCCGACGATGGCGGCGGTCGATTCCGCGACCTGGCGCGCCGCCTCGAAGCCGGCGTGGCCGGTAAAGGCGTTGGCGTTGCCGCTGTTGACCACCAGTGCCCGGGCGGTGCCGGCTTTCTGGGCCCTGCACCACTCGACCGGCGCCGAGGCGGTCCTGGACCTGGTATAGACCCCGGCGACCTGGGTTCCGGGCGCCATCACCGCCACCAGGACGTCCGTGCGGTCCTTGTAGCGGATGCCGGCCTGGCCGGTGGCCAGCCGCACCCCGGCCAGGGGTGGCAAATTGGCAAGGGTTTTGGGCGCCAGAGGCGAAATCGCTGGCCCCGCCTTGACGGGCGCGGCCGCGGCTTTGCCCGCTTTGGCGACTTTGCGAACCATCCCCTGCCCCTCGCAGCGAACCGGGGCCGATGTGGCCCCAATCGCCTGAATTGACAAGGGGGTGAGCGGTTCTTATCTCTCCCGCGCGGCTGCCATGCCGGGAAAGCCCTGCCCGCCGGCCGTTTCAGGCCAATTCGAGGATTTCATGCTGGGTTTCAGCGCGATTGCACAACGATTCTTCGGCTCCTCCAACGAGCGCAAGATCCGGCCCATGGTCAACCGGGTGGCCGAGATCAACGCGCTGGAGGACCGCTTCAAGGCCAAGTCCGACGACGAATTGCGGGCCATGACGCCCGCCTTCCGCGAGCGCCTGGCCAAGGGCGAGACCTTGGAGGACCTGCTGCCGGAGGCCTTCGCCACGGTGCGCGAGGCGGCCAAGCGCACCCTCGGCCAGCGGCATTTCGACGTGCAGATGATCGGCGGCATGGTGCTGCACGAAGGCGATATCGCCGAGATGAAGACCGGCGAAGGCAAGACGCTGGTCGC
>JAATGL010000282.1 GCA_015654705.1 Alphaproteobacteria bacterium | reverse complement strand
TATCGCGCTCGGCCTTGGCGTCGGCGAGGATCATCTGGCGCACCGCGAGGATGCGGTCCCGTTCGAAGAACATGTGCTCGGTGCGGCACAGCCCGATGCCCTCGGCGCCGAAGCGGCGCGCCGCGGCGGCGTCGGCCGGCGTGTCGGCATTGGTGCGGATTTTCAGCCTGCGCACCTCGTCCGCCCAGCCCATCAGCGTGGCGAAATCGCCGGTCATCTCCGGCTGGCGCATCGCGACGCGGCCCTTGAAGACCTGTCCCGTCGTGCCGTCGAGCGTGAGGATGTCGCCACGCCGGATCGTGACGCTGCCGGCGTTCATCGTACCCGCCGCCGCGTCGATCTTCAGCGCGCCGGCGCCGGAGACGCAGGGCCGCCCCATGCCGCGCGCCACCACCGCCGCGTGGCTCGTCATGCCGCCCCGCGCCGTCAGGATGCCGCGCGCCGCATGCATGCCGTGGATGTCTTCCGGGCTGGTCTCGGTGCGCACCAGGATCACATCGCGCCCGTCGGCAGCCAGCTTCTCGGCCTCGTCCGCCGTAAAGGCCACCTCGCCCGTCGCGGCGCCGGGCGAGGCGCCGAGGCCCGAGGCGATCTGTTCGCGCGGCGCCTGGGGATCAAGCGTGGGGTGCAGCAACTGGTCCAGCGCCGCGGGTTCGACGCGCGCGATGGCGTCGTGTTTCCCGATCAGGCCTTCGCCGACCATGTCGACGGCGACCTTCAGCGCGGCTTCCGCCGTGCGCTTGCCGGAGCGCGTCTGCAGCATGAAGAGCTTGCCTTCCTGCACCGTGAATTCGACGTCCTGCATGTCGCGGTAATGCGCTTCCAGCGTTTCACCGATGCGTTTCAGTTCGGCATAAGTCTCGGGCATCACCTCTTCCATCGACGGTTTGCGGCCGCCCTGGCGCGCGCGTACGATTTTGGTGATCGGCTGCGGCGTGCGGATGCCGGCCACGACATCCTCGCCCTGCGCGTTGACCAGGAACTCGCCGAACAGGATGCGCTCGCCGGTCGCCGGATCGCGGGTGAAGGCGACGCCGGTGGCCGAGGTGGGCCCGCGATTGCCGAACACCATCGCCTGCACATTGACGGCGGTGCCCCAATCCTCGGGGATGTCGTGCAGCCGGCGATAGGTCTTCGCCCGCGCCGATTGCCAGGAGCCGAACACAGCGCCGATCGCGCCCCAAAGCTGCTCATGCACGTCCTCGGGGAACGGCCGGCCCAGCTCCTTGGCGACCTGGTCCTGGAACAGGGCGGCGATGCGCTTGAGGTCGTCCGCATCCAGATCGGTGTCGAGGTCGACGCCCTTGTCCTCCTTTTCGCTGTCGAGGATTTCCTCGAACAGCGCGTGCTCGACGCCCAGCACGACGTTGGAAAACATCTGGATGAAGCGGCGGTAGGAATCATAGGCGAAGCGCGCGTCGCCGGTGAGCCTGGCGAGGCCTTCGGTGGTCTGAGCGTTAAGCCCGAGATTCAGCACCGTATCCATCATGCCCGGCATCGAGGCGCGCGCACCCGAGCGCACCGAGACCAGCAGCGGCCGCGCCGGATCGCCGAACGTGCCGTTGGCGAGTTCGCCGACTCGCGCCAGCGCCGCCTCCAATGCAGGCTTTAGATCGTCGGGATAGCCGCCGCCATGAGCGCTGTGATGGGTGCAGACCTCGGTGGTGATGGTGAAGCCGGGCGGCACCGGCAGGCCCAGATTGCTCATCTCCGCCAGGTTGGCGCCCTTGCCGCCCAGCAGATTCTTCATCGCGGCCTCGCCCTCAGCCGTGCCGTTGCCGAAGCTGTAAACCCATCTGGTCATGGCCGAACGATCCGTTGCTGATTTCGCGCATCATGGCACCCCGCTTCCGTCGCCGGAAAGGGGCGTTGCCAGCAAACGCGGGCAAAACTAGGATGTTCCGGTCAGGGGACCGATTGCAGGAGACGGGAATGGCGTTGCGCAAATTCATCATCGAACGCGACATACCGGCCGTGGGCTCGTTCGAGCGCGAACAATTGCGCGGCGCCGCCGCCAAGTCCAACGAGGTGCTGGCGGCGTTGGGCCCCGACATCCAGTGGCAGGAAAGCTATGTCGCGGCCGACAAGACGTTCTGCGTCTACCTCGCCAAGGACGAGGACACGATCAAGAAGCACGCCGAGCTCAGCGGCTTCCCCGCCACCAAGATCACCGAAATCCGCAAGATGATCGACCCCACGACGGAGCGGGACGGGGCGTGATGCCTCACCGTCATGGCCCACGAATGCGGGCCATCCGGATGGGTTCCGCGCAAAGCGGATAGGTTCTGGATCCTATCGCCCCCGGATGGCCCGCACAGAACGGGCCGCAGGGGCAACATCAGCCCTCGATCTTCGAGAAATCCGCCACCAGGTGCAGCGTGGCGCGCAGCCGCGCGAGCAGCTTCAACCGGTTCGCGCGGATCGCCGGATCGTCGTCATTGACCTTCACCTTGTCGAAGAACGCGTCGACCGGCGCGCGCAACTTCGCCATCACCCCCATCGCCTCGACGAATTTCTCGGCCTGGATGTCTCCCACGATGGACGTTTCGGCGGCCGACAGCGCATTCGCCAAGGATTTTTCTTCGGGCAGATGAAGTAAAGCCGGATCAGGACGACCTTCGACTGATCTCTTGTCCTTCTTCTCCTCGGCTTTCAGAATGTTCGCGGCGCGCTTGTAGCCGGCGAGAAGATTTGAACCCTCGTCCGTTTTGAGAAAATTCTGCAGCGCCTCGATCCGCGCCACGATGCCGACGAGATCGTTCATGCGCTCTAGGCCGAAGACGGATTCCACCGCATCGTGCCGCATGCCGCGCTCGCGCAGCGCGACTTTCAGACGCTCGGTTATGAAAGCTTCGACGTCGTTGGCCGTATTCCAGCTGTTTTCCCAGCCGGCCGGGCTCGTGTCCGGTGCGCGCGCATCGGCGGCGCGTTTCGCCGCCGTCCGGTCACCCGCACGATGCTCGACGATGACCTTCTTCGCGGCCAGCAAATCGGCATCGGTACCGCGATAGAATTCGATGACGTTGTCCCAATGGCGCCAAAGCACGCCTTCGACAAAACTCTCGTCATTCACGTCCTTGCCGCCGACGCGCAATTTGTTCTCGAGCACGATCCGGACGATGCCCAGCGCCGCGCGACGCAAAGCGAAGGGATCGCCGGAGCCCGAAGGCTTCTCGCCGACGGCAAAGAAACCGACAAGCTGACCCAGCTTGTCCGCCATTGCGACAAGGACCGACGGATCGGCGGTGGGCACATGATCGCCGGGTCCGACGGGCCTGTAGTGGTCGCGGATGGCGTCGGCGACATCGGCATCCTCACCGTCATGCAACGCGTAATAGCGGCCCATGACGCCCTGCAATTCAGGGAATTCGCCGACGACACCGGTCGTCAGATCGGCCTTGCACAGGCGTGCCGCGCGCTTGGCCTGCGTCGCGTCCATCCCAAGCCGCTCCGCGAGGAGTTCGACCAATGCCACGATACGTTCGACGCGCTCATATTGCGTGCCCAGCTTGGCGTGGAAGACGATGCCCTTGAGGTCTTCGACACGGCTTTCCAGCGTGCGCTTGCGGTCCTGGTCCCAGAAGAATTTGGCGTCCGACAGCCGCGCGCGCAGCACGCGCTCATTGCCGGCGACGATCTCCCTGCCGCCGTCGCGCGCCGCCATGTTGGAGACCAGCGCGAAGCGAGCGGCCATCCTTCCCGTGCCGGGATCGCGCAATGCGAAATATTTCTGGTGCGTGCGCATCGAGGTCTGCAGGATTTCCGCCGGCACGTCCATGAAGCGGTCCTCGATGGTGCCGATCAGCACCACGGGCCATTCGGCGAGACCGGCCACCTCGTCGAGCAGCCCTTCGTCTTCGATCGGGTCCAGGCCCAGCGCGAAGGCCTGCTGCGTGGCGCCGTGCAGGATGATCTCCCGGCGCTCGTCCGCGTCGAGGATCACATGCGCGTCGCGCAGCGTCTTTTCGTAATCCTCGAAACGGCGCACGCCGAGCGGCCCATGGGAGAGGAACCGGTGGCCCCATGTCGTGTTGCCGCTCGTCACGCAGGCGAATTCGAACGGCACGATCTCGCCGTCGAAGGTGCAGACGATGCCGTGCAGCGGCCGCACCCAGCGCACCGCGCTGCCCGGAAAGCGCATCGATTTCGGCCACGGCAATCTGGTGAAGGCTTCAGGCAGGACCTCCGAAAGGACCTCCGCCGTCGTACGGCCCTTGCGCGCGATCACCGCGACATAGAATTCGCCCTTGCCGTCGTCGCGCCTCTCGCACTGCTCCAGCGTCACGCCGGCGGAGCGCAGGAACCCCTCGATGGCTTTCGGCGGCGCGTTGAGGCGTGGCCCCTTTTTCTCCTCGCTGACGTCGGGCTGCCTGGCCGGCAGGCCGGTGATCGCCAGCGTCAGCCGCCGCGGGCCTGAGAACGCCTTGGCGCCCTCGAACAGCAGCCCGCGGTCGCTGAGCGCGCCGACCACCAGCCGCTCCAGGTCCTTCGCCGCCTGCGCCTGCATGCGCGCGGGGATTTCTTCCGAGAACAGTTCGAGCAGCAGGTCGGGCATCAGCCGAACCTCGGCGTGTAGTCGCCCATCGGCGTTTCGAGCCAAGCCTCGCAGCACGCCTTCGCCAGCGCGCGGACGCGGCCGATATAGGCGGCGCGCTCGGTCACGCTGATCACGCCGCGCGCATCGAGCAAATTGAAGCAATGGCTCGCCTTGATGCACTGGTCATAGGCAGGCAGCGCCAGCTTGCCGTCGCCGCCGACCAGTTCCTGGCACTGCTTCTCGGCATCCTTGAAGTGCTGGAACAGGATGTCGGTATCCGCCCGCTCGAAATTGAAGGCGGAGAATTCCCGTTCGCTCTGGTGGAACACTTCGCCGTACCGGAAGCGCTCATTAAAAGCGAGGTCGTAGACGAACTCGACATTCTGCACATACATCGCCAGCCGTTCGAGGCCGTAGGTGATCTCCGCCGACACCGGATCGCAATCGATGCCGCCGACCTGCTGGAAATAGGTGAACTGGGTGATCTCCATACCGTCGCACCACACTTCCCAGCCGAGCCCCCAGGCGCCCAGCGTCGGGCTTTCCCAATCGTCCTCGACGAAGCGGATGTCGTGCGCGTCGGGGTCGAGCCCGATGGCGCGGATGCTGCCCAGATAGAGGTCGAGCACATCC
This sequence comes from Alphaproteobacteria bacterium, assembly GCA_015654705.1. Lineage (GTDB taxonomy): Bacteria > Pseudomonadota > Alphaproteobacteria > Micropepsales > Micropepsaceae > Rhizomicrobium. The sequence continues at coordinate 40,589 of JAATGL010000282.1, read as the reverse complement.
TTTGGCGCGGGCTTCAGGATCACCTGGTACTGGTAATAGTGCTGCAGCCGGTTGGGGTTCTCGCCATAGCGGCCGTCCTTGGGCCGGCGCGAGGGCTGCACATAGGCGGCGCGCCATGGCCGGGGACCGAGCGCGCGCAGCGTGGTTGCGGGATGGAAGGTGCCCGCCCCCATCTCCACGTCATAGGGCTGCAGGATCAGGCAGCCCTGTGCCGCCCAGTAATTCTGGAGCGTCAGGATAAGGTCCTGAAAGGTGCGGGCTTTGGCCAATTTCGGCGTCCTTTGCGGCGGGCCGGAACCTATAGACCGCGCAAATCCAGGGCAAGCGAAGCGCCGTCGCGCAGCACCGCGTCGGCTTCGGCGGTATAGCGCCCGTCAGGCTGGTGCAGCACCAGGCCGGGCAGCAGCACCGATGCGGCGCGGCACCCCTTGCGGACCTGAAGAACGATGCGCTTGGCCGGCTGGCCCGCGCGCGGCCAGAGCGGAAAAATCGCCACGCCCTGTTCGGGCAGGCGCGCCGACACCTCGACCAAGCGGTCGGCGCGGATGATGGCGGTGAAGGTGCCCCCGCCGGCCGTGCGTTTCAGCCCGGCCTCCATCCAGTCGCCGAGCAAGCCGTTGTCTTTCAGCGCGCGGTCTTTCGCGGCATCGAGCGAGGCTTCGCCTTCGCCGTGGAACGGCGGGTTGCAGAGGACATGGGAGAACTCGCGCTTCAATTCCGCAGGGAGTTCGAAGACGTCGCCCTGCATAAAGCGCAGGCGCGCTTCGGCGCCATTCGCGTGCGCGTTCTCGTTGGCCAGAGCGACAAGCGCCGCGTCGATCTCCACGCCGGTGATGTCGCAACCAGACACCCGCGCCGCCAGGCACAGGCTCGCCGTGCCGGCACCGGCGCCGAGTTCCAGGACCGTGTCGCCGGCGCGGGCCGGCACTGCCGCCGCCAGCATCACGGCGTCGAGGCCGGCGCGGAAGCCGCCCGCCGTCTGGCGCACGACGACACGCCCGTTCAGGAAGCGGTCGTCGGTCGCGGCGCTCACGATTCGGGCGGCTCGGCCGTCAGCCCGTCCTGCAGAAGCACCTCGGCACGGGCGAAATCCTCGTCCGCGACCATCAGCCGGCGCGGCAAAACGCCCAAGCTGCCCTCCATCACGCTCATTTGTTCGTCGAACAGGAAACTTTCGATTCCGGCATCGCGTAGAATGGCTTCGGCGAAATTGAGCTGTACCGCATTGTTGGTTTGCAGGAGAAGACGCATGGTGGATCCTTAGCCGCGGCCGACGACCCGCGCGCGGTCCGCTTGACCGGGCATGAGGGGCGCCTAATCTCGCAAGACCGGGCAGTTCCGGCAAGGATGTAGAACACCGCGCATGCTCAGGACCGAGACCCGCAAGGCCGCCGCCGACATCTCGCCCGTCGAGCGCCTGCACGCCCTCGTCGCCGCCGACATGGCGGCAACCGACCGGCTGATCCACGAAGGCATGGGAAGCGCGGTGGCGCTGATTCCCGATCTGGCACGGCACCTGATCGATTCCGGCGGCAAGCGGCTCAGGCCGCTGCTGACGCTGGCCGCCGCCCGGCTGGGCAGCTATGCGGGCACCGGCCACGTCCGCCTCGCCGCCGCGGTCGAATTCATCCACACCGCGACATTGCTGCACGACGACGTGGTGGACGAAAGTTCGCTGCGCCGCGGCAAGGTTTCCGCCAACATCGTCTGGGGCAACAAGCCCAGCGTGCTGGTCGGCGATTTCCTGTTCAGCCGGGCGTTCCAATTGATGGTCGAGACCGGCAGCCTGACGGTGCTCGACATCCTGGCTGGCGCCTCGGCGATCATCGCCGAAGGCGAGGTGATGCAGCTCAAATCCGCCAACAATCTGGGCGTCACCGAAGAGGATTATCTGCGCGTCGTCAGCGCCAAGACGGCGGCGCTGTTTTCGGCGGCGGCGGAATCCGGCGCGGTGATCGCGGCGCAGTCTGCCGAACGGATCGCGGCGATGCGCGATTACGGCCAGAACCTCGGCATCGCATTCCAGTTGGTCGACGACGCGCTCGACTATTCGGGGCGCCAGGCATTGATGGGCAAATCCGTCGGTGACGATTTCCGCGAAGCCAAGGTGACGCTGCCGGTGATCCTGGCATTCGCGCGCAGCACCGAGACGGCGCGCCGCTTCTGGCAGCGCGCCATCGAGACGGGGCCACAGGGCGAGAGCGATCTCGACCGCGCCATCACGCTGGTCGAAGAGACCGGCGCCATCAGCGAAACCATGGCGCGCGCGCACCGCTATGCCGACCAGGCCCGTCAGGCACTGGCGCCGCTGCCCGAAGGCGAGATCCGCGCCGCCCTGGCCGACATCGCCGATTTCTGCGTCGAGCGGGCCTACTGAACCGTACCGGCTTTCTTAGAAACGGTTCTTGTTGCGCGCACCCACCAATTTGGCTGTCTTGTCGCGAAGATTTCGGCAGCCCTTGCGGCGGCGTTCCCGCTTTCGAAGATCGCGAAGCAGGTGGCGCCGCTGCCCGACATCCGCGAGAGCAGAACGCCCGGCAAAGTCTCGAGCGCGCGCAGCGTATTGGCGACGATGGGTTGAACCTCACAGGCAGGCGCTTCCAGATCGTTGGCCGTCGAAGCCAGAAAGCGCAGCAGCTCTGCCGCATCGGAAATGGCCGGCTTTTCCAGTCCGATTCCACGCCGCGCCCGAAGCGCTCGGAAAACAGCGGCGGTCGAGACCGCGACACCCGGATTGACCAGCAGGATCGCGATTTCAGGCATCTCTTCGAACGGCGTCAGACACTCGCCGCGCCCTTCCATCCAGGACGGAACGCCGCTCACACAGACGGGAACGTCGGAACCGATGCCCGCCGCTATCGTGAGACGTTCGTCGTCGCTCATCTCCAGCCTCCAGAGCTGCGCGAGCCCCCGCAACGCCGCCGCCGCATCGGCCGAGCCGCCGCCGATGCCCGACGCGACGGGCAGATTCTTGGTCAGCACGATCCGCGCGCCCGTCCTGATGTTTGCCCATTGCGCGAGGGCGCGCGCGGCCTTCAGGACCAAATTGTCGCCGTCCAGCGCAAGCGCGGCCGCGAAAGGTCCCTCGATGGAAAGGGTCAGGTCGTCCGCCGGCGAGAAGGAAAGCGCGTCGCCGACATCGGCGAAGGCGACGAGGCTCTGCAGGGCGTGATAGCCGTCCTCGCGTTTCTCGCCGACATGCAGGAAGAGGTTGATCTTTGCCGGCGCGAAAACGCGCAGCACGCTAGCTGTGGTCACCGTCGGCCGTCTGCAGCTTCTTTTCGATCTTGGATTTCTGGTCGGCCTCGGGGCCGAAGGCCAGCGCGTGGTTCCACTGGAAGCGCGCGTCGAGCTTGCGCCCGGCCTTCCACAGCGCGTCGCCATAGTGATCGTTGATCGTGGGATCGCCGGGCACCAGGAGGATCGCGTCCTCCAGCGTCTTCGCCGCCTCGGCGTAGCGGCCCAGCCGGTAATAGGCCCAGCCGACGCTGTCGACGATATAGCCGTCATAGGGCTTCAACGAACGCGCCTTCTCCAGCATCGTCAGCGCCTGGGGGATGTTGCGGCCCTGGTCGACCCAGCTATAGCCCAGATAGTTCAGCGTCTGCGGCTCGTCCGGGCTCAGCTTCAGCGCCTGCTGCAGGTCGGCCTCGGCGGCGCTCCAATTGTGCGAACGGTCCTCGGAAATGGCGCGCGCGTAGAACAGCGGCCAGTCCTTCTTCTCGAGCGTGCCCAGCGCGTTGACGGCCTGGTCGTAGGCCTGCGCCGCATCGGGGAACCTGTTGGCCGAGCGATAGGCGTCGCCCAGCGCGGTCCACGCCTCGATGTCCTTGGGATCGGCCGCGGTGAGGTCCTTCAGGTCGCGGATGGCGTCGTCGGTCTTGTCGGTGCGCGCCTCGTCGGTGGCGATCTGGATCGCGGCAAGGCGGTGATAGGGCGAGGCGGGGCTGACCTCGCGATAGGCCCCGATCGCGTCGTCGTATTTCTGCAGCGTCTCCATCCGGTCGCCCAGAAGGATGTTCGCCAGGTCGAGGTCCGGCCGCAGATAGAGCGCCAGCTGCAGATAGAGGATGGAAACGTCGGTGCTGCTGTCCTCGGTCAGCGATGCGGCGATACCGAAAAGCGCCTCCGCCACGCCGTCCTGCGGGCGTTCGACCAGCGGCGCCGGCTTTTCCCCCTTGGCGATGCGCGCCAGGCCGGCATTGACGATCGGCGAAAGCGCCGGCGTGGTCGCGAGCTTGGCATAGAGCGCGCTCGCATCCGCCGCGCGGCCGTTGCGCTCCAGGAAGCGGCCATAGGCGTTCAGAACGCGCGGCGACGGTCCTTCGGCTTTCAAGGCATCGGTATAGGCGGTATCCGCCGCCGCGGTCTGGCCGAGATATTCGAGCAGCAACGCCTGATGGAACGCGGCCATCGCATCCATCCCGGGCTGGCCGCGCAGGGACTTGATGTCGTCGGCCGCGGCAGTCGCATCGCCCTGCCCCGCCGCCGCCCAGGCATCGACCAGCGACACCGTCAGCGACGTGAAGGGCCCCTTGGCCGATTTGCCGATTTCGGCCCGGGCTTCCTTATAATCCTGCTGCTTCATCGCGGCGACGGCCAGCACCAGACGCGAGGCGCGGTCGTCCGGCGTGGCGACGATCATGCGCCTGGCGAGCTTGCCCGCCTGGTCGATGTCGCCTGCCGAGGTCGTGTAGAAAAAGCTGAGCGCCAAGAGCGTCGGATCGCTCGGATCGCGTTCGAGGCTGACGCCGTAATATTTCGCGGCGTCGTCCACGTCGTGCTCACCGGCGGCGAAACGGCCGGAGAGGTAGGCGCCGTAGCCCAGCGCATCGCTGCCCTCCGTGGTGGCGGGCACGAAGGTGCGCGCGCTCGCACAGGCGCTGAGCGCGGTCGAGACGGCGAGGACCAAGGCAAGCGAACTGACGCGCAAATGATTTCTCCTCACATATTGGAATAATTGGGCCCGCCGCCGCCCTCCGGCGTGACCCAGGTGATATTCTGTGCCGGATCCTTTATATCGCATGTTTTGCAATGCACACAGTTCTGCGCATTGATCTGGAAGCGCGGACCGGCCGTATCCCGCACCACCTCATAGACGCCCGCCGGGCAGTAACGCTGCGCCGGCTCGGCATATTCGGGCAGATTGACCCTGATCGGAATGGTGGGATCCCGAAGCACCAGATGGACCGGCTGGTCCTCTTCGTGACTGGTGTTCGATAGAAACACCGAGGACAGCTTGTCGAAGCTGATGATGCCGTCGGGCCTGGGATAATCGATCGGCTTGCAGGCCGAAGCGTGTTTCAGCGTCGCGTAGTCGGGCTTGCCGTGTTTCAGCGTGCCGAAAACGCTCAGGCCCAGAAGCTGGTTGGTCCACATGTCGATGGCCGCCAAAGGGACGCCGAGAAACGTCCCAAGCCTGGACCATAACGGTTTCACGTTCCGGACGCGCTTTAAGTCTCTGTAAACATGGCTCCGCCGATAGGCAGGTTCATAGCCCTCCAGCACGTCGCCGGCGCGGCCCGCGCCCAGCGCCGCGAAGGCCGCCTCCGCCGCCAGCATGCCGGTCTTCATCGCATTGTGGCTGCCCTTGATGCGCGGGACGTTCATGAACCCGGCGCAGCAGCCGATCAGCGCGCCGCCGGGGAATGCCAGCCTGGGCACCGACTGCAAGCCGCCCTCGGTGATCGCGCGCGCGCCATAGCCGATGCGCTTGCCGCCTTCGAGCATCGCGCGGATGCGCGGGTGATGCTTGACGCGCTGGAATTCGTCGAACGGCGAAAGATAGGGATTGGCGTAGTTCAGATGCACGACAAAGCCCAGCGAGCAGAAATTCTCGCCCCAGTGATAAAGGAACGCACCGCCGCCGGTGGCGTTGTCGAGCGGCCAGCCCACCGTGTGCATGACCAGGCCGCGTTGATGGTGCTCCGGCTTCAATTCCCAGAGTTCCTTCAGCCCGATGCCGAATTTCTGCGTGTCGCGGCCTTCGCGAAGCTGGAATTTGTCGCACAGAATTTTTGTCAGCGAACCGCGCGCGCCTTCCGCGAACAGCGTGTATTTGCCGAGCAGGTTCATGCCGGGCGTATAGGAATCCTTGTGATGGCCGTCGCGCGCCACGCCGAGGTCGCCGGTCACCACGCCCTTCACCTCGCCCTTGTCGCCATAGACGATGTCGGCGGCGGGAAAGCCCGGATAGATTTCCACGCCCAGCGCTTCGGCCTGCGTCGCCAGCCAGCGGCAGAGATTGCCGAGGCTGACGATGTAATTGCCGTGATTGCTCATCAGCGGCGGCATCAGGACATTGGGCAGGCGGATGCTGCCTGCCGGCCCGAGAAAATAGAAGCGGTCCCTGGTCACCGGCGTGTCGATCGGCGCGCCCTTGGCCTTCCAGTCCGGAATCAGCTCGTTGATGGCGATCGGATCGATCACCGCGCCCGAGAGGATGTGGGCGCCGATCTCCGAGCCCTTTTCCAGCACGCAGACGCTGACCTCCCGCCCCGCCGACGCTGCGAGCTGCTTCAGCCGGATCGCCGCCGCCAGACCCGCCGGACCGCCGCCCACGATCACGACGTCGTATTCCATGCTCTCGCGTTCGACCGTGTCGGCCATCGCAATCCCTGAGCTTCTCCGTCCCCGGCATGGGTTATGGGACGGGGCATTTGCCGGATGCAATCCCCCTTTGGCCTCGCTAGGCTGGGGGCTTCCGCGAGGGAAGGAGACGTCCGCACGATGGCTGCCATGCCCGATTCCCTGTCCGCCCTTGCCTGGCTGGTCGAAGCCGGCGCGGACGAGGCCATCGGCGACGTGCCGGTCGACAGGTTCTCGGCGCGGGCGCCGGCGCGGCCACCCACCGAAGCGAAGCCGCACCCTGCATCTCCGGTGCGCGAGGCCGTCAAGGCGGCCCCATCCGCGCCTTCCGACTCCATCGGCACGGCGATGGAACTCGCCAAAGCTGCCAATTCGCTGGCCGAACTCAGGGCCGCGCTGGAAGGCTTCGACGGCTGTGCGTTGAAACGCTCGGCCACCCACACTGTATTCGCCGACGGCAATCCCGCCAGCCGCATCCTCTTCATCGGCGAGGCGCCGGGACGCGACGAGGACCGCATCGGTCTGCCCTTCGTCGGGCGCGCCGGCAAGCTGCTGGACAAGATGCTGGCCGCGATCGGCCTCGACCGCACCACAGCCTACATCACCAATGTGCTGAACTGGCGTCCGCCGGACAATCGCGACCCGTCGCCGGAGGAAGCGGCGATGTGCCTGCCCTTCCTGCGCCGGCATATCGAGCTGGTCGATCCCGAGGTGATCGTGCTGCTCGGCGCGGTCGCGGTGCGCCATGTGATGGGACGCAGCGACGGAATCATGAAGACACGCGGCCGCTGGCTCGAATACAATGTCGGCAGGCGCCTGGTTCCAGTGATGCCGACGCTGCATCCCGCCTATCTGCTCCGCCAGCCGGCACACAAGAAGCTGGCCTGGCGCGATCTTCAAGCGGTCGAGCAGAAGATTGCTTCGCTGCGCTCGCCCGAAGACTGACCGCGTTCGACAAACAAGGGACAGGATATGACGGCGTGCCGCGTTTTGATTGCATTCCTGACGGCATTGGCTTTCTTCAGCGGCTTCCGCGCGCAGGCGCAGGAGACGGACGCGCCGAAAATCCTGTCGCAGGATGACGCGCAGCGCTATCGCGAGATCTTTGCGGCGGAACGCGCGGGGCATACCGCCAGGGCGGACGCGCTGTTCGACAAGCTCACCGACACATCGCTGAAAGGCTATGTCCTGGCGGAGCGGTATCTGTCCGCGCGCGGCAAGCGCGTGCCGGTCGGCGACCTCGTGGTCTGGCTGCAGACTTACGCGGAGCTGCCGGTGGCGGAACGCATCTACCGGCTGGCGGTCAAACGCTCGACCAAGAAGATCCGGCGTCACCACAGGACTATTCTGGTCGCCGTGGTCACCAACATTCCGGCGCCGGCGCCGATGCCGCATATGAAGGGCGGCGGCTACGAAGACGTGAACCTGCCCGATCCGCCCCTGACGTCGGACACCGCGCGCGCGGCGCAGATCGCGATCAACGCCGCCATCAAAGCCGATGCGCCCGATCAGGCGATGGCCGTGCTGCAGCCCCTGATCGACGCCAACAGCGTGCCGGCCGCCGACATCGCACGGCTGTCGCAGCACATCGCTGCGTCCTATTTCGCCGAGGGCATGGACCAGAAGGCCTACGACCTCGCCTCCCGCGCCGCGGCCAGCGACGGGCAGGCGGCGCCGCTGCTCGACTGGAATGCCGGTCTCGCAGCGTTCCGCCTTGGCCTGTTCAAGGAAGCCGCGCAGCATTTCGAGGTGCTGGCGCAGGTCGGTTCGGTGCCCAACTGGGTGCGCAGCGCCGCCGCGTTCTGGGCGGCGCGTGCCCATATGCGCGAGGGCGATCCGGCAAAGGTGGTGACGCTTCTGACCTTCGCCGCGCGCGAGGAACCGACATTCTACGGTCTGCTGGCGGAGAAGCTGCTGGGCCAGGACACGCAGTCGGGATTCTCCGATCCGGTCCTCGATGCGCCTGGCCTGGCGCAACTGATGCAGATTCCGGCGGCGCACCGCGCGGTGGCGCTGTGGCAGGTCGGCGAGCGCGCCGACACCGACAAGGAGATGGAGCGCGCCTTCGGCCAGATCGATCTGCCCCAGGAAGCCGCCTTCGCGGCGCTGGCGCGGCGGCTAGACGTGCCCAATCTGGAACTGCGCGCCAGCGAGCTCAGCGCCTCGCGCGGCATCATGCTGACGGGGCTTTTCCCCGTGCCGCTCTACAAGCCCGATGGCGGCTACACGATCGATCCGTCGCTGGTGCTGGCCTTCGCCCGCGCCGAGAGCCGCTTCCATGCCGACGCGGTATCGCCGGCCGGCGCGCGCGGGCTGATGCAGCTGATGCCCGGCACCGCCACCCATATCGCCGGCCCCGGCGCCGTCGCGCAGCTGACCGACGCGCGCTACAACATGACGCTCGGCCAGCGCTACGTCGCCCAGCTCCTCAACCTCTACAACGGCAACATGGTGGAGCTTTGCGCCGCCTACAATGCCGGGCCGCTCAAGGTTTCGAGCTGGATGGCGGCGCGCGAGGGCAAGGAAGACGACGCGCTGCTGTTCATCGAGAGCATGCGCGCGCCGGAGACCCGGCTCTATGTGAAGCGGCTGCTGACCTATCACTGGATGTACCGCCGCCGCCTCGGGCTGGATGCCACCACGCTGGCGGAAACCGCGTCGGGGACCTGGCCGATCTACAAGCCGCCGCAGCAGCCCGCGCCGCCGCCGCCCCCCGCCCCCGCACCCGAGGAAGACAACGATGCCGCCGCATCGGATTGACGAGAGCCGCGCCTTCGTTCCCGTCCGCATCGCGTTGATGACGGTCTCCGACACGCGCGACATCACGAACGACGTCTCGGGCGATACGCTGGCGGCGCGCATCGCCGAGGCCGGCCATGTGCTCGCCGCGCGAACGATCCTGAAGGACGACCAGGCGGCCATCGCCGCGCAGCTCCGCGCCTGGATCGACGATCCGCAGATCGACGCGGTGATCTCCACTGGCGGCACCGGCCTGACCGGCCGCGACGTGACGGTGGAGGCGTTCCGCTCGGTCTTCGAGAAGGAGATCGACGGCTTCTCCGTGCTCTTTCACCAAATCTCCTACGAGAAGATCGGCACTTCCACGATCCAGTCGCGCGCCTGCGCGGGCGTCGCCAAGGGCACCTATCTTTTCGCCCTGCCCGGCTCGCCCGGCGCGGTGAAGGACGGCTGGGACGGAATCCTCAAATGGCAACTCGACATCCGCTACCGCCCCTGCAATTTCGTCGAGATCATGCCGCGGCTGGAGGAGCGGTGAACTCCACCCTTTGTTGATGACGCGGTTAGCGCGCCAGTTTCGACACGACACCGGGTGGGACGCGCAGGGCGTGCAGGAGCAGCAGTGCCAGATGGCTTTCGCGCGGCTCGCGCATGTTGACGGCGCGGGCGCGCAGCATCGCCAGGCGGCGCCGGCCGATGCGGCGCACCAGATCGATATCATCCATGGCGGTCGCGCGATGGCCGCCGAGTTTCTGGTAGAACCGCCGGGGGATCAGCAGACCCTGATTGCCGCGGGGCAGGCCGAACAGCCAGCAGCGCAGCGCCGCCAAGATCTCGCGCCGCCGCGCCTGCGGGCCGAATTCGTCGAGCCCGAAGCGGAACGACGCGGCGAAGGGCCGCTCCAGCGTGACGCGCTCGATGAAGGATTCCGCCTCGCTGTCCCAGCCGGCTTCCAGTGCCGTCTGCGGGTGAAGAAACAGCAGCCATTCATGGCGCGCCGCCCGGGCCCCTTCCTGAAGCTGGGCGCCGCGGTTCCTGACGGCGCTGGTGACATGTGCGCCGGCGCCGTCGGCGATGGCCAGCGTCTCGTCGGACGAGCCGCCATCGGCCACGATCACCTCGCGCACCAGGCCGCGCACCGTCGCGCCGATCAGGCTGTCGAAGCAGCGCGGAAGGCTGTCCTGGGCGTTCAAGGTTGGAATCACGACGCTGATCATCGGCGCAATATGAACGAGTCGATTGCGCGCGCATAAAAATTTCGTGTCGCAGGGTTATTTTGGTATCCTTGGAAACCCGGTGTTTCTTCCTTTCATTCCCGGGCCGGAAAGCCCATTGGTGCAGGGTCTTCCGAAGGAATGTCGGGCATGGGCCATATGATGCTCGGACTGGTGGTGATCCTGATCCCCATCGGATTCGTGGTGTTCGCGCTGATCGCGCTGGGTGTCGTCGGACTGGGCAAGGCCCCCGAACCCAAGCGGCCGGCCGTCGCGGTCCGCCGGACGCCGCCACCCAAGAGTTCCAAACCGACCGAAAAGCCCCGCCGTCGGCGCAGGCGTCGGCGCGTGCGCGGCAACGAGGATTGAGGCCTGTCCCGGCTCCGGTGCCGCAGCTTAATTCGGCGACTGGATCTTGATGACGCAGGTTCGGTAAGGTCCGAACCCGGCATTGGTGTCTATCAGGACAGCGCGCAGCTCGGTGCCGTTGCTTACGATTTCGCCGTCGACGACGAATCTCGAAAAGTCTCCCGGATATCCGATCGTGAATGACCCGTCCGTGCTCACAGTATAGGTTCCGTTCGGTAAGCTGTTCGAGAAGAAGCCGCCATTGTCATTCGAGAGCGACAAGCCCGAGATATTGCCGCCGCCGTCAAAGACAAAATAGACGAGTTCGGCGCCAAGCCCGCCGGTTCCCGAATTTCCTGCGCCGGTACAGGTAGCGATATAGGTGCCAGAAAGACTCGCCAAATTGTAATTTTTCTTGGCAATGGCCGTCAGATCGATCGTCGCGGTCGCAGGGCCATTGGTTGCGATGCCGGTGACTTCGTCGGCCTTGCCGTCCTTGACCAAGCCGACATCGAACGCGACCTGCCCCGAGGACCCCGGCAACGACAGGCTTATACTGGCCGGCCCATCCGTCGGCACGCTGTAGGTTCCCGTAACGGCTTGCGTCGAACTCGGCTGACCGAACGTGCCGCCGGTGAGCGTTCCCCTGAGTTTGCATTTGCCGCTCGCGGTCAGAATGCCGTTGAAGACCTGCGCCGTGCCGCCGCCCAGCACAGGGCCGTTGATGGTGGCGCCAAAATTGCCCTTGATGCTCGCGCCGCCGACACAGGCCGCGCGGGCGCCATGCAGCGGCACGAGAGCTATGCCGATCGCGGCCGCCATCAAAGAAGCCAGATATGTCTTGCGCATGGCCGAACTCCTCCCCAGGCGCCAGGGACAACCTGACCCGCAGGATGAACCGGCGAAAGAAATCTCGATAATGTTTGTCTGGTATCATAGGCCGATGGTGGCAGCAAGAACGCCGCCTGCATCGTGGGCCCGCGCTGCAACAGTGACTGTCTGAAAAGTTCGGCGGCGCCGCAGGGATTTTTTAACGCTTCGAGCGGAACTGGCGAAAACAATCACCGGATTCGGCCGCGTCATCGCCGACACGGGCTTGCGGGCGAAAGCGTCGCGCGGAATGATCTGTCCGGCCAATTCGTCAGGAGCGGCGCCATGAAGACTTTTGTCTCGGCACTTTCGATCCTAGCCCTTGCCGCAACGATCGAGCCAAGCCTGGCCGGGCACAAACCGTCGCCGCCCTGGCAATACGGTTCGATGGCCGGCGCCGATCTCGGCCCCGAGGCCAATCTGAACGGCGCGGTGCCGTTTCCCGCCGACAACGCCTGGAACACCGACATTTCGAAATCGGATGTCGATCCGAATTCGGACAATCTGATCGCCTCGATCGGGCTCACGACCGGGCTGCATCCGGATTTCGGCAGCGGCCTCTATCGCGGCGCGATCATCGGCATTCCCTATGTCGTGATTCCCAATTCCCAGATGCGCGTGCCGATCCATTTCAAGGCCTACAAGAGCGAGAGCGACAAGGGTCCCTATCCCGTGCCTCCCGATGCGCCGATCGAAGGCTACCGGCCGGACGGCAAGAAGTTCGGCGGCGACCGCCACGTGCTGGTGATCGACCGCGACATCAACCGGCTCTATGAGATGTACCGCGCGTTCCCTTTGAAGACGATCGGCTGGAAGGCCGACGCGGGTGCCATCTTCCACCTCAATTCCGACAATGTGCGGCCGACGCAGAAGCCGGGCTGGACCAGCGCCGACGCGGCCGGCCTGCCGATCTTTCCCGGACTTGCGCGCTATGACGAGGCCTCGACCGGCACGATCCAGCATGCGCTGCGCTTCACTGTGGCCCATTCGCGCGAGGCCTATGTGCCGCCGGCCAATCATTGGGCGTCGAGCGACACCAACCCCAACCTTCCGCCGATGGGCATGCGCGTGCGGCTGAAGGCGAGCTATGTGATCCCGTCCGGCTTCAGCAAGGAGACCAAAGCCATCCTCCAGGCGCTGAAGACCTACGGCATGATGGTCGCCGACAATGGCAGCAACTGGTTCATCTCCGGCGCGCCCAATGACGGCTGGAACAACGACAAGCTGGTCGGCGAGTTGTCCCAGGTCAAAGGCTCGAACTTCGAAGTCGTCAAGATGGTCGGCATCGTCACGCCGCCGTAAACCGTGCTGGGCGTGAGCCGAGCCTGAAAGCCCATGCTATTTGCGCGCCATCGGCCAGGCGGAGGTGGCGGGAAAGCCGTCCTGGACCGGCGGCGCGCCGGCCTCGTCGCCCACGGCGGCCAGCGCCAGGCGGGCCAGCGCCGGGAGGGATTTCGATCCGGTCTTGCGCATGATGGAGGCGCGGTGGTTCTCCACCGTGCGCTGGCTGATGCCGAGATCGACGGCGATGTTCTTGCTGGGGTGGCCGGCCAGCACCAGATCCATGATCTCGCGCTGGCGCGGCGTCAGGCTCGCGATGTGGCTCGCCGCGGATTCGCGCCAGGCGAACAGCCTCGTCGAATCCACCGACTGTTCGACGGCGTGTTCGATGCTGGCCAGCAATTCGCTGCGCCCGACCGGCTTCTCGATGAAATCCGAGGCGCCCGCCTTCATCGCCTGAACCGCCACCGAAACGTCGCTGTTGCCCGTGATCATGATCGCCGGCAGGTGATGGCCGTCATCCTTCAGCCGTTGCAGCAATTCGAGCCCGGTCATGCCGGGCAGATAAGCGTCGATCAGCAGGCAGGCTTCACGGCCGTGCCGATAGGCTTCGAGAAACGCCTCGCAGGTCGAGAAAGTCTCGACCGCCCAGCCGGCGTCCTCGAGCACTATGCGCATCGCGTCGCGCACTTCGGCGTCGTCGTCGACCACGAAGACGACGCGCGCGCCCGGTGTGTCCGCGGCCGCATCATGCAGGTGCCTGGCGGCTTGCGACATCGGCAGCAGGCGCTGGATGGCCTTGGAAAGCTCCGCCAGCTTCACCGGCTTGTTGAGCTGCACGCAGTCCCGGCGCGCGACCTCGCGCAGCACGTCGGTCGAGATATCGCCGGTCAGGATGATGACCGGAACCTGCCGGTCGAGTTCTTCCCTGAGCTTCGCGCCGGCTTCGAGCCCGGTCTTGCCGTCGGCAAGATTGTAGTCCGCGAGAATGAGATCGGGTCGCAAGGTGCCATGGGCGATCAACGCCAGGGCGGCCGCGTCGTCGGAGGCCGTCGCGATATAATGGCCTTCGCCCTTGAGCAGCGTTTCGAGAAGCTCGCGCATCTGCGGATCGTCCTCGATGATGAGGATCGCACCGGTGCGGCGCACGCCTTCCATGGCCTCGCCGGCGAAATCGCGCCGTTCGCGGTCCGCGGGCGACGCCGCCGGACCGGTCGGCCGCGCGACGTCGATGGCGAAGACCGAGCCTTTGCCCAGGCGCGAGCGCACATGCACGCGATGGCCCAGCAGATTGCCCAGCCGCTGGACGATGGACAGGCCGAGACCGAGGCCGCGGCTGCGCTCCGGCGCGGCGGCGTCGAGCTGGTGATACTCGTCGAAGATCGCGCGCAGATCCTTGTCGGCAATGCCGATGCCGGTATCCCAGACCTCGATGCTGAGCGTCGTCCCGTGCCGCCGGCAGCCCAGCAGGATCGAACCGCGCTCGGTGTATTTCAGCGCGTTGGACAGCAGGTTGCGGATCATCTGTTCGAGCAGGCGCGGATCGCTGTGGACCGAAAGACCGCAGGGCACGACACGCAGATTGAGGCTTCGCGCCTGCGCGTGATAGGTGAATTCGTCGCGAAGCCGGCCGAACAGTTCGTCGAGCGGGAAGGTGACCATTTCGGCGCGGATGGTGCCGGCCTCGATCTGGTTGATGTCGAGCAGCGTGTTCAGCATGCCCGACATGGCGCCCAGCGTCTGGGCCAGCCGCGCCACCAGCGTCTGCGACTTTTCGCCTTCGACGGTCCTGGTCAGCTGCTCCTGAAGCAGGGCCAGCGTCTGCAGCGGCTGGCGCAGATCGTGGCTGGCGGTCGCCAGGAAGCGCGATTTCGCCACATTGGCCAACTGCGCCTGGCGCTTGGCCGCCTCCAGCGCATCGGCGGCGTGCCGGCGCTCGGTGATGTCGGCAAAGGTGATGACGACGCCCTCGACGCCGTTGTCCTGGGTGCGATAGGGCGAGATGCGGCGGATATACCAGGCGCCGCTGCGCGCCTCGATCTCGCGCTCCAGCGGTGCCTGGGTGCGCAGCACGGTGCGTGCATCCTCCAGAAGCGCGCCGTCGGCGGCCAGCGAACTGAGATCGGCGAGCGGACGGCCGATGTCGCCGGGAATGACGCTGAACAGCGCCTTGGTGGCCGGCGTGAAAAAGCGGATGCCGAGATTGGTGTCGAGAAAGATCGTCGCGACGTCGGTGCTGTGGAGTACATTCTGCAGATCGTTGGAGGTGGTGCGCTGCCGCTCCAGCGTTTCCTGGAGCTGGCTGTTGAGGGCGGTCAGTTCCTCGTTGAGCGATTGCAGTTCCTCCTTCGAGGTCAGCAATTCCTCGTTGGTCGACTGGTATTCCTCGTTGACCGAAAGCGCTTCTTCGTTGATCGCTTTCTGCTCTTCGCTGGAAATCTCCAGATTGTGAATGGCGCCCTGAAGTTCGCTTCTGGTGGCTTCGAGTTCGTGTTCGAGCTCGGCGACGCGCGGAATGTGCCCGGGAGTCGCCCCGCGATCACGCCGGGATTCGTGCTTGGGCCCATCGATGAAGCAGATCAGCAGCAGTTCCTCGCCGTCGCTCAGCACCGGCTGCACCGCGATGCTGAAGGAGCGCGCGTCGCCGTCGCGGTCCAACTGGCCGCCGGCGACGACGACACGCGTGTTCTCCTGGCAGGCGCGCTGGATCGCCGCGCGCAGCTTGGTGCGCACGCCGTCGCGCGCCATCGCCAGCAGATCGTGGATCGGCCGGCCGGGCGCGATCTGCAGATAGCGGTCCGTCGGTCCCAGAAAATAAAGACATTCGTATTTGCGGTTGATCAGGATCGCCGCCGGCGTATAGGTCTCCAACACCAGACGGCGGCAAAGTTCGGCCAGCGCCGCCTGGCGCGACGGCGCCTGCTCGGCGGCCGGACGGGCGGGAACGCGCATGCCGCCCGCGCTTCTGGGAAAACCAAATTCCCCCGGCCGGCTGCGGCCGATATGGCGGTAGAGCCGCTCGGATTTGGCGATCATCTCGAAGCGGCCCGCGACATTGCCGGCCGTTTCCGAACTGCCGAGCAGAAGAACGCCGCCCTGGCGCAGGGCGAAATGGAACAGCGACAGGACCTTCGCCTGCGCCTCGGGAAGCAGATAGATCAGCAGGTTGCGGCACGACACCATGTCGAGGCGCGAGAACGGCGGGTCGGCCAGCACGTCCTGCACCGTGAAGACCACCATCCCGCGCAGCGTCGGCGACACCCGGTAGCCGTGATCTTCCTTCGAGAAGAAGCGGGCGAGCCGCTCCGGCGAAACGTCCGCCTCGATGCTCTGGGGATAGAGCCCCTCGCGCGCGCCGGCGACGGCATCGGGATCGACGTCGGAGGCGAAGACCTGCAGCTTGATATTGCTCTTGGCCGCGATGATCGCCTCGCGAAACAGCATCGCGAGGGAATAGGTTTCCTCGCCGGTGCTGCATCCGGCAACCCAGATGCGCAGCGGCTGGTCCGCCGGGTGGTTGCGGACCAGATCGGGAATGATCTTCTGGGCCAGCAGGCTGAACACCTTCGTGTCGCGGAAGAAGCTGGTCACGTTGATCAGTAGATCCTTGGCCAGGAGGTCGAGTTCTTTCGCGTCGCCGCGCAGCATTTCGAGATAGCGGTCCATATCCGCGACATCGATCGCCGCCATCGCCATGCGCCGCTCGATCCGACGCTGCAACGTGCCCTGCTTGTAGAGCGTGAAATCGTGGGCCGTCTTGCTGCGCAGCAGGTCGATGATCTCGGGCAGGCGGTTCTTCGCCGCCTCCTTCGGATGAAGCCCGTTGCGCGCCAGTGCGGGGCTGAGACGCCGGCCGTGTTTGGCGAGCGCTTCCGGAATCTTTCCCGCCGCCAGCACCAGATCCACCGCACCCGTCGCGATGGCGCTGCGCGGCATGCCGTCATAATCGGCTTCGTCGGGATCCTGGGCGATGACCAGGCCGCCCTTTTCCTTCACGGCTTTGAGCCCGAGACTGCCGTCGGCTCCCGTTCCCGACAGGATCACGCAGACCGCGCGGGCGCCGTATTCGCCGGCCAGAGAGTTCAGCAGGAAATCGAACGGCAGGCGGGCGCCGTGGCGGGCCAAAGGCTGCGTCAGATGCAGTGCGCCATGGCCGACCGAGAGATAGGTTCCGGGCGGGATCACGTAAAGGTGATCGCGTTCGAGCAGCATGCCCTCCATGGCCTGCCGCACCGTCATCGGTGTCTGGCCGGCCAGGAGGTCCACCATCATGCTTTCGTGGTTGGGATCGAGATGCTGCACCAGGATGAACGCCATGCCGTTGCCGGCCGGCAAGGCTTCAATGAATTTCCGGCAGGCGTCGAGACCGCCCGCGGATGCGCCTATTCCGACGATCGCAAAGTCGGCGGCGGGTTGCGGCGGGCCGCGCGCCGGCACGGAGCCCCGAATCGACGGTGGCCGAGTGGGCTTCGCTTGATGCGAACGATTCGCGGGCATTCCTGTTTTGTTCCCTAAGGCCGCCACCCAGGAATGGGTCGCAACTTAAGGTTATCAGAATTCCATGCTTAAAGCGATGGCTTGGAGGTATTTACCGCAATCGCATGCACGATCCCGCTACGGGCCGATGCGATTCACGGTCCATGGACGCGATAAAAAAAGCCGCCGACCCGGGGCTGAGGGCGGCGGCTTTAAGGCGGTCCGATCTCGGCGTCCGCGCGGGGGAGTGCTGTCAGCGCTTCGATCACTGTTGGGGACCGACGCGACGATGACTCAAACGAGCTGCGCGCGGCAGGCTCGGAATCTACGCATGGACGTGTGCGCGTTCCTATGCCGCCCGGCTGCGTGCGCTGGTCGGCGCGGCATTCGCGGTTTCGTCCACGATGGAAAGATTGCCGAGCGCCATGGTCAGAAGCTCCGGCCGGAACTGCGGCGGGATGCCGGCAAACTTGCAGGCCGCGCGCACCTGGTCGACGATGAATTTGGGCTGGTAGCTGGCCAGCGGCATGCCGCCGCGATCGCGCAACGTCGTGATGATGATGTCGATGATCTCGTCGGACACCGCCAGGCCGGCCGCCTTGGAGAGCGTGTGGAAAATCTGCCGGTATTCGGCGACGCTCGGCGCCCCGATCGGCAGCTTGTAGGGAATGCGGCGCAGGAACGCCGGGTCCATCAGATCCTGCGGCGACAGGTTGGTCGAGAAGATCACCAATTCGTCGAACGGCAGCGAAAAGCTCTTGCCGGTGTGGAGTTTCAGATAATCGACGCGGCGCTCCAGCGGCACGATCCAGCGGTTGAGCAGCGCTTCCGGGCTGACGATCTGGCGGCCGAAATCGTCGATCATGAAGATGCCGCCCAGCGCCTTCACATGCAACGGCGCCTCGTAGAATTTGGCGAGCGGATTGAAGCTGAGATCGAGCATCTCCAGCGTCAGTTCGCCGCCGGCGACGATGAAGGGGCGGCGGCACGGCACCCAGCGCGCATCGAAATCCTCGCGCCGCACCGCGGTGCCCTTGAGCGTCTGTCCGGGCTTCTGCTGAAACGTGCGGTGCACGCCCGGATCGAACACCTTGATGATCTGGCCCTCGACCTCGAAGCAATGCGGGATGTAGACGACGTCGCGGAAGACCTCGCCGACGCGCTCGGCGACCGTGGTCTTGCCGTTGCCCGGCGGACCGTAGAGCAGGATCGCGCGCCCGGAATTGATCGCGGGACCGATCTGCTGGATGAAGGTCGACGAGATCGCGAGGCCGGCGAAGACGCGGTCGATCGCGGCGCGGTCGACGCGCTCGTTGGTGATGGCCTGGCGGTTGATGCGCTCGCGATAGGCGTTCAGCGAGACCGGCGCGGGCCCGATATATTGATTCTGGTTGAGCGCATCGGCCGCCCACAGCTTGCCCCGTTCGGTCAGCATGTAGCGGAATTCCGACATCGCGCGGATGCCGGCGGCGCCGAGCACGTCCAGCAGCTTGCGCTCCTGCGCCTGCTCCATGAGCAGCTGAACGATGCGCTGCGGCAGCTTGATGATGTCGGCGATGGCCGACGCGGTCTCGCCCCCGCCGGTGTACATCGCCTTCAGCATCAGGTTCATCAGGTCGGCGGCCGCCAGCCCGGTCTCGGCGATCGAGGTCGGCTCGGGCGGAGCTGCCTGCAGCACCGCCTCCAGATCGACGGAGGTGAGCTTGCCCAGCGAGATCAGCACGTCGCCCAGCCGGCCGCCCTGCAGCTTCTGGTGTTCGAGCGCGGCCGCGACATCGGCCGGCGTCACCAGACCATGCGCGATCAGAAGATCTCCGATGAACATGACAAATCCGTCCGGTAAGAATCCGCTGTGGCCGGCAAAACGATCGCGCCCGGCGCGCGCCATGCGGGATGGACGCCGGCGCGGCGGACCAGCGCACGGCGCCAGTGTTGCCCGATTAGCCTAACGATTGGTTATCCCCGGCGCGGTCGCCGAGCGCGATCCACAGCCGGCGCAGGAACTTCAAATCGTCCGGCAGGGCGGCATCGAGCTGGTAGGAGGCGGAAAATTTGAGGCCGCGCGCCGGGAAATCCAGCCATACCACCCTCGCCCGATGCGCGATGCCGGATTTGACGACGATCAGGTAGAGGTCGGGCGGCAGGGGCTGGCGCCTGAAGATGGTGACCTTCGCGCCGCTCTCCGAAAGATCGCGGATGGTGCAGTCCAGCGTGAAGGCGCCGTCCGGCGCGAAGATGCCGTCGCCATAGACCAGCTTGCCGTTCAGGCAGGTCCGCCGGCGCGGCGGCCTCGGTTCATAGGCGGCGCCAGGATGCGGATCGCGCCGCTGCGGGTCCGGCCGTGGATGCATGCTACGCATGAGCAGTGCTCCTTCGTGCCGTTTGCGAGATCGGCCATTGGTCGTCTTCGGGGAGCCCGGCCTGGCGGAATTTCTCCGACAACTCGTCGGCCGGCAGCGGCCGGGACAGGAAATAGCCCTGAACCTCGTCGCAGCCATGGGCGCGCAGGAAATCCAGCTGCTCGCGCGTCTCGACGCCTTCGGCGACGACCTTCAGCCGCAGGCTGTGCGCCATGTTGATGATCGCCACCGCGATCGTCGCGTCGTCCGCATTGGTCGTGACGTCGCGGATGAAGGTGATGTCTATCTTCAGCGCATCGACCAGGAAACGCTTCAGATAGGCGAGGTTCGAATATCCCGTGCCGAAATCGTCGATCGAGATCGTGATCCCCAGATCCTTCAACTGGCGCAGCGCCACATCGGTGCTTTCGCCATGCGCCATCAGCGTGCTCTCGGTGATCTCGAATTCGAGCAATGCGGGATCAATGTGATGTTTGCGAATCGCTTCGGCGACCTGGGACACGAAGCGCTCCTCGCGCACCTGCCGCGAGGAGACGTTGACCGCGATGCGGATCTGGCCGAGGCCAGCGAGCCCCCAGTCGCGGATCTGCCGGCAGGCCGTGTCGATGGCCCAGGCGCCGACCGGCACGATCAGTCCCATCTCCTCCAGCGCCGGAATGAACTGGCCGGGCAGGACGAGGCCGTGTCCGGGCCGGTTCCAGCGCATCAGCGCCTCGACGCTGGTCCAGCGCCCGCTGTCGATGTGCATCTTCGGCTGGTAGTAGAGGACGAATTCGTCCCGCCCCTGGGCCGAGCGCAGCGCGCCTTCGACGTCGGATTTCAGCCGCGCGCGCGTGTTCATCTCCGCGCTGTAGCAGCGCAGCGCGTTACGGCCCGAGGCCTTGGATTCGTACATCGCGGCGTCGGCGCAGCGGATCAGCGTTTCGAGGTCGGTGGTGTCGGCCGGATAGGAGGCGATGCCGATGCTGGTGGTCACCAGGATCTCCTGGCCTTCCAGAAAAAGCGGATTTTGCAGGGCGGCGCGGATGCGGTTGGCGACGTCGACGGCGCCGTGATTGTCCAGCGGCGTCACGACGATGACGGCGAACTCGTCGCCGCCGAGCCGGCCGACCGTATCGCCGGGACGCACGCATTTGACCAGGCGGGCGGCGAATTCGCGCAGCAGCGCATCGCCGATCATGTGCCCCAGCGTGTCGTTGACGTTCTTGAAATAGTCGATGTCGAGCAGCAGGACCGAGACGACCAATTGCTCCTCCGCCGCGCGCGCGAGCGCCTCGCGCAGCGATTCGTAGAGCAGCGTGCGGTTGGGCAGGTCGGTCAGCGCGTCGTGGCGGGCCAGGTGCACCAGCTGGTGCTGGGCTTCCCGGCGCGCCGTGATGTCCTCGATGATCTCGACCACCCAGGGCGCGGCACCGGAGGGGTTCGCGATGGGAAACGTCCGCGCGTGGACCCAGCGGATGCTCTTGTCGGGACGCACCAAGCGATATTCGCTGCTCGCCTGCGCGCCGGGGAGCTTGCGCCGCTCATGCGTGACCCATTGCAGATCGTCGGGATGGATCGCGCGATAGGCCGCCTCGACCGAATCGCCGGACGCGGCGGACAGGCCGCCCAGCCTCTGCCAGGCCGAGTTCACGTACTGGATCGTGTGATTCTCGATGTCGCGGATCCACAGCGCCTCGGGAATGTTGTCGGCGAGTTCGCGGAACATCCGCACGCTGCGGTTCAGTTCGGCGGTGCGCTCCGCCACCCGCTTCTCCAGCTTCCTGCCATGCGCCCTGCATTCGGCGTAGAGCAGGCGCACCTCCAGCATATTGTGAATCCGGGTCAGCACTTCCGAGCGTTCGAACGGCTTGCCGATGAAATCCTTGGCGCCCGCCTGCAGCGCCCGCAGCTTGTGGCCGGGCTGCGCGGTGACGACGAGGACCGGCAGGTAATCGTCGTGTTCGATATCCTTGAGCGCCGCCATGACCTCAAAACCGTCCATCACCGGCATCTGCAGGTCGAGCAGGATGAGGTCGTAATGGTTCTTCAGATGAAAGGCGCAGACTTCCGTCGGGTCCATGGTCGATGCGACGTGAAGATAGCCGGCGCGCTGCAGCATCATCTCCAGGAGCCGCACATTGGCCTGCTGGTCGTCGACGACCAGGATTTTTCCGGCGAGGATGGCGGCGGAATCGACCATCGGCCTATGCCGCCTTGGGCGTGCTGGAACGGCAGCTTGCCGAAAGCGCCAGTCCGAGGTCCAGCGTCTCCATCAATTCGTCGACCTTGATCGGCTTGGTGAGGTAGCGCAGGAAGCCGGCCTCCAGCCCCCGGTCGATGTCGCGCGGGCCGGCATTGGCGCTGAGCGCGATGATCGGAATTTGCGCCGTGGCGCTGTCCCTGCTGAGGATCGACATCGCCTTGATGCCGCTGATGCCGGGCAGGTTGACGTCCATCAGGATCACGTCCGGCAGATGGACCTGCGCCAGTTCGACGCCGAGATTGCCGTTCTCGGCGGTCAGCAGGCGCAGATCCCTGCGGCGCGCGATCAACATCGACACCAGCTTCAGATTGGCCGGATTGTCCTCGACATAGAGCACGGTCCGCACCGGGCCCATGTCCTTGGCCAGGACCTCGGACGCGGTTTGATCGTCGTCCTGCATGAGGTCGTAGCGCGGCGCGGTGGTGGCGATCAGGTCGATCCAGAACAGCGTCCCCACGCCGACCGTGCTCTCGACGCCGATCGTGCCTCTCATCACTTCGATCAGGCGCTTGGTCACCACCAGCCCGATGCCGGTGCCCTGCTCGGCGCCGTCTTCCTGGCCCAGGCGGTTGAAGGGCTGGAAAAGCTGCGTCAGCTTCTCCGCCGTCAGGCCCAGGCCGGTGTCCTGCACGCTGAGTCGCACAAAGCCCGGCGCGCGCGCGACGCAATCCACCATGATCGAGCCGTTGGTGCGGTTGTACTTGATGGCGTTGGAAAGAAGATTGACGAGGATCTGCCGCACCCGCGTGCGGTCGGCCATCACGAAGACCGGCGCGTTGAAGGCGGGAAACGACATGGTGATGCCGCGCTTCAGCGCCAGCGGCTCCATCATCGCCTGGCAATCCGACAGCACCTCGGCCAGCGACACTTTCTCCGGCGAGAACGACAGGCGTCCCGATTCGATGAGCGAGAGATCCAGCACCTCGTTGATCAGGGCCAGCAGGTACCAGCCGGCCTGAAGGATCTGCTCGATGCTGACCTTCTGGCCCGGCGTCGGCGCCGGGACGTCCGATTCCATCAATTGCGCGAAGCCGAGGATGGCGTTGAGCGGCGTGCGCAATTCGTGACTCATGCTTGAAAGGAAATCCGACTTGGCCAGATTGGCCGCTTCGGCGGTGGCCTTGGCCTGGTTCAGTTCCGCGTCGATGCGCCGCCGCTCGGTCATGTCGCGCTCCAGCGTGGCGTAGCCGCGCAGCGCGCCGGCGGAATCGCGGATCGCGGTCATCACCACATTGGCCCAGAACGTCGAGCCGTCCTTGCGCACGCGCCAGCCATTGTCCTCGGAGCGGCCGGCGGCGGCGGCCTCCTGCAACGTGCGCTCCGGCTTCTTGATGTCGATGTCTTCCTGGGAGAAGAAGCGCGAATTGTGCTGGCCGATGATCTCCTTGGCGCTGTAGCCCTGGATGCGCTGGGCGCCCTCGTTCCAGCTTTTCACCCGGCCCTGTTCGTCCAGCATGATGATCGCGCAATCGGTGACGCTCTCGACCATCAGCTGGAAGCTCTCTTCCGCCCATAGCCGCTTGTCCTCGACGTCCTTGCGCACCGTATTGTCGGTGGCGATCAGCAGATAGCCGATGATCGGCCCCTGATCGGTGCGCAGCGCCGTGACCGAGACGATGGCGGGGAAACGGCTCTTGTCCTTGCGGATATAGGTCAGCTCATAGATGTCCTCGATGCCGCGCGCGGCCTTGAACACAAGGGCCTCGAAGCCGGGCATGATGGCGGCGCCGTGCTCCTTGCTCAGCGCGGTGGCGCGGGCGCGCAATTCCTGCGGATCGGAGATTTCGGCCGGCGTGATGCGGTCGACGACATCGGCCGCCGCATAGCCCAGCATCAGTTCGGCGCCGGCGTTGAAAAGCTGGACGATGCCTTTCTCGTCGGTGGCGATCACGGAGAAATTGGCGCTGTTCAGGATCGCCTGCTGCAGGGCGCCGGATTTGACGATCAGTTCGTCGACACGGACCTTGGCGAGCTGGACCTGGCCGGCGTCGTGCAGCGGAACGGCGGACGGCGGCGTTGCGGACGTCATTTTTTCCTCGATCGCGGGTCGGGCGGCCGGTCCGGCTGCGGGCTCAACGGTCTTCGTTGGCGGCGGCTGCGTCGCCGGCCTTGCGCGGATCGAGTTGCAGAATCTGGGTAGCGAACAGCGTCGACGCATCCACCGGCCCGCCGCCCGGCGTCGGCGCGGGATGCAGCGGGATGGTCATCGCCAGCCTGGCGAGATTGGCCGAGATCATCAAGATCGCCGCGCCGTTCACCGCGTCGCTGGAGAAGGCGAAGAAATGCATGTCGCGCGCCGCCGCGGAAAGCCGCTCGCGCAGGTCCATCCAGGCCTGGTCCCGCGCGGCGAGCGTCGGCGCAAATTCGGGCATTGGAACCCCACCCTTTCCCTCGGAACCGCGCCGCTACGCCGGCGCATCGATCAGCTGTCTTGCGGCTTCGTCCGGACGCGCCGGCGCCGCTGCGTCTTGTAGACGCGCAGACCCGCCAGGCCGAAAAGATCGATCCCATGCTGCCAGGCGAGGAATTCCTCGATCGACAGCGCATAGCGGGCGCAGGCTTCGTCGAGGCTGATGGCGCCGCCGCGCACCGCCGCGACGATCTCCGCCTTGCGGTGGGGCACCCACCGCGCCGGAACCGGCGGCGGCGACGGCATCTCGCCGGGACTTTCGACAGAAGGCGCGCGGGAGCCCGCATCGCCGGTTTCGGTTACCGCATCCTCTTGAACAGCGCGCATGGCCCACTCCATGGATAGAGGTGGACCGTACGGTTTTGAACTTTATTTGAAAGGGTCGGAAACTACTCAACCAATTGACTAATTTCCATTTACTATTGTCTTTCCGCGACCGCCGCGATGCTGGTTACGGCGCCGTCGGACGGGCGCCGGCGATCGCCATGCGGACGAGATCTGTCACGCTCTTCGCGCCCATCTTGCTGGTGGCGCGCGCGCGATGGATCTCGACCGTGCGCGGCGAAATCCGCAATTCCTGCGCGATGATCTTGTTCGAGCTGCCGGCGACCACCAGGTCGAACACCTGCTTCTCGCGCGTCGTCAGGCACGCGATGCGCTGGCGGGCCACATCGACGAGGGAGGAAGACACTTTGGCGCTGGAAACGCATTGCAGCGCACGGCGCACGCAATCGAGCAGCGTCGCTTCGCTGAAGGGTTTTTCCAGGAAATCGACAGCACCCGCCTTCATCGCGCGGACGGCGGCAGCAACCAGACCGTGATCCGCCATGATCACAACCGCCAAACGCGAACCGCACCGCGTCAGCTCGCTTTGAAGTTCGAGGCCGTTCATGTCCGGCATCCGGACATCGGCCAGGACGCAGCCGGTCGCGGCGGCGGCTCCGCCGGCGAGAAACCCCGCGGCCGAGTCGAAGGTGTCGACGCGAAAACCTCCCGCTTCCAGCAAGGTCCGAAGTTCCCTGCGCATATCCGCATCGTCGTCGACGACAAAGACCCGTTCACCCGGCACCTCATAGTGCGAACCATTGTCAGGGTCAGGGCGTTCCATACCAACTCCAGTCGCTGCCGCATCGTTGCGGCGGCCTGTTTGAACTGGCGAAAAAGTTGTCCCTGGTCTCAGCTATCGAATGGCCCATCCGTGAACGGACTCTCGCCACAGAGATAACGCACCGACAGCATAAAGGGTTAACGCGCGCCGCTTCGGAATCTACTCATCACGGCTCTGTGCGTCCTGCCAGTTCACGGCATTCTTCAGCGCCGCCAATTTCCGATGCGCCGTCTCGATGTCGTCGCGTGGTGCCGCCGCGCGCAGATCGCGCAACCGTTCCAGCGTCGCGGCCAGCACCGGCAGGGGCGGTCCGCTGGCGGTCAGCTGCGCATGATGGCGGCTGTCCAGCGCCTCCGACATCCTGACGATGAAGGTCTCGAACAGCTGGTCGTGATGCTGCACGGCGGTGCGGCCATGCGCCAGGCACGCTTCGATAAAGGCGCGGCCGTTGCGGACGAACCAGTCCTTGCCGGCGCAGGCCGTCATGGCGTCCAGGAACTCGTCGAGCAGCGGCCTGCGGCGCAGGCAGGCGCGCAGGCTTTCCTGATCCTGCGGGATCATGAACAGCATCTTGTCGATCAGCAGCTGGGAATAGAGCGGGTCATTGGCGCGGCAAAGGCCCAGCAGCAGATCGACCTCGTTGATGGCGGAGAAGTCCCCCGCATTGGCGCCGCGATATTCCTGCCGCCCCACGCGATAGGGCTTGTAGTAGGGCCGCACGCTGTAGAAGAAGCGGTCCCTGTCGAGCCGGTCGAACAGGATCGCATTGGTCTTCGCGACGTCGTCCAGCGCATCGCGCGCATTGTCGAGCAGCATGGCGGTTGCCATGTTCGAAATGCCCAGCGGCGGAATGCGCATCAGGGCATCGGCCGCGCGCTTGTAGCCGAGGATTCCCATCGTGTTGTAATCGATGAAGACGAACTCGTCGGGCAGCGACGTGAAGCTCTTCTGCACGCCGTCGATGGCGCGGTTGTGGGTGTTGAGATGGGCGGTGGCGAAGCGCGGCGCCACGCCCAGAGACGCGCCGATATGCAGGCCCAACGCCGACGCCTCGGCGAAGGGCGAGGCGCTCTCCCGCGCCGGATTGGTCAGCTCGTGGCGGCGCAGCGCGGCCAGGAACAGGCCAAGATTGCCCAGCACGTCAAAGGCGCTGTCGAAGCCCTCATTGGTGTTGCCCTCCTCCGCCAGCGGGCGGATCAGCGCGCGGCCCTCCTCCGCCAAAGCGTTTTTGAGACGATCGCCGACGCCGTCCACATTGGCGCGGTCGTCCTGGCGGAAATACATCTCTTCCAATTCGGTATTCATCGCCACGAAGGTGGAGCGGATCCAGCGGTCGAGGGCTGCGGCGGCCTGGCTCATGACGATCGTCCGTCAGCTTTGATCTGCGAAATAGCGCGCCATGCGGTCCAGCGCCGTCGCGATGCGGTCATGGGGTTCCGCGCCGAAGCAGACGCGCAGCCGGCCCTCGCCGGCGGCGCCGTAAAACGTCCCTGCCTCGGTGACCACATGGCAGCGCTCCAGGATTTCGTCGGCGACCTGCTGGGCCGGCTTGCCGGTCGCGGAAATATCGGGAAAGGCGTAGATCGTGCCCTGCGGCGTTTCGCAGGTCACGCCGGACATCTGGTTCATCCGCTGCACCACCTGATCGCGGCGGCGCTTGTCCTCGGCCACCATCTCCGCGATGCGCGTCTGCGGGCCTTCCAGCGCCTCGCGCGCGCCTTCCTGGATGAAGACGTTGACGTGGGCGACATCGTTCATCGTGATCTTCAGCAGCGCCGGAATGAATTTCTCATGCGCCGCGAGCCAGCCGATGCGCCAGCCGTCCATCGCATAGGCCTTGGTGAAGGCGAACAGGCTGAAGCAGCGCTCCCGCATGCCGGGCAGCGCGGCGATGCTGACATGGCGGTGCCCGTCATAGACGATCTGCTCATAGACCTCGTCGGACAGCACCAGCAGATCGTGGCGGATCGCGATCTCGGCCAGCGAAGCCAGTTCCGCGCGCGTATAGACGCGCCCGGTCGGATTGGCCGGGTTCACCAGGCAGATCATGCGCGTCCGCGGCGTGATGCGCGCCTCGATCGCCGCCGGATCGATGGCGAAACCGCGCGCCCGGTCGAGCGGCGCCAGCACGACCCTGCCGCCGGCCAGCTCGATCTTGTTGACGTGCTGCGGATAATAGGGCTCCAGCAGGATGACCTCGTCGCCCGGATCGAGGGCCGCCATGAACACCGCATAGGAGGCATGCGTCAGGCCGTTGGTGACGACGATCTCGTCTTCGCCGACCGCCAGGTCGTTGTGGCGGGCCAGCCGCCGCGCGATGGCACGGCGCAATTCGATGTTGCCGCGGAAATCGCCGTAATGCACCCGGCCGCCCTGCAGCGCGGCGATGGTGGCGTCCTTGATGTTCTGCGGCGTGTCGAAACTCGGCATCCCCACTTCGAGGTGAATGAGGTCGATGTCCTGCGCCGCCAGTCTGGCGGCCTTTTCGTACATGCCGAAGCTTTTGGGGGAACTGGCACTGATGCGCTCCGCCGGCCATTTCATTGCTCTGCTCCCTCGGCGACGACGCCGGCGCGAGCCTATTGCGGCGGAGCGGGAATTGCCAATTCGCTCTTCAGGATCTTGCCGGCCGGACTCATCGGCATGGCGGCCAGCAGCACGATGGCGGACGGCCGCTTGTAGGCCGTGAGCCTGGTCGCGGCGAAATCGGCAAGCTGCTCGGGCGTGACGTCCGAGCCCGGCAGCGGCTGCACGAAGGCCAGAACCTCCTCGCCGCCGTCAGTCGCACGGCCGATGACGGCGGAACGCGCCACCGCCGGATGGGCATTCAGCACGCCTTCGATCTCCGCCGGATACACATTGAAACCGAAGCGGATGATCATCTCCTTGCGGCGCCCGACGATGAAGAGATTGCCGTCCGCGATGCGTGCCAGGTCGCCGCTTCTGAACCAGCCTTCGGCGTCGATCGCCTGCGCCGTTTCCTCGGGCGCCCTGTAATAGCCTTTCATCACGCCTGGGCTGCGCACCCAGAGTTCGCCCACCTCGCCTTCACTCACCTCCCCGCAGTCCGCATCCACCAGCTTCGCCGCGATGCCGGGCAACAGGCGGCCGATGCTGCAATCGATGCGCGGCGCGTCCAGCGCGGTCAGCGTGATCGTCGGCCCGCATTCGGTGATGCCGTAGCCATTGTGCAGCGTCTGGCCGAACGCCGCCTCGGCCAGCGATTTGGTCGCGGCGTCAAGCGGCGCCCCAGCGGAGGAGATGAGCCTGAGCGCCGGCGCGGGGATCGGCGAAAGCCCCTTGCGCCCGGCATATTCGGCCAGCAGCGCGTACATCGACGGCGTGCCGATCATCACGCTGATGCGGTCGCGTTCGAGCGCGGCCAGCGCCGCCGTCGGATCGAAGCGCGCGGTCAGATGAACGGCCGCGCCGCTGAGCAGCGATCCCAGCAGCACGCCCGTCAATCCCAGAATGTGCGACATCGGCAGCACCGCATAGACGCGGTCCTCGGCGCTCAGCCCGCGCGCCGCAGCGGACGCGCCGGCAACGAACAGGAGATTTTCGTGGCTGAGCATGACGCCCTTGGGGCGCCCCGTCGTTCCCGATGTATAGATCAGCGCCGCGATCCGCTTGGCGCTCTCCGCGTCGACCGGCTCGGGCACCGCCGCCTCGTTCAGCGGCGAAAGGGCGACGGGACCGAACGATGCCGGCTCCTTCAGCGTCGCGCCCAGGCGTTGGGCGACGACCTTGGCGCGCGCCGACACGGCGATCGTGAGAACGACCCGGCGGGCGCCGCTGTGATCGCGGATCTCGTCGATCTCGCGGTCCGACAGGCGCGCATTGACCACGACCGGCCAGGCACCGGTGACGGTGCAGGCCAGATAGATCGCGACCGCCGCGCAGCAATTCTCGCAAATGAGCATCACGCGGTCGCCCGGCCGCACGCCCGATGCTTCGAGCCAGGACACGGTCCGGCGCACCGCCGCGTCCAGCTCGTGCCAGGTCCAGGCGCGGCCGGCCTCCACCAGCGCCACGCGCTGCGGCGAATGTGCCGCCCAATGCGCGACGATGTCTCCAATCATCGCATGCGAAAGCACCGGCCGGTCGAACGCGTGCCGCAGCATGGTCATGGGCGCGTCCCCGCCTGCAGCGGATTCGCACCCCGCAGCGTCAGCCCGGCGACGGCGCGCCGCAGTATCGAGGCCTTCTGCGCTGGCACGGGCGGCGCGAGGCAGGCCGATATGCACTCCGCCGTGTCGGCTGCATAAGTCTCGATGATCGAGCGGTGATTGCCCCGTACCGTATGAAGCTCGAAATCCCGCGCCAGCGGACGCCAGATATTGCTTGGATCGGGGGGAAACACCGGGTCGGTCTTTGCCGCTTTCAGGAACGTGATCTTGCCGGGATAGAATTGCGGTCGGTAGGAAAGCAGGGCGGCGTCGCCGGCTTGGCGCACCTGCCGCAAGGCCAGCGGCAAACTTGGGTCGACCGGACCGAGCCAGCTTCGCGCCTGGCGGTCCTGCGGCGCAGCACTCTTTCTTCCGACAGAAAACCTGCCGGCCAGATCGTTCGCATAGGCGGCGGTTTCGCTGACCGGGTTCCGTGCAATCAAGCGCAGCCTGCCCAGCAACCTGCGCCCGCGCACGGTGACGCGCGATTTGAGCGGCCAGGTCTGCGGATGGGCATAGGCGTCGATCATTACCAGCTGCGCGACCAGCTCATGCGCGCGTTCCAGCAGGCGTGCCATCTCGAACGCCACCAGCCCGCCGAACGAATAGCCGCCCAGCAGATAGGGACCGGCGGGTTGGATCTGCCGGATCGTCTCCAGATAATATTCGGCCATCGCCGCGATGGAGGTGAACGGCGGCTCAATGCCGTCGAGGCCCCGCGCCTGGACGGCATAGACCGGGCCCTTGGTGCGGATCAGCTTTCCCAGCGCCGCCAGTTCGATCACCGTTCCGCCGATGCCGTGCACGATGTAGAACGGCGCCGTGCCATCGCCATCCTTCAGCGGCACCAGCGGCGAGAAGCGCGGTGCCGCTTCGCTGTCCATCAGCGCCGCCAGTTCGGCGACGGTCGGCGCGTCGTAGATCGTGGTGATCGGAAGTTGGCGGCCGGTGGCGCGCTCGATCTCCAGGAACAGATTGACCGCCAGAAGCGAGTCGCCCCCCAGATCGAAGAAATTGCTGTCGGGCAGGACGGTCGACACCTGCAACAGGCGCGACCACAGGCCGATCAGGCGGTCGACATTCGTCGCCGCATCTGTCCGGTCGTCCAGCTTCGCGCAATCACTCATGCTCTCATCCATCGCAGCGTTGTGCCGTCCAGTCATGCGCCCGCAGCGCCCATTTGGGCTCCCACGGCCAGGCGAGGAACGGATGGATCAGCGCGTTGTGCACGAACTTCCAGAAATACCGGCTTGCGTCGCGTCTCACTGGAGCATCCCCGCGTAACGCGGCGCCGGCCTGCGCCCCGCAGGGACATGCATGTCCGCTTTGGCTTCGGCGATCTGCTGCAGCCAGGCGCGATAGACGCCGGCGGCCGGGGAATGCCAGTCGTCGGCGATCGCCGGGCGGCCCAGCGCGATGGGAAAGGCCGCCATGAGGGCGATGTCGCGCTCCGCCACGGCGCGGGCCCGGAAAAGCGACAGCAGGTTGCTTTCTACCGGATCGAAATAGAATTCCGGCATGTCCGGATAGGCGTCCTGCTCGCCCGCGAGGAAGCGGCGCACATCGCGCTGATATTCGCGGCACAGGGTCTGCGGGTCGTATTCCGGGTGGCCCTGGAAGAACAGCAGCGGATTGCGCCTCTGCCGAACGAACAGATCGACGCCGGCCGCCGGCGCCTGGGTGAGAATGCGGTAGCCCGCTTCGGTCAGCGCCTCCGCCGGCACCTCGTTCCAGCGCGAATGGGCGACCTTCGAAACCGGCCCAAGGCTGTGGGTGAGCGGATGCAGCGCGACCGCGTTGTGATCGAACAGGCCGAAACGCTTGTGCGGCAGCCGCCGCCGCTCGATCCCGTCATAATGCAGAACCGCGGCGTGGGCGGCGAGACAGGAAAAGATGGTCGACGGTCCCTCGCGCCCGATCCAGTCGAACAGGTCCGACAGCGCGGGCCAGTAGGGCTCGGCGCGCAGGTCGGCCAGCTTCGGCTCGGTGCCGGTCAGGATCAGCCCGTCGAGCTGCGCCGTCTCGATCTCGGAGCAGGAACTGTAGAAATTTCCGACGAGATGGCGGCGGCCGGCCTCGCCGCGGGGGATACCGGCGAGCGAGAAGAACTGCACGCTGACGAAGAGTCCCGCCGCGGCGGCGTCCAGCACGTTCAGGAATTGCGCTTCCGTGCGCCCGAGCGCCGCGTCCGGCATGTTGTTGACGAGGCCGATCCGAAGGCCATGGCGGCGCATGATGCGCGGCGATCCCCGGCGCAGACGTTCCTGCTCGACGATGACCGGCATGGCCTTAGGACCACGACGCAGCGAGGCGCTGGTGCAGCTCCGCCGCGTGCCTGGTTTTCGCGCCGCCGCTGTCCCCGACCGCCGCATCGAGCGCCTGTTCGAGATCGGCGATGATGTCGTCCATATGCTCGATGCCGATGCAGAGCCGGATCATCTCCGGCCTGACGCCGGCGCGCTCGAGTTCGTCGGTTGTCAACTGCCGGTGCGTCGTCGAGGCCGGATGGCAGGCCAGCGATTTGGTGTCGCCGATATTGACCAGCCGCTTGAACAGCTTCAGCGCGTCGTAGAATTTCTTGCCCGCCTCGAAGCCGCCCTTGACGCCGAAGGTCAGGAACGAACCGCCGCGGCCGCCCAGATACTTTTTGGCCAGGGCATGATGGGGATCGGCCACATGGCCGAGATAGCGGCACCATTCCACGCCCGGATGCGACAGCAGATAGGCCGCCACACGCGTAGTGTTCTTGATGTGGCGCTCCATCCTGAGCGGCAGGGTCTCGATCCCCTGCAGCAGCAGGAAGGCGCTGAGCGGCGCCAGCACCGAACCCGTATTGCGCTGGCACACGGTGCGGCAGCGCGCGATATAGGCGCTGTCGCCGTAGTGATCGGTGTAGACGACGCCGTGATAGGCGTCCTCCGGCTCGGTCAGCATCGGGAAGCGCGCGCGATGCCGGACCCAGGGAAACTTGCCGCTGTCGACGATGGCGCCGCCCATCGTGGTGCCGTGGCCGCCGAAGAACTTGGTCAGGGAATGCACCACAATATCGGCGCCATACCGGATCGGCTTCAGCAGGATGGGGGTCGCGATGGTGTTGTCGACGATCAGCGGCACGCCGTGGCGGTGCGCGATGGCGGCCAGCGCCTCGATGTCCGCGACGTTGCCCGCCGGATTGCCGATGCTCTCGCAATACACGGCCTTGGTGTTGCCGTCGATCAGCGCCTCGACATTGGCGGGATCGTCGCTGGCGGCGAAGCGCACGTCGATGCCCTGCTTGCGCAGGACGCTGTTGAACAGCGTGTAGGTGGCGCCGTAGATCTGCGGCAGGGTGACGATGTTGGAGCCCATCTCGGCGATGTTGATGATCGCGTAATGGATCGCGGCCATGCCCGAGCCGACGCAAAGCGCCTCCAGCCCGCCTTCCAGGGCGGCGACGCGCTGCTCCAGCACCGCGGTTGTCGGGTTGCCCAGCCGCGAATAGATGTTGCCCGGGACTTCGAGGTTGAAAAGCGCCGCGCCGTGGTCGGCGCTATCGAATTCATAAGCAACCGTCTGGTATATCGGGACGGCGACGGATTTCGTCGTCGGGTCGGTCTGGTAGCCGGCATGGATGGAAAGGGTTTCGTCGCGCATGGTCCTGTGTCACCCGGCGGGTGAACTGCTCCTTTTGGGGACGGTCCCGCGACGTCCGGATGTGCCAAAGCTGGAGAGGCGGGCATGAACGGCGCCGAAAGCCTGATCCGCACGCTGACGGGGGGCGGCGTCGACGTCTGCTTCATGAATCCGGGGACGTCCGAGATCCATTTCGTGGCGGCGCTGGACAGCGTGCCGCAGATGCGCGGCGTGCCGTGCCTGTTCGAAGGCGTCGCCGCCGGCGCGGCCGACGGCTATGCACGAATGAGCGGAAAACCGGCGAGCACGTTGTTCCATCTGGGGCCAGGATTGTCGAACGCGTTAGCCAATCTGCACAATGCGTGCCGCGCCGAGGTGCCCTTGGTTAACATCGTGGGCGACCACGCGACCTATCACCGCCGCTACGACGCGCCGCTGACCGCCGACATCGAGGCGCTGGCGCGGCCCTATTCGAAATGGCTGCGCAGCGCGGCGTCGGCCGGCGACGTCGGACGGGACTGCGCCGAGGCCATCGCCGCGGCGCGCACCGCGCCGGGACGGATCGCGACGCTGATCCTGCCCGCGGATACGGCGTGGAGCGAAGGCGGCCAGGTCGTGCCGGTCGCCGCGACACCCGCGCCGCCCTTGCCGCAGACCGCGACGATCGAACGGGCCGCGACCCTGCTGCGCAACGGCATGCGCACGGCGATCCTGCTCGGGCCGCACCTGATCGAGGGCGAGGCGCTCGCGACCGCGGGCCGCATCGCCGCCGCGAGCGGCGCCACGCTTCTCGCGCCCTTCAATCTGACGCGGATGACGCGCGGCGCGGGATTGCCCGTCGTCGAGCGCGTCGCCTATGTGGTCGACCAGGCGCTCGAACAATTGCGCGGCTTCGGCCAGCTCATTCTGGTCGGCGCGCCGGCTCCCGTCGCGTTCTTCGCCTATCCGTCCAAGCCCGGCCTGCTGATGCCGGAGCGCTGTGACATCCACACCCTGAGCCGTCCGGGCGAGGATGGCGCAGGCGCCCTCGCCGCGCTGGCGGAGGTGCTTCAGGCGCAGACGACGCAGCCGGTCCTGCAGCGCGCCGCGCGGCCCGCTTTGCCGGAGGGCGATATCACGATCGCGGGACTTGCCGCGACCGTCGGCGCCTTGCTGCCGGAGCGTGCGATCGTGGTCGACGAGTCGATCACCTCGGGCCGCGGCATGATGGCGGCCACCAAGGGGGCGCCGCCGCATGACTGGCTGGTGAACACCGGCGGCTCGATCGGCATCGGCCTTCCGATGGCGGTGGGCGCGGCGGTCGCCTGCCCAGACCGGCCGGTTCTCTGCCTCGAAGCGGACGGCAGCGGCATGTATACGCTGCAGGCGCTGTGGACCGCGGCGCGCGAAAGCCTGAACATCACCACCATAATCTTCGCCAACCGAGCCTATGCCATCCTGAAGGGCGAACTCGCCGCCCTGGGGGCCAATCCCGGCCGCCGCGCGCTGGACATGCTGGAGATCGGCCGTCCCGATCTCGACTGGGTGGCGCTGGCGAACGGCATGGGCGTGCGCGCCCGGCGCGTCGCGACGCTTGGCGACTTCGCCGATGCGCTGCGCCGCGGACTGGCTGGCGGCGAACCGAATGTGATCGAAGTGCCGCTTTAGGGAGAGAGACATGGTCGGTTGGCAGGGCTGGTCGAAGACCTGGACGTTCTTCGAAGGCGATTGGCACGAGGGCAATGTCGCCATCCTCGGCCCGCGCAGCCATGGGGCCTGGCTGGCCTCGACCGTGTTCGACGGCGCGCGCGCCTTCGAGGGCGTGGCGCCCGATCTCGACCTTCATCTGCGCCGCATCAACCGATCGGCGGCGGCGATGTTTCTCGATCCGGTCGTTCCGCACGAGACCTGGCTCGGCCTCGCCAAGGAGGGCCTCGCGCGCTTCGACCGCAACGCGGCGCTCTATATAAAGCCGATGTACTGGGCAGAGCGCACCGGTTTCCTCACCGTCTCGCCCGATCCGGCTTCGACGGCCTGGTGCCTGTCGCTCTACGAACTGCCGATGCCCAGCGAGGACGGGCAGGCGATCACGCTGTCGCCTTTCCGCCGTCCGACGATGGAAACGATGCCGGTCGATGCCAAGGCGGCCTGTCTCTATCCCAACAATGCCCGCGCCGCGCTGGAAGCGCGCTCGCGCGGCTTCGACAACGCCCTGCTCTGCGACATGCTGGGCAATGTCGCGGAACTGGCCAGCTCCAACGTCTTCCTGGCGAAGGGCGGCGTGGTCTTCACGCCGGCGGCCAACGGCACGTTCCTGAACGGCATCACGCGGCAGCGCGTGATCCAGCTGTTGCGTGACGACGGTGTGACGGTCGTCGAAGCCACGCTGACCTATCGTGATTTCACGCAGGCCGACGAAATCTTCTCGTCCGGAAATTACGCCAAGGTGCTGCCGGTGATCCGCATCGACGAGCGCGATCTGCAGCCCGGACCGCTCTATCGCCGCGCCCGCGAACTCTACTGGGCGTTCGCGCACGACTGATCACGTTTTGTTGAGGCGGATTACAGCCGGTTTAGCGCGATGCGCGCGGCGCTTTGGAGAGGTGCGCGTCGATCAGCGCATCAGCGGTTTCGACCAGCACGCGGGCCGGTCCGTTGGGTCCGAACAACTGGCCGGACGCATAGGCGCCTTCGATCAGCAACAGCAACCCGTCGGCCAATACATCCGGACGCTTGGCGCCCATCGCCCTGACGAGAGCGCGGAGCCGGGCGCGGAACTGCTTCTTGTTTTCCGCCGCCTGGATGCGCGCGGGATGGCCGGGCTCGGGATATTCCACCGCCGCATTGGTGGCGCCGCAGCCGCGATAATCCGCCTGCGTCGCGCGCATCGACAGATCGGCGAGCCAGAGGCGGAACTGGCTGCGCGGATCGTCCGGCCGCTCATCCATCGCCGTGTTGAAACGACGCAGACTGGCATCGCAGTGATCGCGCAGATAGGCGGCGGCGAGTTCGTCCTTCGACGGAAAGCTGCGATAGAGACTGGGCTTGGTGACGCCGGCGCGCGCGACGATCTCGTCGACTCCGACGGCGCGGATTCCCTGGCGGTAGAAAAGTTCCCCCGCCATTTCGCGGATACGCTGCGCCGCGCGTTTCGGCTCCGCACGCTCCTGAACCTTCTCCCGAACTGCTATTCTTTTTGTCATGCGAACTTGCCTCTTGACCGTCCGGCGGCTCGCTCCATATATGTCCTGCGAACACGTACCGGTCAGTAACATTGTATCATAGTGTGTCGAGCGGCCCATGGCCAGAGGCCTTCGCAGCCGGCACCGCAATCTGACCTTCGCCTGCCGGAGCCGCCCCGCATGACATGGATCGTTCGAGTCGCACTGGAACGCCCGTACACGTTCATCGTGTTGGCCCTGCTGATCCTGATCGTGGGGCCGCTGGCGGCGATCCGCACGCCGACCGACATCTTTCCCAATATCGGCGTGCCGGTGATCGGCGTCGCCTTCCAGTATACCGGCCTGTCGCCGGACGACATGTCGGGACGCATCATCACGCCCTATGAACGCGTGCTGACCACGACGGTCAACGACATCGAGCATATCGAGAGCACCTCGCTGCCCGGCATCGGCATCGTGAAGATCTATTTCCAGCCGAATGTCGATATCCGCACCGCGACGGCGCAGGTCACCTCGATCTCGCAGACCATCATCAAGAACATGCCGGCCGGTTCGACGCCGCCGCTCATCCTGAACTACAACGCCTCGACCGTGCCGATCCTGCAGCTCGCCTTCTCCGGCCGCGGGCTTTCGGAGCAGCAGGTGCTCGACCTGGCGCAGAACTTCATCCGCCCCGCGCTCGGCACCGTGCCCGGCGCGGCCATCCCCTATTCCTACGGCGGCAAGGTGCGCCAGGTGCAGATCGATCTCGATCCGCAGGCGCTGCAGGCCAAGGGGCTGTCGGCGCAGGATGTCGAGAACGCCATCGCGGCGCAGAACCAGATCCTGCCGGCCGGCACCGTCAAGATCGGCTCGTTCCAGTACACGGTGAAGCTCAACGACGCGGCCGCGACCATCGAAGAGCTGAACGACCTGCCGATCAAGACGGCAAACGGCGCCACCATCTTCATCCACGATGTCGGCCATGTGCGCGACGGTGCGCCGCCGCAGCAGAGTATCGTCCATGTCGACGGCGTGCGCGCCGTGCTGACCACGATCCTGAAGACGGGATCGGCCTCGACGCTGGCCGTCGTCCAGGGCGTCAAGGACGCACTGCCCAAGCTGAAGGAAACGCTGCCCTCCACCTTCCAGATCAACGCGCTGAACGACCAGTCGCTGTTCGTCAAGGCGGCGGTCTCCGGCGTGGTGCGCGAGGGCATCATCGCCGCCGCGCTGACCAGCCTGATGATCCTGCTGTTCCTGGGCAGCTGGCGCTCGACCGTGATCATCGCGATCTCGATTCCGCTGGCCATCCTGAGCGCGCTGGCGGCGCTCTCGCTGGCCGGGCAGACGCTCAATATCATGACGCTGGGCGGGCTGGCGCTGGCCGTCGGCATCCTGGTCGACGACGCGACGGTGACGATCGAGAACATCAACTGGCATCTCGAACAGGGCAAGGACGTCAAGACCGCGATCCTCGACGGCGCGCAGCAGATCGTGACGCCGGCCTTCGTCTCGCTGCTCTGCATCTGCATCGTCTTCGTGCCGATGTTCGCGCTGACCGGCGTGGCGGGCTTCCTGTTCGTGCCGATGGCGGAGGCGGTCGTCTTCGCGATGATCGCCTCCTTCATCCTGTCGCGCACGCTGGTGCCGACGATGGCGATGTACCTGCTGCAGCCGCATGTCTCGCGCGAAACCGCGGAAGCGCATGAGGCCGAGCACGGCAGCACCAGCAATCCGCTGGTCCGCTTCCAGCGCGGCTTCGAGAGGCGCTTCGAGGATTTCCGCGAATCCTACCGCAACCTGCTGGCGATGGCGCTCGAACACCGCACGCTCTTCGTCGCCGGTTTCATGGCGTTCGTCGTGCTATCCTTCGTGTTGACGCCGTTTCTCGGCTCCAATTTCTTTCCGGCCGTCGATTCGGGCGAGATCACGCTGCATGTGCGCCCGCCGGTGGGCACCCGCATCGAGGACGCCTCGGCGATGTTCGGAGATATCGAGCGCGAGATCCGCGCCGTCATCCCGCCGGGCGAATTGTCGTCGATCGTCGACAATATCGGCCTGCCGACCAGCGCGATCAACACGATCTACAACAATTCCGGCCTGATCGGCTACCAGGACGGCGACATCTTCGTCAGCCTGAAGGAGAACCATCACGCGACGGCGGATTATGTGCGCAAGCTGCGCGAGCGCCTGCCCGTGGTGTTTCCGAGCGCGACCTTCTCGTTTCCGCCGGCCGACATCATCAGCCAGATCCTGAATTTCGGATCGCCCGCGCCCATCGACCTGCAGATCGCCGGCCCGAACCAGCAGGCCAACCAGACCTATGCCGAGTCCCTGCTGCGCCGCATGCGCAGCATCCGCGGCATCGCCGACGCGCGCATGCAACAATCCACCGACAATCCCGAGCTGCGCGTCGACATCGACCGCTCGCGCGTGGCGCAGTTCGGCCTGACCGAGCGCGACGTGACCAACAGCGTGGTGACCTCGCTGGCCGGCAGCTCGCAGACCGCGCCGACCTTCTGGCTCAATCCCAAGAACGGCGTGTCCTATCCGATCGTGGCGCAGATGCCGGAATACCGCGTCGACAGCCTGTCGGGGCTGGCCAACATTCCGGTCACCGGCGCGACCGGCGGCCTGCAGGTGCTGGGCGGCCTCGGCAAGGTGGCGCGCGAGCAGTCGAGCGCGATCGTCACCCATTACAACATCCAGCCGGCCATCGACCTCTACGCCGCGACCCAGGACCGCGATCTGGGCGGCGTGGCGCACGATGTCCAGAGGCTGATCGACGCGACGTCCAGGGATGTGCCGAAGGGCGCGACCGTCACCCTGCGCGGCCAGGTGACGACCATGGATACCGCGTTTTCGGGCCTGTTCCTGGGCCTGCTGGCGGCGGTGGTGCTGATCTACATGCTGATCGTGGTCAACTTCCAGTCCTGGCTCGATCCGTTCGTCATCATCACGGCCTTGCCGGCGGCGTTGGCCGGGATCGTGTGGATGCTGTTCACCACCGGCACGACGCTGTCGGTGCCGGCGCTCACCGGCGCCATCATGTGCATGGGGGTGGCGACCGCCAACTCGATCCTGGTCGTCAGCTTCGCGCGCGAGCGGCTCGACGCCACCGGCGACGCGGCGATCGCCGCGGTCGAGGCCGGCGTGACCCGCTTCCGCCCCGTGCTGATGACCGCGCTCGCCATGATCATCGGCATGGCGCCGATGGCCCTGGGCCTCGGCGAAGGCGGCGAGCAGAACGCGCCGCTCGGCCGCGCCGTGATCGGCGGCCTTATCTTCGCCACATGCGCGACGCTGATGTTCGTGCCCGTGGTGTTCAGCATCCTGCACGGCCGCAAATCGGCCCAGCCGTCCGGCGCCCATCTGGACGCCGCCCCTACTTCCGGAGAAGCCTATGCCTGAGCAAACGGACATTCTGCGGCACACGCCGCCGAAACGCCTGAAGACGATCGGCATCGTCGCGGGCTGCGCCGCCATCGTCATCGTCGCGATCGGACTGATCACCCGCGTGGTCGCCGACCAGAAGGTCGAGACCTGGACCGATGCCCAGGCGACGCCGGCGGTGAAGGTCATCAGCCTGTCGGGCAGCGACACCGACCGCAACCTGGTGCTGCCCGGCGACGTGCAGGCCTTCAGCAGCGCGCCGATCCATGCCCGCGTCAGCGGCTATCTGAAGCGCTGGTACGCCGATATCGGGACCAGCGTGAAGGCGGGCCAGTTGCTCGCCGAGATCGACATCCCGGACCAGGACCAGCAGCTGGCGCAGGCCAAGGCCGATCTCGGCACCGCCGTCGCCAATGAGCGCCTGGCCGCCGTCACCGCCAAACGCTGGAACCAGCTGCTCAAGCTCGGCGCCGTGGCGCCGCAGGACGCGGACGAGAAGAATGGCGATCTGGCGGCCAAGAGCGCGGCGTCGGCATCCGCCCGCGCCAATGTCGAGCGGCTCGAGGCGCTGGAGACGTTCAAGCGCATCACCGCGCCGTTCGACGGCGTCGTCACCAGCCGCTCGACCGATGT
>JAATGL010000014.1 GCA_015654705.1 Alphaproteobacteria bacterium | reverse complement strand
CGATTCGATCATGTAGCCGGACAGCCGCGTGTCCTTGCCGATCACCACGCGGTGGCGGTGCTCGCCGCGCGTGAAGATGCGCCCCGCCGCCATGCCGACCTTCATGGCGATCTCGGGCGTCATCGGGAATTTGTTGGCGAGCCCGCGCACGCCGTCGGTGCCGAACAATTTGCGGGTCATGGGCATGGGGTCCTCGGCTGAATCCAGCGGTCGATCTTATCGGCCAATCATAACCAATCCCTAGCCGAAAAGCGCGCGGCGGGCGAAATCACGCCGGGTTACGCCGTGTTGCCGTCCAGCGCCCGCAGAACCGCCAGGGCGTCCTTCAGGGCGGCGGGGTCGTGGGTGCGCACATAATCCGCCCCCTGACGAACGGCGTGCAGCTCGGCCGCGAGCGTACCAGCGCCGCTGGCGGCGGCCTCGCGCCCGGTCAGCCGGCGCAGGAAGGATTTGCGCGAAACCGAGACCAGGAGCGGCAGGTCGAAGGCCCGTTTCAGCTCCGCCAGCCGGCGCAGGACCGCGAACGAGGCCTTAGGATCGTTCCCTAAGAAGAACCCCATGCCGGGATCGAGGATCAGCCGCTCCCGCGCCACGCCCGCCGCAATCAGCGCCGCGATGCGCTGCTCGAAGAAGGCGGTGACGCGCGCGAAGATCTGCGCCGCTGGGACTTCCACGCGCGTCGCCCGGCCCAGCCCCTGCACCGAATGCATCACGATCAGCCGGGCACGGGCGGCCGCCAGCGCCGGATAAAGCTCCGTATACGGAAATCCCTGGATGTCGTTCAGGTAATCGACGCCCTGCGCCAGCGCCCAGCGCTGCACCGCCGGCACGAAGCTGTCGATGGAGACGGACACGCCGTCGCGCCTGAAAGCCTCCACCACCGGCGCCAGCCGCGCGATCTCGACCTCCGGGGCGACCGGCTTGGCGTCGGGGTTGGACGGCGCCGCGCCCAGATCGAGGACCGCCGCGTCGCGCGCCAGCGCGCGGCCATGCGCGATCGCCGCGTCAGCCGCCAGATAGCGGCCGCCGTCGGAGAACGAATCCTCCGTGATGTTGACGATGCCGAGCAGCATGGGCGCCATGGCCCATCTCATCACGGCGTCACAAGGCGCGCCAGATTGACCTAGCCAAACTTGTCATCCCGGACGCCACGCGACAGCGGGGCGATCCGGGACCCATCGCGAAACTTTCCGATGGGTCCCGGCGCTCGCTGCGCTCGACCGGGATG
The DNA here is from genome assembly GCA_015654705.1 of Alphaproteobacteria bacterium. Taxonomy (GTDB): domain Bacteria; phylum Pseudomonadota; class Alphaproteobacteria; order Micropepsales; family Micropepsaceae; genus Rhizomicrobium. Next base: position 5,953 of record JAATGL010000014.1, on the reverse strand, counting down.
ACAACTTGAAACACGCAAAAATTGGTCGAATATCTCCGTCAGCGGGAAACGCTATGCCGGGCGCCAGTTGCCGTGGAAGCCGAACGGCACGCGGCGCGGCAGGGCGGCCACCGCGATGGGGCCGCGCGCCACGTCCTGCGCCTCGAACACCACGAAGTCGCTGCGGTTCTCGGCGCCGCGATAGACGATGGCGACCAGATTGCCGTCGCCCTCGGCGGCGCCGGCGGCGCGCGGCACGAACACCGGCTCGCCCGCCATGTCGCCCGCGGCGAAAGTATGGACGCGGCGCTTGCCCGTGGCAAAATCGATATGGGCGATGGAATCGAACGTCACGTCCGTCGAACCGGTCGAGCTGGCGGCGAAAAAGCCGTGGCGGTAGGAAAGCCCGGCGCGGCGTTCGTCGAGCCGGGGGAATTCGCCCGCCAGATCGTCGATCGCCTGCTGCCTGATCGTGTTGCTGTCGTCCGCCAGATCGAAGGTCCAACGCACCAGACGCGCCGCCGCCGGGCGGCCCGGCGAACCGTCGCCATTGGGAAACAGCGGCGCGTTCTCGTACTGCATCACGTCGGCGAAAATCCTGTCGCCCTCTTCCCAAGCGTTCATCGGATGGAACACGTAGCAGGGATCGGTGGTGAACCAGCGGATCGTCTCGACGCCGGCGTCGCGGCGCATCACGCCGACATGCGAACCCTTGTCCGGTTCCCAGGCGAACGGCGGCCCGCCGCTCATCGCGCGCGGCAGGCTCGCCGTCAGCGGCAGGATCGGGAACAGCACATGGTTCCGGGTCACCAGGAAATCGTGGACCATGCTGGCGAACGGCGCCTCGAACAGGTCGAGCCGCGTCACCGTGCCGGCCCGGTCGGCGACGCCATAGGCCATGCCGGCGCCGAACGGCATGGCGCCCACGCCATAGCCGAAGAACACCATCTCGCCGGTTTCGGGGTCGAGCTTGGGATGGGCGGTGAAGCGGCCCGCCTTGCCCGCCAGATCTCTGTAGCCGCGCGCGCCCAGCGTGTGCGGATCGAGTTCGAAAGGCTGGTGGCCCTCCTCCAGCGCCAGCAGCCTGCCGCCGTGCCAGACGATGTTGGTGTTGGCGACGCCGGCATCGCGGCCGATCACGGACGGATCGCTGGTCAGCGGATTGCCGAAGGTTCCGAACAGCGCCTTGCCGGCCGCGTGCTCGGCCTCCCATTTGGGGGTGCGCACATAGCGGTTGCGGTAGGAGACCTTGCCGCCGGCCACGGCGAACGCATGCACCATCCCGTCGCCCGCGAACCAGTGATAATTGGCGTCGCGCGGCGCGAATTGCGGATTGGGTCCGGTGCGGTAATAGGTGCCCGATAGCGCGGCGGGGATTTCGCCCGTGATCGGCAGGTCGGCGAAATCGTCTTCGCTGGCGATCGGCGCGAAATTGCCGCCGAGATAGGGATTGGGACGAACCGGGGCGTTCATGGCATCCTCCATTGTAATAATTTACGACGTAAATTTATATTGTAAGATATATTGGATTATCAATCCCCTGGCCCGGAGATTCTTTTGCCCCGTTTTCTGACCGCGTCCGATCTAACCGATTTCCGCGAGAAATTGATCGCGGCGGCGACGCGCATTTTCGCCGCCAAGGGCCGCGACGGTTTCACCATGCGCGCGGTGGCTGGGGACCTCGGCGTCAGCGCCATGACGCCCTACCGTTATTTCCGGGACAAGGACGAGATCCTCGCCGCGGTGCGCGCCGCCGCCTTCGACCGTTTCGCGGACGCGATGGAAGACGCCTATGCAAAGGCCTGCGATGCACCGGCGCGCAGCGACGCGGTCGGCGACGCCTATACGCGCTTCGCCTTCCGCGAGCCGGCGGCCTACCGGCTGATGTTCGACCTCGCGCAGGGCGACGAAGCGAACTATCCCGACCTGGTCCGCGCCACCGAGCGGGCGCGGCGCACCATGACCGACCACGTGCGCGCGCTGGTCGCGGAAGGCTTTCTCGCAGGCGATCCGGTGCTGATCGGCCATGTCTTTTGGGCAGCGCTGCACGGCGCGGTGATGCTGCAACTGGCGGGCAAGCTGACCGACGAATGCGATTTCAAGACCCTCAGCCGGGGAACTTTTCACGCGCTGCGCAGAGGATTTGCACCGGACCCGTCACGCGATTAGCGTCCGCCCATGTCCGAAGGCAAAGCACCGTCCTCCAACGACCCGCAGGCCTGGATCGCATGGGTGCACAGCGCCATGGCCGAGAAGCAATGGGCGACGGCGGAGGCGCGCCGCCAGCACTGCATCGAAACCTTCGGCGACCGCGTGCCGCATGGCTGGCTGGCCGAGCTGATTCGCGCCGCCATCGAAACCTGCCGCTTTGCGCCCGACCGCGAGCAGCGGCGCATCGCGCTGATCAACGACGTGCGCGACCGCGTCGCGCCCAACGATCCGCGCGTCGGGCTGCAGCTGCTGCTGTCGCTGGGCGCCGTGGAGGATGCGGCGGCGCTCTTGTCGCGCACCGAGCGGAGCGCGCGCTCGGCGCGCGATCTGGAAACCTGCTTCGCCTTCATCCCGCGGCTGGTCGAACAGGGCTCGCGCGGCGCGCTGTGGGAGCGGCTGCTGGGGCGCGCCGGCGAGGCCGGTGCGCGCGAGCTGGAACTGCGCCTGCTGCTGGCGCTCGGACGCTTCGCCGAATTCGTCCGGCTTTTCGACGCGTCGCCATTGGGCGACACGCCCCATGCCGCCCAGCTCGGGCGCGTCCGGACCCGGCTGGGCAAGCCGCGCGGCGCGGTGTTCGCGGAGCCCAAGGTGTTCGGCATCGGGCTCTCGCGCACCGGCACCACCTCGCTGAACGAGGCGCTGGTCCTGCTCGGCATCGACGCGGCGCATTGGACCAATCCGCTCACCGGCGAACTGATCGCCGAGCGCGACCTGTTCCTGCTGGGCGGTGCCACCGATTGCTCGGTGGCGCAGGATTTCGAGAAGCTCTATTACCTCTATCCGAACGCGCGCTTCGTCTGGACGACGCGCCGGTTCGACGATTGGCAGAAATCCTTCCTCGCGCATCACGCGCGCCATTCCTGGGCGGACGACCCGCAGGCGCTTCGCCGCGTCTTCGACGCGCCGCGCTGCGTCCACGGCCTCTCGCACGCGGCGATCGAGTTCGGGCTTTACCTGAACGCGGAGGATCTGGGCGAGGCGTTTGGCGTTTTCGAAACGCGGGTGCGGCAGTTCTTCGCGAACAAGCCGGACGGCAGATTGCTGGAACTCGACCTGTTCGCCGGCCAGGGCTGGGCGGAATTGTGCGGCTTCCTCGGCCTCGCCGTGCCGCCCGTTCCCTTCCCGAAGAGCAACGCCGCGCCCTGACGTGACCGCCACCGATTTCGACCGCTGGTCCGACCCGGAGAATCTGAAGGACGAATGGCGCTTCCGCAGCGCGCTGGCGGTGCGCCATGTGACGGCCGGCGCCACCGTGCTGGACATCGGCTGCGGTAGGATGGCGATCGAGGCGATGCTGCCGGACGGCTGCCGCTACATCCCCGTCGATCTGGTGGCGCGCGACGCGCGCACCATCGTCTGCGACCTCAACGCGGGCGAATATCCGGCCGTCGACGGCGTCACGCATATCCTGATGCTCGGCGTGCTCGAATATCTGGCCAGCCCGCAGGCGTTCTTCGCCCGGCTGGCGCAGGCGCCCGGCCGCCAGCTGATCCTGTCCTACATCACGCCGAACGACCGGATCACCCCGGCGCAGCGGCGCAAGGCGGGCTGGATCAACGATCTCAGCCGCGACGCGATGGTGGCGCTGGCCGAACAGAGCGGCTTCGCGCTGACCAGCGAGGAGTGGATCAACCAGAACAACCGGCTGTTCGTGTTCCGGCGCGATGCGGAAGGCGCGGCCGGCCGGGATGTGCCGGCGCCGGCCGCGCGGCGCGGCGCCCGCCACGCCCTGCTGTCCTACGGCACCAGCAATCTCAGCGACGAAATCCAGAGCGTGGCGGCGCGGCAATTCCTGCCTTCGGTCGACCTCCTGATCGACCGCGATCATCTGCACCGCCTGCCCGCGACGGCGGAACGCCACAAGATCATCCTCAACGGCTGGCATACGCGTCATCCCGAGAACTGGCCGCCCTCGCCGGCGCTCGATCCGCTGATGGTCTCGCTGCATCTGAGCAACCAGATGAACCCCGCCAACCGCAGCGGCCGCAGGCCGGCCGAGGCGCTTCTGGAAGGCGAAAGCCTCGCCTATCTGCGGGCGCATGCGCCGATCGGCGCGCGCGACACATGGACCATGGCGCTTCTGAGGGAAAAAGGCATCGACTCCTATTTCTCGGGCTGCGTGACGCTCACCCTGGGGGCGGGTGCGGCGACGGCGCGCGGCGATTATGTCTGCGCCGTGGACCTGGCCGAGCCGGTGCTGAAGCGGCTGCGCGCGCGCGGGCGCATCGTCGTCACCACCCATGCCGATGCCACGCCGGCGCCCTTCGCCGAGCGCGTCCTGCGGGCCGAGCGCCTGCTCAGCCTCTACGCCCAGGCGCGCTGCGTGGTGACCAGCCGGCTGCATGCCGCCCTGCCCTGCCTGGCGCTGGGGACGCCGGTCCTGCTGGTGCTTTCGGCTAAAGACCCCTATCGCTTCGACGGCCTGAAGGAGCTGATGCGGCATTGCGCGCCCGAGGAATTTCCGCCTGGGGATTTCGATGTGAACGATCCGCCGCCCAACGGCGACGCCTATCTCGCCTATCGCCATGCGCTGATCCGCACGATCAACGCCTTCATCGATCCGGCGGCGGCGCCCGATATCGTGCCGCATCCCTTCACGCCCAACACCGACATCGCCGCGCTCATCGCCGTCGAGCAATCGCTCGCGCTGAAGGAGGCGGCGGCCGCACGCGCGCGGCGGACGTTCCGGCAGACCTTCAAGCCGGGCGCAGACTATTCGCAATTTTCCCGGGCCGATTTCCTGAAGGACCTGGCCAGGGTCCATCAGGGCCTGGGCGATCTCGCGGAGGCAAAGCGACTGCTGGAGGCGGCGCTGGCGGAACGTCCCGGCGACGACACCATCCGCCGCCGGCTCGACCAGGTGCTGGCGGAGCTTTCGCGGCGATGAGCCCGCCGCGCTTTCGCGCCTTCGGGGTCGGCTGCGCCAAGACGGGCACCAATTCGCTGGCGGGCATGTTCCAGCGCCATTACCGCGCCGCGCACGAGCCGCAAGTGCATGCGCTGATCGGGCTGATCCTGGAACGTCCGCACCTCTCCGAGGCGGCGTTCGGCGCAGCGGTGCGGGCGCTCCTCGATCCGCTCGATCTGGAGATGAATGCGTCGCAGCTCAACGGCTACATCGTCGAGACGATGGTCGCGCTGTATCCGGACGCCCGCTTCATCCTGACCCTGCGCGAGCCGCGAAGCTGGCTGCGCTCCTTCGCCAATCACCAGATGACCCGCGGACGCCTGAAGCCCGGCTCGCCCTGGGCGCGGTTTCGCGACCTGCGCTTCCTGGCGCCGGGCGAGACGGCGACGGGCGGCAACGGCCTCTATTCGATCGACCAGTATCTCGGCTATTGGCTGTCGCACAACGTGGCCGTGATGCGCGCCGTGCCGCCGGAGCGGCTGCTGGTCGTGCGGACCGAAAGGCTCGATGACGAAATCGCGCGGCTGGCGGCGTTCCTCGACATCGCGCCGGACAGCCTCGTGCCGGCGCATGCCAATGGAGGCAGCTATGAGCAGCGGCCCGCGCTGTTCGACGACGACGCGCTGGCGGCGGCAGCGGCGCGCTATGCGGCGCGCCTGCGCGAGATGACCGGCTTCGGCCTCTAGGCCATGCGCCCGAACATTCATGGCTGCGTAGAAGCCCTTACCCGGACCGTAACGGGATGCTCACCTATCCGCCCTAAGCCTCGCGGATGAAAGCGGCCGTCCTGCCTGACGACCCCATCGCGGCGCTCAACGCCCGGGCCCGCGCCAAGGGCTGGACCTTCGTCTGCGG
>JAATGL010000061.1 GCA_015654705.1 Alphaproteobacteria bacterium | reverse complement strand
GGTCGGCCTCTATGCGGGCTGGACGGCGGGCGGCTGCGCCAGCGCAGTCCTCTTCGTCCTCGCCCTGCAGATCCAGGCGGGGTTCGCGGCCCGCCGCAGCCGCCGCCTCGCCGCGCGCGAGATCGCCGGCCTCAAGCGCGCCCATGCGCTGATCGAGCAGACGCTGGGCGAGACCCGGTCGCGGCTGGACGAGATGGGCAAGGCGGTCGAGGCGCGCGCCAACGCGCAGGGCCGCAAGATCGTCGCCGAGCTGCAGGTGCTGGAAAGCCTGATGCGCGAATTCGCCGGCCGGCTGTCCGACAAGGCCAAAGACGAGGCGCCCGCGGCGGAGGCGTTCACGGAACGCCGCGCCCGCGACACCGCGCGCTCCTATCTGGATTCGCTGGGCGAGCCGGAGCTGCTGGAAACCATCCGCGCCAGCCTCGAGGAAAACCGCGTCGATCTCTATCTGCAGCCCATCGTCAGCCTGCCGCAGCGCAAGCTGCGCTTCTACGAGGCGCTGTCGCGGCTGCGCGCCGAGGACGGCTCGGTGATCATGCCAGCGCAATATATCAGGGTCGCCGCCCCCGCCGGGCTGATGTGCGTGGTCGACAATCTGCTGCTGTTCCGCTGCGTGCAGATCGTGCGCCGCCTGACCCAGAAACAGCGCGACATCGGCGTGTTCTGCAACATCTCGGGCGACACGCTGACCGACGCGGAATTCTTCCCGCAATTCCTCGACTACATGCAGCACAACCGCGACCTGGCCGGCCAGATCGTCTTCGAATTCGCCCAGGACGCGGTCGCCAAGGCGGGGCCAAAGGGCGAGGAGAACCTCGCCTATCTCTCAAGCCTGGGCTTCGCGCTGTCGATGGACCATGTGGCGATGCTGGCGCTCGATTTCGCGCGGCTGAAGAAGATCGGCTTCCGCCACCTGAAGGTGCGGGCCGCCACGCTGCTGGGCGGCATGGGACCGGCGCGCGCCGCGGTCGGGCCGGAAGATTTCAAGAAGCTGCTGGAGCGCCAGGGCCTCAACCTGATCGTCGAGCGGGTCGAGCATGAGAAGACCGTGCTGCAGCTCCTCGACTACGGCGTCGATTTCGCGCAAGGCTATCTGTTCGGCGAGCCGCGCGCCGTGCGCGACGATTCGCTCAAGGCGCCGGACAAGGCCGAAGCCCAGGCCCCGATCATCCCGTTCCGCAAGAGTGCTTGATATTGCCGACGGCGCTGGCGGATGTGGAATGCACCTGTCATCCCGGACGCCGAACGCAGTGAGGCGATCCGGGACCCATCGCGACGCTTTCCCGATGGGTCCCGGCGCTCGCTGCGCTCGGCCGGGATGACAGGTGGTAAATGCAATCGATTCTTTCGTGAGAAAAATTCGCCAATCGTGAGTGGTACGGCTAGGTTGAGCCTCGAATTCGGATTCTCCATATGCTTCCGCAAATCCTTACCGGCCTGTCCGAGATCGCGTCCGACTATGACGGGCTGATCTGCGACGTCTGGGGGGTGCTGCACAATGGGCACGCGGCGCATGCGGGCGCGGTCGAGGCGCTGCACCGCTTCCGCGCCGCGCACGGGACGGTGATCCTGCTTTCCAACGCGCCGCGGCCGGCGCGCGACGTGGAAGAGATGTTCCGCCGCTTCGGCGTGCCGCTCGACTGCTACGACGCGATCGTCACCTCCGGCATCGCCACCCGCGCCGATCTGGCGGCGCGCTGCGAGCGCGGGCGCCTGCGCATGTTCCATCTGGGGCCTGCGCGCGACAGCGGCATTTTCGAAGGGCTGGACATCGCGCTGAGCGACATCGCCGGGGCCGAGATCGTGCTCAACAGCGGGCTGTTCGACGACGACAGCGAAACGCCGCACGATTATGCCGACCGCCTGGCGCAGATGAAGGCGCGGGGCCTTCTGATGCTCTGCGCCAATCCGGACTGGGTCGTGCAGCGCGGCGGGAAGCTGATCTACTGCGCCGGCGCGCTCGCGGACGCCTATGAGAAGCTGGGCGGCGCGGTGATTTACTACGGAAAGCCGATGGCGCCGATCTACGACCTGGTCCGCGCCGGCGCCGGGGGCGTGCGCCGCTTTCTCGCCATCGGCGACGGCCTGCACACCGACGTGAAAGGCGCCAACGGCGTCGGCATCGACGCCTTGTTCATCGCCGACGGCATCCACGGCGAGGACATCGCGGCGGTGACGCCGGACGCCATCGGCACGCTGTTCGCGAAGGCCGGCGTCCATGCCCGCGCGGCGATGGGCGCGCTTGTGTGGTAGCCCCGCTTCGCCGATAAAGCGCCGCGCCCCATGGGAAAATCGGCCATGTCCTATTCGATCGACGAGCTCAAGCCCGGCATGTCGGAAAGCCTCGCCAGGACGGTGAGCGAACGCGACATCGAACTGTTCGGCGAGGTCAGCGGCGACACCAATCCGGTGCATTTCGACGAGGCGTTCGCCAAGACCACGATGTTCAAGGGCCGCATCGCCCACGGCATGCTGTCGGCCAGCTACATCTCGACCGTGCTGGGCATGAAGATGCCGGGGCCGGGCACGATCTTCCTGAGCCTGACCGCGCGCTTCAAGGCTCCGGTGCGCATCGGCGACACGGTGGTCACGACCTGCACGGTGCGCGAGATCAACGCGGAAAAGCGCCGCGCCGTCTTCGACTGCGTCTGCAAGGTCAAGGACACGACCGTCATCGAAGGCGAGGCGCTGGTGATGGCGCCGGCCAAGGGCTAGGACGATTCCACCATGGACGGCGTCACGAAGCCCGGATCGTTTCCGACGTTCGAAAGACCTTGAATCGCCCATGCGCATCTTCCGCCATTACGACGACGTGCCGGGCGCCTTTCGGGGGGCGGTGGTGGCGCTCGGCAATTTCGACGGCGTGCACCGGGGCCACCAGGCTTTGATCGCAGAGGCGGAGCGCCACGCGCGCGAGCGCGGCGCCAGCCTTGGCGTGCTGGCCTTCGAGCCGCATCCGCAGGAATTCTTCCGTCCCTCGCCGCATTCCTTCCGCCTGACGCCGTTCCGCAGCAAGGCGCGGCTGATCGCGGCGCTGGGCGCCGACGCGATGTTCGCGCTTGCCTTCGATGCCGCGATGGCGGCCAAGAGCGCGCAGGATTTCGTGCTCGACGTGCTGGTCGAGGGGCTGGGCGTCGGCTGCGTCGTGGTCGGACGTGATTTCCAGTTCGGCAAGGGCCGCGCCGGCAACACCACCGTGCTCTCCTATATGGGCGAGATGGAAGGCTTCGGCGTCGAGATCTTCGATCCCGTCGCGGCGGACGGCGAGAAGATCTCCTCCACCAGCATCCGCCGTGCCCTGAAGGAGGGCAGGCCCGGGGATGCGGCGCGCCTGCTCGGCCATCCCTGGGCGGTCGAGGCGCGCGTCGAGCACGGCGACAAGCGCGGCCGCACCATCGGCGTGCCGACCGCCAATATGCGCCTGACGGACTGCCTTGAGCCGGCCTTCGGCGTCTATGCGGTGCAGGCCTCCCTGCTGGAGGACGAGCGCGTCGTGGCGCGCCACGGCGGCGTCGCCAATTTCGGCATCCGCCCGATGTTCGAGACCCAGGTGCCGCTGCTCGAAACCTACCTGTTCGATTTCGCCGGCGACCTCTATGGCCGCCATCTCTGCGTGGAGTTCATCGCCTATCTGCGCCCCGAGATGAACCTGCCCGATCTGGACGCGCTGAAGGCGCAGATCGCGCAGGACGAGGCGGCGGCCCGCCTGGCGCTGAATCTCCCGCTTGCTCACTGAGGCATGGACGCCCAACCGCGGCGCTGCTAGAAGACCCGACCGATTTGCAGGCAGGCCGATGTTGAATTTCGAGGGAGATGCGCGAATTCGCCGCCCGGCTCCGCGCCGCAGGGACTGACATCCTGCGGCCGGCGGAGACCGGGCTTTCGCGTCCGTTTCCCCCCACATCCAAGGCCTTCAGACCATGACCAAATCCGAATCCGATTCCGCCGCGCGCGACTACCGCGCCACGCTGTTCCTGCCCGCGACCGAATTTCCGATGAAGGCGGGGCTGCCCGAGGCCGAGCCCAAATGGCTGGCACGCTGGGCGGCGATGGGCCTCTATGAAAAGCTGCGCGCTCAGGCCAAGGGCCGGCCGCAATTCATCCTGCATGACGGGCCGATCTACGCCAATGGCGACATCCATTCCGGCACCGGGCTCAACCACATCCTGAAGGATTTCGTCGTCCGCTCGCAGACCATGCTGGGCAGGGACGCGCCCTATGTGCCCGGCTGGGACTGCCATGGCCTGCCGATCGAATGGAAGGTCGAGGAAGCCTACCGCGCCGAGGGCCGCTCGAAGGACGGCGTGGCCAAGGACCAGCTACGCCGCGACTGCCGCGCCTTCGCGACGCACTGGCTGGGCGTGCAGCGCGAGCAGATCAAGCGGCTGGGTTGCAGCGGCGAATGGGACCATCCCTACACGACGATGAATTACAAGGCCGAAGCGGCGATCGCGCGCGAGGCCCACAAATTCGTCGGCAACGGCCTGCTCTATCGCGGCTTCCGCCCGGTGATGTGGTCGCCGGTCGAAAAGACCGCGCTGGCCGAAGCCGAGGTCGAGTATCACGAGAAGACCAGCCCGACGATCTATGTGAAGTTTCCAATTGTTCGACACTCCAACATCGCAAGCGCCTCACAGCTCGATGGAGCGTCAATTGTTATTTGGACAACAACGCCCTGGACTATTCCTGGCAACCGAGCAATCGCTTGGAGTGCCGAACTTCGTTACGTCGTTCTCGAAGTGAAGGAAGTCAAAGAAGGTTCGATGGCGCACGTCGGCGATAAGTTGCTCGTTTCGGATTCCCTTGCTCAGCAAATGGCGAGTCACGCGGGAATAACAAAATTTATCGAATGGCCGATCTTGGGTCAGTTTCGCGAAAGCAAAATAGTCGCTGCACATCCATTTCGGGGTCTTGATCCTTACTACGATTTTGATGTTCCACTCCTCTGGGGCGAACATGTAACTGCTGATGCAGGTACGGGTTTCGTCCACACAGCGCCCGGTCACGGAGAAGAAGATTTTGAACTTTGGAGAAATGCTGTTGACGAACTTTCGGTAATTGGAGTTGAAAATCGTATTCCTCAGACTATTGGCGAAGATGGATCGTTTTATCCGAACTTTCCTCTCTTTGCCGGCAGGCGCATCCTCACGCCCGAGGGCAAGGACGGCGATGCCAATGGCGCGGTGATCAAGGAGTTGATCGCGGCCGGCGCGCTGCTGGCGAAGGGGACGCTGCGCCATTCCTATCCGCATTCGTGGCGCTCCAAGGCGCCGGTGATCTATCGCGCGACGCCGCAATGGTTCGTCGCCATCGACAAGGCGATGCCGGAATTCGGCGGCGACACGCTGCGCGGGCGCGCCATGAAGGCGATCGGCGACACGACCTGGTATCCGCCGCAGGGCCGCAACCGCATCGGCGCGATGGTCGAGGGCCGCCCCGACTGGGTGCTGTCGCGCCAGCGCGCCTGGGGCGTGCCGCTGGCGATCTTCGTCGACCGGAAGACGCAGGCGGTGCTGGACGATCCGGCCGTCAACGCGCGCATCATCGAGCTGTTCGAGCGCGAGGGCGCCGACGCCTGGTTCGTGCGCCCGGCCTCGGATTTCCTGGGACCGGAGCGCGACGCCGGCGATTACGAGCAGGTGACCGACATCCTCGACGTCTGGTTCGATTCCGGCTCGACCTACACCTTCGCCTTCGAGAACCCGATCGAGCCGTCCTGGCCGCGCGCGACCCAGGCCGATCTCTATCTGGAAGGCTCGGACCAGCATCGCGGCTGGTTCCAGTCCTCGCTGCTGGAAAGCTGCGGCACGCGCGGCCGCGCGCCCTACAAGGCGGTCCTGACGCACGGCTTCGTGCTGGACGACCAGGGCCGCAAGATGTCGAAATCGCTCGGCAACACGCTGGCGCCGCAGGTGATCGCCGACAAGAACGGCGCCGACATCCTCAGGCTGTGGGCGGCCAGTTCGGATTTCACCGAGGACCTGCGCATCGGCCAGGACATCATCAAGGCCAATGTCGACGCCTATCGCCGCCTGCGCAACACCATCCGCTTCCTGCTGGCCAACCTGGCGGCGTTCGACGAGGACGAGCGCATCGGCTTCGAGGCGATGCCCGAACTCGAGCGCTACATGCTGGCCAAGCTGGCCGAGCTCGACGCGCTGGTGCGCGAGGGCTACGCGGCGTTCGACTTCAACCGCGTCTTCGCGGCGCTGTTCAATTTCTGCACCAATGAGCTGTCGGCGTTCTATTTCGACATCCGCAAGGACATCCTCTACTGCGACGCCAGGACCGCGCCGCGCCGCCGCGCCGCCCGCACCGTGCTGGACGCGATCTTCCGCCGCGTCGTGACCTGGCTGGCGCCGCTGCTTTGCTTCACGATGGAGGAGGCGTGGACGCTGCGCTTCCCCGGCGCGGAGGAAAGCGTGCACCTGCAGACCTTCCCCGAAACGCCGGATCTCTGGCACGCGCCTGCGCTGGTCGAGAAATGGAACCGCATCCGCACGCTGCGCCGCGTCGTCACCGGGGCGCTGGAGATCGCGCGGCGCGACAAGGTGATCGGCGCCAGCCTCGAAGCGGCGCCGGTCCTCTACGTCTCCGACGACGCCGACAGGCACATCCTCGAAGGCATCGGCCTGGCCGAGATCGCCATCACCTCGGCGGCGCATGTCTCCACGCTCGCCCCGCCGGACGACGCCTTCCGCCTCCCCGAGGTCGAGGGCGTGGCGGCGACGTTCCACCATGCCCGCGGCAACAAATGCGCCCGCTGCTGGATGATCCTGGAGGAGGTGGGCAAGAACCCGCGTCATCCCGATCTCTGCAACCGCTGCGCCGAGGCGGTGGACGTCCTGGAGAAGGCCGCCGGATGAGGCCGCGCGATTACGGATTGCTGGCCGCCGCCGTGGCGCTGATCCTCGACCAGGGCACCAAGCTGCTGCTGCTCTACAGCTTCGGCTTCGCCCATCTGGCGGCCGGCGAGGCGGTCGCCGTCTTGCCGTTTTTTAATCTTGTGATGGTGTGGAACCCGGGCGTCAGCTACGGCCTGTTTCCGGCCAGCGGACCGGAGGGAACCGCGCTGCTGGCGCTGTTTTCCGTCGCCGCGGTGGCGGCGCTCGGCTGGTGGCTGTGGAGTTCCACCCGCTTGACGCTGACCATCGGACTGGGGCTTGTCATCGGCGGCGCGCTGGGCAATCTGATCGACCGGCTGGTCTACGGAAAGGTTGCCGACTTTTTCCACTTTTACGCCTTCGGCTACGACTGGTATGTCTTCAACGTGGCGGACGCCGCGATCACCTTCGGCGTCATCGCCCTTTTGTACGATGCGCTGCTGAAGCCGGACGTCCGGGCGGGGAGCGACAGCGCCTAATTCGGGAGTGCGCATGCAACACCGTTCGAAACAGGTTCTCCGCCTCGCCCTTTTGGCCGCGGCCGGCGCCGCCTTGATGGGCTGCCAGTCGATCCGCGATGCCTCGGGCCTCAGCAAATCGGCGCCCGATGAATTCGCCGTGGTGACCAAGGCGCCGCTGATCATCCCGCCGGAATACAATCTGCGCCCGCCGCGCGACGGCGCGCCGCCGACCAACCAGGTTCCGCCGACCGACGCCGCCCAATCGGCGCTGTTCGAATCCGATCCCGCCGCCGCCGCCAAGCTGATCCCCGGCGACTACAGCGAGGGCGAGAAGGTGCTGCTGGCCTACGCCCATGCCGTCAATCCCGATCCGGGCATCCGCCAACAGATCGCCGCCGACGGAAGGGCGATGGAAACCTCCGACGACAGCTTCGCCAGCCAGGTGCTGTTCTGGCAGGCGCCGAAGACCGACACCGGCACCAGCGTCAACGCCGAGGCCGAGGACAAGCGCCTGGCCGGCCAGAAGGCCGCCGGGCAGGTGGCGGCCCAGCCCGCCGCCGCCCAGCCGGCTGCCGCCGACACCGCCGACAAGAAACCGCCGACCGACTCGGCCACCATCGACAGTCAGGACTCGCAGGATTCGAAAGGCGGCTGGTTCGATGGGATTTTCTGAAGCGTTGTACGCTGAAATATCCCGGCAAATGTCACCCCGTTTGAACTTGCGCTAGAGTCTGGTCTGATCGAATCGAAACATCATTCCGTCATCCTGAGGTGCCCGGTGCGTGCTTCGAGGCCGGCTTGGTTCGCACTTCGCGATGACGCGCCGGGCTTCGAAGGATGACGAGCCGATCCAAGGTCCGACTGCACGTCGCCGCCGCGTTCTTCGCGCTGGCCGCCGCGCCGGCGCTGGCCGCCGGGCCGCAGGTCTTCCAGTTCGCGCTGCAGAACGGCATGCAAGTGGTGGTCATTCCCGATCACCGCGCGCCGGTCGTCACCCAGATGATCTGGTTCAAGGTCGGCGGCGTCGACGATCCGCCGGGCCTTTCGGGCCTCGCCCATTTCTTCGAGCACATGATGTTCCGCGGCACCAAGAAGACGCCGGGCGACCAGTTCTCGCAGGTGCTGGCGCGCAATGGCGGCGAGGACAACGCCTTCACCACGCATGACTACACCGCGTTCTACGAGCCGATCGCCCGCGACCGCCTGCCGATGGCGATGGCGCTGGAGGCCGACCGCATGGCCAATCTCGATCTTTCCGACGGCAATGTCGCGACCGAGCGCGACGTGGTGCTGGAGGAGCGCCGCATGCGCGTCGACAACGATCCGCAGGTGCTGTTCTCCGAGCAGATTTCGGCGGCGCTGCATCTTTCCCATCCCTACGGCCGGCCGGTGATCGGCTGGCCGGAGGAGATCCGCCATATCGGCCGCCTGGAGGCGCAGGATTTCTACCGCCATCACTACGCGCCCAACAACGCGATCCTGATCGTCGCCGGCGACGTGACGGCGGACGAGGTGCGCAACGACGCGCAGGCCGCCTATGCCAAGGTGCCGGCGCGCGAACTGGTGGCGCGCGCCGCCTATGCCGAGCCGCCGCGGTTGGGCGAAACGCGCCTTTCGATGGCGCGCGCCGACGCCAAGGTGCCGCTGTTCATGCGGGTCTATCGCGTGCCGAGCTATGCCGAGGCCGCGCCCGGCCAGGCCGAGGCGCTGGAAACCCTGGCGCAATTGCTGGGCGGCGATTCCACCGCGGCGCTCTATCGCAAGCTGGTGGTGGAGCGCCGCCTCGCCACCAATGCCGGCGCCTCCTACGACGGCTATGCGCGCGACGCCGCCGAGTTCCAGGTCTATGCCACGCCGCGCCCGGGCGTTTCGCTCGCCGCGCTGGAAGCCGCTGTCGACGGGATCATCGCGGATTATTCGAAAGCGCCGCCCGACCGCCGCGAACTGGCCCGCGCCAAGACGCAGCTCGTCGCTGGCGTGACCTACCGCCGCGACAGCCAATATGCGCTGGCCTCCGCCTACGGCGAGGCGCTGGCCATCGGGCTGACCGCGTTCGACGTGCGCGCCTGGCCCGACCGCATCCAGGCGGTGACCGGCGACGCCGTCGCCAGGACCGCGCACGATTCGCTGATCAAGCGCGAAGCCGTCAGCGCCACGCTGACCCCGGCCGCGCCATGATGGGGAAAGGCAACTGTGAGAATTCTCTCTCGCCCAGCCATGTGGGGGCGAGGGAAATGTTCGCGGCGGGTTGCCATTCGCTCAACCCAACAGGATTTGTCATCCCGGCCGAGCGCAGCGAGCGCCGGGACCCATCGGGAAAGTTTCGCGATGGGTCCCGGATCGCCTCGCTATCGCGCGGCGTCCAGGATGACAGGTTCGGCTGGGGCAGGCTGGTCGCGAGATATTTTAGAACCTGCTTGTTCTTCGCAGTCTTTCTGGCGCTTGCCCCCGCGCCCGCCGCGGCGTTCGGCGCCAAACAGATCGCCGTCGCCAAGGGCGAGGATGTCTGGTTCGCGGAGGACCATACGCTGCCGATGCTGGCGCTCACCGCCTCGCTGCCGGCGGGCTCCGTCTACGATTCGGCGGGCAAGGCGGGGCTGGCCGGCTTCGCCACCTCGCTGATGGACGAGGGCGCCGGGCGCCTGGATTCCAAGGCCTTCCACGCCGCGCTGGCCGACCGCGCCATCCAGCTCTCGATCGAGCCCGGCCGCGACTACACGGTGGTGACGCTGACCACGCTGAGCGCCAATGCCGGCGAGGCGTTCCGCCTGCTCGGCCTGGCGCTGGCCCATCCGCGCTTCGACGCCGACGCGGTGGCGCGGGTGCGCGCGCAGACGCTGCAGATCCTCAAGCAGCAGGACGAGGACCCGTCCGAAGTGGCGACCCGCGAATTCAACCGCGCCTTCTTCGCCGCGCATCCCTATGCCCATGCGGTCTATGGCGACGCGGCCGGCCTCGGCGCCGTCACGCGCGACGACCTGAAGGGCTTCGCCGCCGGCCATTGGGTGCGCGCGGGCCTCAAGATCGCGGTCGCCGGCGACATCGATCCGGCAACGCTGAGCGGCCTGGTCAAATCCACCTTCGGGCCGCTGGGAACGGCGCCGCCGCCGCTGCCGCCTCGTCCGGCACGGCAGGGCGCGCCGGGCCTGCATGTGGTGGCGATGGATGTGCCGCAGCCCAACGCGATCTTCGCGCTGCCGGGACCCCTGCGCGGCGATCCCGATTTCATCCCCGCCTATGTCGCCAATTACGTGCTGGGCGGCGGCGGATTCTCCTCGCGCCTGATGGCCGATGTGCGCGTCAAGCGCGGGTTGACCTACGACGTCTCCACCGAGGTCGCGACCCTGCGCCGGGCCGGCGTGATCGAGGGCACGGTGGCGACGCGCAGCGACGCGATGCGCCAGACGCTCGCGGTGGTGCGCGATACGATGGAAAATTTCGCCGCCGAAGGCCCGACGGCGCAGGAACTGGCCGACGCCAAGACCTATCTGACCGGCTCCTATCCACTGGCCTTTTCCTCCGACGCCGGCATCGCCGCGCAGCTCGGCGCCTTCCAGCGCGCCGGCCTGCCGATCGGCTATGTCGCCAGGCGCAACGACCTGATCAACGCGGTGACCCTGGACGACACCCGCCGCGTCGCCAAGCGCTGGTTCGACCCCAGAAGGCTGACCGTCGTGGTAGCGGGAACCCTGAAAGGGAAGTAGCTATCCTCTCCTTCGCCCTCGCACAGCGCGGGCGGAAAGACTGTTCTCACCTTCAGTTCGGAGCCATGCCGATGACCCAACTTCCCTTCACGATCTCCCTCGATCTGGCGCTCTCCGGAAAAGGCGCGCCTGCCCGGGCCGATTACGAGGCGGCGCTGGCCGCTTTGGCGCCGCACCTGGCCTGGCTGAAGGAGGCGCACGAAAACAAGACGCTGGAGCTCCTGGGCGTGCCGGCGCGGACCGACGATCTGGATGCGGCGCGCCCGGTCGCCGCCAAGCTGCTGGAGAACAGCAGCGACATCGCCGTGCTGGGCATCGGCGGCTCGAGCCTGGGCGGGCAGGCGCTGAAGGCCGCGCTGGAACGCCACGACCGCAAGGGCCCGCGCGTCACCTTCCATGACAATCCCGATCCCTATAGCTGGGCGGAGACGCTGGCGCGCTTCGACCTGAAGACGGCGCGCTTCGTGGCGATCTCCAAATCCGGCGGCACCGCCGAAACGATCCTGCAGGCGCTGACCGCCGCCGATGCCATCGACAAGGCCGGCGGCGCCCAATGGCTCAAGGACCATTTCGTGGTGATCAGCGAGCCGGGCGACAGTCCCTTACGCAAATTCGCCGCCGCCATCGGCTGTCCGGCGCTGGACCATCCCAGGGATGTCGGCGGGCGCTATTCGGTGCTGACGATGTGCGGCGTGCTGCCGGCGCTGCTGATGGAAATCGACGTGGCGGCGTTGCGCGCCGGTGCGGCGGAGACCATCGCCCATGTCCTGTCGGGCACGTCGCCGCAGGAAATCCTGCCGGCGCAGGGTGCGGCACTGCATTTCGCGCTGGCCAAGGCCGGCCGCCTCAACGAGACGGTGCTGATGGGCTATGCCGACCGTTTCCAGGTCTTCAATGCCTGGTGGCGGCAATTGTGGGCGGAGAGCTTGGGCAAGGACGGCAAGGGTTCGACGCCGATCGGCGCGCTGGGCCCCGTCGACCAACACAGCCAACTGCAATTGTTCCGCGACGGGCCGGGCAACGCGCTGTTCACGCTGCTGACCACCACGATGAAGGGCCACGGCCCGGTCGCGCCCAGGGCGCAGGCCGAGGCGCTGGGTCTCGATTACCTGGCCGGCAAGCCGATGGGCGACCTGATCGCCGCCGAATCGCGCGCCACCGCCGAGACGCTGAACCGCAACGGCCGCCCGGTGCGGGTGATCGACCTGCCGCTGATCGACGCGCGCGGCATCGGCGCCCTGATGATGCATTTCATGCTGGAGACCATCCTGATGGGCAAGCTGATGGGCGTCGATCCCTTCGACCAGCCCGGCGTGGAAGAAGGCAAGGTGCTGGCGCGGCAATATCTGGGCGGGGGTTAAGTCGGTTGTGACCAGGATGACGCGCACCTGTTGTCATCCCGGCCGAGCACAAGCGAGCGCCGGGACCCATCGGGAAACCGTCGCGATGGGTCCCGGATAGCTTCGCTACGCTCAGCTTCCGGGATGACAGATCATAAGATGAATAAAGTTGACCGCAACTGACTCTGGAAACTTCCGCCCTCCCGCAACGGGAGGGTAAAGTTCGCCATGACGATTCGCCGGCTCGACGAAGGCACGATCAACCGCATCGCGGCGGGCGAAGTGGTGGAACGGCCGGCCAGCGCCGCCAAGGAATTGATCGAGAACGCGCTGGATGCCGGCGCGGCGCGCATCGACATCGCGCTCGCGGCCGGCGGCGCCGAGCTGATCCTGGTCGAGGATGACGGCCTCGGCATGGACGCGGACGACCTCGTCCTCGCCATCGAGCGCCACGCGACCTCCAAGCTGGACGGCGACGATCTCTCCAACATCGCGACGCTGGGCTTCCGCGGCGAGGCGCTGCCCTCGATCGGCGCGGTGGCGCGGCTCGCCATCGCCAGCCGCACCGCCGACGGCGAGGCGCACGAAAT
>JAATGL010000303.1 GCA_015654705.1 Alphaproteobacteria bacterium | reverse complement strand
TGAGTGATGCGGTCCTGACAATCAGCAGCTATAACTATTAGTCGTGGTCGCTGCGCGGCTTGCTGCTCTGCCGCATGGCGGGGCTCGATTTCGAGGAGCGGGTGCTGGCCAGCGACGATCCCTCGACGCGCGCCGAACTGCTTCTGCTCTCGCCGTCCTTCCTGGTGCCGTGTCTGACGCAGGGCGCGATCAAGGTCTGGGACACGCTGGCGATCGCGGAATATCTGAACGAGACGCTGCCGGGCGCGGCGCTGCTGCCGCGCGACCTGGCGGCGCGCACCCATTGCCGCGCGATCTCCGGCGAGATGCATTCAGGCTTCGCCAATCTGCGCGCGGCGCTGCCGATGAACCTGAAGGCGCATTATCCCGACTTCAAGGTCTGGGCCGGCGCCCAGGCCGACATCGACCGCATCGCGGCGATCTGGCGCGAATGCCTGAAGCGTTATGGCGGGCCCTATCTGTTCGGCGCGGGCCCCACGCTGGCGGATGCGATGTACGCGCCGGTCTGCACGCGCTTTTCCACCTACGCGGTCAGGCTCGACCGTCTGTGCACGGATTATTGCGAGACGATCCTGAACCTGCCCGGCATGCTCGAATGGATCGAAGCCGCCAAGGCCGAGCCCGACGAAGTCGAGGAGCTGGAGGCGGAGTTTTAGGCCGCTGCCGCTTCTGACACTGCGTGCTTCGAGGCCCGCCTTCGGCGGGCACCTCAGTTTACAATAACGCGTCATCCTGAGGTGCGACCCCGGCCTTGCGCCGGGGGAGCCTCGAAGGATGACCGTGACGGAAATTCGGCTCTACGCCGCGTCCTCCTGCACCATCTTCTGCACCTTCACGTAATCCGTCTTGCCGGTGCCCAGCACCGGAATGTCGGCGACATGCACGAAGCGGCGCGGCACGGCGATTTCGGGCACGCCGTGATTGTGGACCCAGCCGACCAGCTCGACGCGGCCGGCATCCGGGTTGGTGGTGACCAGCACGACCTGCTCGCCCTTGCGCCCGTCGGGGACCGCGACCGCGGCATGGGCGAAATCCGGCCACAGCGCCGAGGCGCAGTTCTCCACCACCGCCAGCGACACGGTCTCGCCGCCGATCTTGGCGAAGCGCTTCAGCCGTCCCTTGATCGCGATGAAGCCGTCCTCGTCGATCGTGACGATGTCGCCGGTGTCGTGCCAGCCGCCCGAAGGCGGCACGATCGCGCCGGGCCTGTCCGGCTTGATATAGCCCAGCATCACATTGGGTCCGCGCAGGAACAGCCGCCCGGCATTGGGGATTCCCTCCACCGGCTCCAGCCGCGCATCCATCCCCGCCATCAGGCGGCCGACCGTGCCGGGACGGTTGGCGCCGACCTGGTTGGCCGCCGCCACCGGCGAGGTCTCGGTCACGCCATAGCCCTCAAGCAGTTCGATCGAATATTTCCGGCGCAGCAGGGCGCGAGTCTCGTCGCGCACCCGCTCGGCGCCGCACACAGCCATCCGCAACGAATTGAGATCACCCGGTTCGCCGGCACGGGCATATTGCGACATGAAGGTGTCGGTCGACAGCAGGATGGTGGCGCCGGAGGTGCGGATGCGGTGCGCGATCTCGCGCGGCTGCAGGGGCGTGGGATGAAAGACCACCTTGATGCCCAGATAGAGCGGCATCAGCGCCCCCACCGTCAGCCCGAAGCAATGGAAGGTCGGCAGCGGATTGAACAGGATGTCGCTGTTGTAGAGCGCGATATGGACGCGCACCTGCTCCACATTGGAGAGCAGGTTGAAATGGGAGAGCGCCACGCCCTTGGGCTCGCCCTCGGTGCCGGAGGTGAAGAGGATGACTGCCGGCCGCCGATGCGGCGCGCGCGCCGTCACCAACGCCGGAAGATACTGCCCCACCGCCGCGGCCGCCTTGTCGAAAAGCGACAGTTTCTGGCGCACGTCCTCCAGGTAGACGATCTCGGCATCCTGCTTGATCTCGGCGACCAGCGCGTCGAGCTTGGCCAGTTCGACGAAGCGTCGCGCCGTCACGATGCGCTTGACCTCGGCGGTGCGCAGCGCGCTCCTGAGCCCCGCGGCGCCCGAGGTGAAGTTCAGCATCGCCGGCACGCGGCCATAGGCCGAGAGCGCGAAAAAGGAGATGATCGCGCCCGCGCCGGTCGGCAGCATCACGCCGACCGATTCGCCGTTGCGTGTGCCCTTCTTCAGGGCATGGCCCAGCGCCAGCGTGGCGCGCAGGATGTCGTCATAGCTGAGCACGCGGTCGTCGCCGTCGACGATCGCCGCCTGCCTGCCGCCATAGCGCGCACGCGCCTCGAAAAGGGCGCGGAACACGGTCTTCTGCGTCCGCGCGACGTCGAACGGCATGATGTCCTCGCCGGACGCGGCGGCGATGGTGGCAAGGGTCAAGCGGTCCTCCTCGGCAGCGGCGCTTGCGGCCGCCTTCCGGCTTTTCGCGGATCACGCTAGCGGAAGCAGGTGATTTTCGCGATACCAGCCTATATATGCACGGCCATGACCATCGTCATCGACCGCACCCAGGCTCCGCGCCATCCGGAGAAGGCCAACCGTCCCGATAGCGCGGTGATCCGCAAGCCGGACTGGATTCGCGTGCGCGCACCCGTGAGCCGGGAATATGCCGAGACCCGGGCCGTGGTCCGCGAGCACGGCCTGCACACGGTGTGCGAGGAGGCGGCCTGCCCCAACATCGGCGAATGCTGGACCCAGCGCCACGCCACCATGATGATCCTGGGCGACACCTGCACGCGCGCCTGCGCTTTCTGCAACGTGAAGACGGGGCTGCCTGGCGCGCCCGATCCCGACGAGCCCGACCATGTCGGCCAGGCGGTGGCGAAGCTGGGCCTGAAGCATGTCGTGGTGACCTCGGTCGATCGCGACGATCTGACCGACGGCGGCGCGGACCATTTCGCCCGCACCATCCGCGCCATCCGCACGCTCAGCCCCGGCACCAGCGTGGAAGTCCTGACGCCGGATTTCCTGCGCAAACCGGGCGCGCTCGAGACCGTGATGGCGGCACGGCCCGACGTGTTCAACCACAATCTGGAGACCGTGCCGCGGCTCTATCTAACGGTGCGGCCGGGGGCGCGCTATTACGCCTCGCTGCGGCTGCTGGACCGCGCCAAGGAACTGGTGCCGGACGGCTTCACCAAGTCCGGCCTGATGGTGGGCCTGGGCGAAAGCCGCGAGGAGATCATGC